>DFWT01000302.1 GCA_002381045.1 Rhodoferax sp. UBA4127
GTTGAAGTAATTGTTGAACCGGGTGTGAATGGTGCCCAGCACCAAAGTCTTATCGGCTGCACTACCGCCCCGCTGCTCCATTAAGTCTATTTCCCCATCATCAGGCCACACGCCGCCGGTGCCCAACATCCAAATGGCAGGCCAGGTACCCAGACTGCAGGGCAGTTTGGCGCGCACTTCAAAGAATCCATACGTCCAAGCGGCTTGGCCGCGGGTGATCATGCGGGCCGAGGTGTAGTTTTGATTGCCGTAGTCTGCGGCTGTGGCCAGGCGCTCTTTGCGTGCGGTGATGATCAGGTTGCCGTCCAGCACCTGCGCGTTTTCAAGGCGATTGCTGGCGTAATACTGCAGTTCGTTGTTGTACCAGCCCGCCTGATTGCGTTCGGTGTCGTAGGCCCATTTACGGGCATCTGGCGGGCCGTTTGCGCTGAATTCATCGGACCAGACCAGCCTGGTAAACCCCGCCAGCGTTGCCGCTGCGGGAACAGTGGGTGTGACAGCGCTGACCGGTGAAGACGCAGGTGGAGCTACCGGTGCTGAAGCCACCGGCGCAGGGCCGGGTACCACCGCAGTCACATCACCAGCAGCGGCTGCACTGCCGCCACCGCCTCCACCACACCCCGCCAGTGCGCAAGCGACCAGAAGGCTGGCGGTAGAGACACCACGTCGCATCACAAACGGCCGAGGGTTCCCGGTGCCACAGTCAAGCTCTTACCATCACTGAACTTGACATTGATCGGAGCTTTGCCAGCGTTATAGGCCAAATAGGTCTTACGACCATCGGGGCGCTTGAACACGCTGTAGAGGGTGGTATCTGCGGTCACACTGAAATCTGGCGTGCCCATGTTTTGCAAACTCTGCATCCAGTGCATTGTGTGGGTGCGGGTGTCACCCGCTTCCACGCTTCCAAACTTGTCCCACTGGGCCAAAGCCGCTGCCGGGTCAGCCAAAGCCAGGTATTTGGCAAAGATATCTTGCCAAACGTCTTTTGGAGGAGGGTTAGGCGGGAACTTGCCGATGGCGTTGTAACTGTCCGTCTCGGGTTTCAATATGGCCACATTGCGTTTGACGTAAGCCGGGTCCTGCCCCAGGTATGTAGAGAAAGTGGTGACTGGCAGCAGGTTGATACCTTTGGTCTGGCGCGGCTCATCGGTCCACCAGGTCTTGTGCGCGTATCGGCCGCCAAACACCCAGCTGGCTTCGATGTTCTTGTACTCCGGGGGGAACACCTGCTTGTGGATGTCGAACCAGTAGTGGCTCACGGCATCGATCTCGGTCGTGTACAGGTAGATACCAAGGTCGCGCAGCTCACGGTTGCCGGTGACTTCAGCCCACAGAATCAGGCTGGCCCAGGCGTTGATGGCTTCGGAAGTGGATTCCTGCCCGTTGCCAAAGTCGTACAAGCCAACGCCCGAGGCCATGGAGAAGCCAGAGTAGGGGTCAAAAGGCCGCAGGAACGGAAAGTCTGTGCCCCCACGCTTTGCGTTAGCGATGTCGGCTACCAGCATATCGACCATGCCGCCCCATTTGTCCTTGGCACCCCAGGCCGGGTCGCGCATGGTGAGCTCTGCGGCAGCGCGGATCCAGTAACCGTAGTGGAAGTGGTGGTCATTCATTTCCTCAGCAGCAAAGAATTCGTCTGGGTAGGTGACCATCGTCCCCAGCGCCTTGTTGTAATGGAAATAGCTGCGGCCACCGCCACCAAACCACCATTCCATACGCTCGCGGGTGAGCGACAGCAACTGGTCGCGCTTATCGTTATCGCCCTGCTGCTCTGCCACTGATGCCAGTTGGGTGGCGCGTGTCAGGCCCTTGCCCTGCCAATATGCGCTGGTGCGCCAGTTGTCTTTGTTTTCTTGGCCAGGAATGAGCTGGCGGCGTGTGCGAAAGTCTTTGTTTAACAGATCGTTCACTTCAGTTGCACCCGGGCCCTCTTTGATGCCAGGCCAGTAAGGCAGCACACCGGTGTAGGTGCGCTCAATCTTGAACTGGCTAGCAGCCAGCAGGCGAATCTTGCCGCGGATGCTGTCGTACGCGGGGCCGAGCTTGTCAGCAACCGATACATTGTTGAACCACTGGTGTGGGTACAGCCCCAGCAGCGGCCCGTTGTCGGCACCTTCCATCACGCGGGTTTTGGCGGTAAAAGTGGTCTCGACCTTGCTGGTGGCCGGATCAAACCGCCATTCGACGCGGGTGTCTTGCAGGAAGGCGTAAGCGTGGCGCGTCAGCAGTTTCAGGCTTTCCGCGCGGTCATCCGGCAGCGCCGCCGCCGACAGGTAGCCCGCGCTAGCAGGAAGCCGCCCAACCCATTCGGTGGCCGAAACCGACTCCCAGCGCACGCCGGTGGGGCCAAACAGCGCATACGACTTGCCGCCGATACGCAAGGCGAGCACGCGCGCATCGGCGTCGCTGGCAAATCGCTCGCCGGCCGATGGCAGCTTGATGCGGACATCGCCACGCGACAGCGTGATGTGTGCGTATGGGCTACCGTGGGCCGTGGTGACCCGCATCTGGTCTGCACCCCGGTCCATGGCAATATCAACTGCCCAATCTGACGCCCGGGCCAGCTTGGCCGGGCCTGGCTCGAAGGCCACAGGCGAGATCACCAACGCGTCGCGGTGTGGGTAGTGAATCTCGGTTTCACGAAACTCGGTGGGAACCACCTGTTTGCTGGGCAAAGCCACTTCCAACCCGGCAGGCGTGGTCTTGACAGTCAGCGGGTGGGCAAACAGCGCCTCGGGCTTGGGGTTAAAAATGATCGTGGAATACCACTGATTGGTTGGCGCCGCCAGCTTGAGCATATCGTCGGTGCGATGCGGTGCCGCCGGTGGCGCCTTGTCGCCGCTCTTGGGGCTGGCAAGGTAGGCGCCAGCGCCTACTTGTACGGGCTGTGCGGTGGCAGCCAACGCAACGGTAACGCCGATAGCAAGCCCTAGACACCATTTGTTCAGTAACTTCATTCTTTGGGTCCTCAAAAACCACCTTAACAGTGTGNNGGACTAGGGAAAATACCGAGTTTCAACTGACAAAAAAAGAACGAAGATGGACGCAATATGAAAGCGCTTTCACATTTCACCGGTACCTGATCACAATGAACATGAAAACCAACCCTGTTGGAGCGGCCGCTCGGCTGGCTTCGTTATCAATGGTTAGCAAGCACTCTCGCCTGCTGCAGACCGGCTTTTTGTTGGCAGCACTGTCCACGCCCTTTGCAAGTCAAGCCATTGACTTCGGCCCAGACGGCATGTTCAGCTTTAATGGCTTTGGACAGCTTACTCTGGGTCAACACGACACCCGGTGCCTAAGCTGCCAATGGGTTGGACCCACTGAGGGAAAACAAAAAATCTGGGCCGATGCGCTGCTGCCCGGCCAGCCCATCCAGAGTTTGACTACGATTGACTATCAGGTTCAACCGTTTCTGGGTGTGAAATTCAACCTGGGCAAAGGATTTAAATTGGAAGGCTTACTAAGCCAACGCTGGCGTGATGGCATTGCCAATGGTGAACACCTTCCCTACGATGACCGCTACGGCAGCAAAGAGGACATTCCAGGCTTCTGGTACGAGCGAAACCTAGCCCTAAGCCACGAGGACTACGGGAGACTCACTATCGGCAGCATGACCACCCGCTCATGGCGCGAGGCGGACTACCCGATTGGCAGCAACATAGGATTGTCCGAGCCTTGGTCGCAAAGCGGCGCTGGCTACGGTATGCTGGCCAACGCCTACCGTTACCAAACACGATTGATTGACTTTCAGAGTGGTGACTTGTTCCTGGAAGCTACCTACGACCCAGGCAACAAGGCTTTCACCAAGAACAAGCCAAAGTTTCTAGAACTGACGGCCAAGTATTACCGCGGACCATTGCAGATGGATGTGATTCTGCAAGACACCAAGAACGGTGGTCCAGGCGCTTGGGGTCACGCCCCATTCGCTGGTCTCACCCCGTTTGCAATCGATGACCCGCTGCTAACCGGCTCCAGCCAGGGAATTGCTATGGTGATGGGGACTTACCAAATAAACAGCCAGATCGAGGTATCCGGTGGCGTTCGGCGTAACTGGTGGAGTGGTGCCAACGCGGTACAAAACCCCACTACCCTGCAATGGAACAGCATGTTCAATGTGGATTGGAATGCGACACTGAATGGTGTTCAAAACCCAGGCTACGCTGCAAGTTCTTATGACCTGATGTGGGGCGCGCGTTACCGCATGGGCAAGTGGACACCCTCGATTGGCTTTGTCCACCTGGGAACCGCAAAAACAGATAACCCCAGCGAACGAGGGCAAAGCAATTCTGCCTTGTTCAGCGTGGCAGGTTTGCAGTACGACTACGGCAAAGGCCTGAAATTCGACTTCCAAATCGGCGCTATTCACTATGCGCGTTTGGGTCTGTCTCCCATGTCCATGCCAGGCAATGACTCATTCAGTGGCGTTGACTCGCGCATCTCCCGAGATGGCACCTGGTTTACCGCCCAAATGACTTACGGTTTCTAAATTGACCGAGCCAGAGATCACTTCTATGAATTCAAATCTTTTTCCGATCGCAACGCGGTCCCTGCATGTTGCCAAGATACTTACGGCAGCTGCATTGATGACAGTTCTTGTCGCCTGTGGTGGGGGGGGAGGCACGACACCAGTGTCTGATGTCACGACCACACCAAGTGGCTTGCGTGCCCTCAGCGCAGATTTCACCGCCCGCAAGGCGGTGAATTATTCCCCTTATAGAGACTCGGTTTTTAATGAAGATCGACCCAGTGAAGATGTGACAGATGCCGAAGTTCTGCAGGACTTACGGCTGTTGGAACAGGCAGGCTTTGGCTTGATCCGCCTTTTTGATAGCGATGAAAAAGTGGCGCAACGCGTTTTGCGCGTCATTGATACCAGCCAACCCAAGCTCGACATCAAGGTTTACCTGGGCATGTGGATGGCCGGCAACAACGATGCAGGCAACAAAGACCAAATGGCGCGTGGCGTTGCCTTGGCCAACAGCTACCCCGACACCGTGGTGGCAGTCAGTGTCGGCAACGAGTCTTTGGTCAGTTGGAGTGGCCACAAAATACCTGTAGAGGAGCTTGCTGCCAATATCGCCACCGTGCGTAGCCAGATTAAGCAACCCGTAACAACCGACGACAACTGGGCTTATTACGCCGCTGCTGATCGCGCAATTCTTGATGTGATCGACTTTGCCGCCGTGCACACCTACGCCATGGTAGACACCCATTATTTACCTCTTGCGCAGCAATGGGACTGGAAGCAGTTGGGAGAGACAGATTTAACAAAGCGTGCAGCAGCCATGATGGACGCAGCGATGGTGGCGACCAAGGCTGACTACCAAGCTGCACGTAACTTCCTGGACACCCGAGGCCAACGTGCTATGCCCATTGTGATTGGCGAAACGGGTTGGATGAACAAAGACCCGGGTGACGGCTGGTACAAGTTTCTGGCGCACCCCGTTAATCAGAAAATGTACCTTGATCGTTTGTTGGCATGGGCCGCCGAGGGCAAAACTGGTGCTGGCCCCAAAAATGTCTTTTATTTTGAGGCTTTTGATGAGCCATGGAAGGGCAAAGATGACGGCTGGGGCTTGTTCAACGTGGCACGTGAAGCCCGGTGCGCTGCTCAGAGCCTTAACACTGCTGCGACTTGGGTCAAAGAAGCTGGCAGCTGTGACGCAAGCAATGCGATTTACTTCAAACCTCCCGTGCTTAACCTGCCGGTAACGGACGCCAAGTTTGTCCTTCATTCCGAAGCGGTCACACGTTGGCCAACTGGTCTTCGTGCAGACCAATTTGGTGGGGGCACGCCTTTCACCTTTGATTACCCTGCTGTTGGAGACTCTGCTTCTGGTGACACCGGGGCCTCTCTTGCCACAAGCAATTTCCTGAAGTTGTCCAATTTCTTGGCCTTGCCAAACTCCTATGGATGGGGTTTGCTGTGGCAGTCATCTGCCAATCCAGTGGTGAGCTCAAACATGACCAACTTTGCCAATGGCGCTGTGCACTTCAGCGTCAAAACTGGCTATCAGGGTAAATTGAGAGTTGGGATTTCCAGCGATACTGAACTTGGTAACGTTGTGGAGGCGAATGTACTGGTTTCAGGCGGAGACAGTTACGGTTACTGCACAAACAGTACAGCTGTGTGGTGTGATGTCCGCATTCCGTTAAGTGCCTTCAAGACTGCCAACCCAGCGCTAGATCTACGCTACATTCTGACGCGATTGGCCATTGCTGATATCTACAGCGAAACAGGCAACACTGCACGAAGCGGCATGCCAGAGATCAGACTGGACAACATCTATTGGGCACAGTAACGCACTCATGCGTGTATACCTAACAGCCAAGGACTGTTCAGATCGCTCAACTGAACAGTCCCAACAGTTAGGCATAGGAGACCCAGGAATTGGAAGTCGGGTTTGGATTTATCCAGAGCGAACGTTCCAAACCCTTGAAGGCTTCGGCGGCGCCTTCACTGAAGCTGCCGCTGTCACTTGGCAGAAGCTGAGTCCGACTCGCCGACTAGAAGTACTCAACAACTACTTCGACACTGAACAAGGCCACGGCTACTCGCTGTGCCGTGTTCACATGAACAGTTGCGACTTTTCACTGGGCAACTACGCCCACGTGGAAACGCCGAGTGATGTGGATCTGAGTGGGTTCAACATTGAGCGTGACAAACAAGCACTGCTGCCCTTCATCAAGGCAGCGCAGCGTGTGGCCAAGCAGCCGATCAAACTGCTGGTGTCACCCTGGAGCCCACCGGCCTGGATGAAGAGCAACGGCCAGATGAATAACGGCGGCTTTCTGCTGCCGCAGTTTCGACAAGCGTGGGCCCAATGTTTTGTGCGATTTATCCAAGCCTACGCGAATGAGGGCGTGCCAGTGTGGGCAGTGTCGGTTCAGAACGAACCGGCAGCGACCCAACGCTGGGACTCCTGCATCTACAGCGCCGAAGAAGAGCGCGACTTTGTACGCGACCATCTGGGGCCAGCATTGGCAGCGGCTGGTTTGGGGCATATCAAAATTGTGATTTGGGATCACAACCGGGACCATCTGGTGGAGCGTGCCAGTGTGGTGTATTCCGATCCTGAAGCAGCCAAATACGTGTGGGGTGCTGGCTTTCATTGGTACGGCGAACCTCACTTTGAACAGGTGCAACTTACCCATGATGCATGGCCTGACAAGCAATTGCTGTTCACTGAAGGTTGCCAGGAAGGTGGTCCACACACGGGTTCGTGGGCGCTGGGCGAACGCTATGCNNGCCAATGACGCGCTGTTGCACCAAAGTTCGTACTACTACCTCGGGCATTTCACACGTTTTATCAAGCCCGGCGCCAAGCGCGTACTGTGCGCCGCCAGTCGGCAAGACTTGGAGAGCACTGCGTTTGTTAACCCAGATGGGTCGGTAGCGGTGGTGGTGATGAACCGCACCGAACAAGCCATCGCCTTTGCACTGCGCTTAGATGCAAAGACTGCAGCGACCGAATTGCCGCCGCACTCAATCGCCACTTACCTTGCGAATGGCGCTGACTGAGCGGTGAAGCCCCTCGGGCTTTAACCCAAGGTGATCACCAGGCTTTGCAATTTACCGTCGCGCAGTTGACGCGCCAACGGCTCAGACAGCGAATCTGCGGTGTGAGCTTGCTTGGTTCCATCGGCATAGGTCAACTTAAAAGCCACAGGCTGAACCGCATCGTGCCCAAAGGTGTTTTGCCGCCTGGGATTGTTGTAAACCACCCAGGTATGGCCAAACAGTTTGAAACCAAAACTGTTGGCGGCAAAGCCCCCTGTGGCTTGGCTGGTAAACATCCAATCCGCCAGCACCGGTTTTGGCTTGAATTGCAGCTGCCCTGCTTCAACCACGAACGGCGCGGAACCCAACCCCATGTGCAGCACCATGCTGATCCACTCTGCGGTGGCCCCACTGAGGCGCGCCACAAAACCCACCCCATGCACCTTGGCGTCCGGAAAACGGCTGCTGGCAATGAAAGAGGAATTCTCAAGCGGAGAGCGGCCATAAGTAGCCGGATCGAGAAAGGCCACCAAGCCTTTCTGCAGGTCAGCAAAAAACTCCTCATGCAGCCCGCTACGCAGAGTCTCCAGCAAAAACTTGTAATGCATGTGCAAAAAGATCGACTCGTTTTCTAACCAACCAGGCGAAAAGATTTTGCTGCGTCCGATCTCGTAACTCATGTCGTCCAGCGGCGCGTTGACCCGGTACATGCCAAGCTTGGTGTCATAGAGCATGGAGTTGCGCACCGCTAGGTACATTGCCTTGGCATCAGTCGCCGAGTCGACGGTTCGCAGCGCCTGCACTGTGCCCTCCAGAAAAGCACCAACAGGCTTGTGGTGAAACTTGCAAGCGCGGACATACACGGCAGCTGTCTCGTCATCCGCATCGTGCTCTGACCGTTCCGGTGGTAGCACATCGTGTCGGGCGATTTCGTGAATGAAATAGCTGATGGGAAGGCCGTTTGCGTCCCTGGCTTTTACCAAACCACGTGACAAGGTAGCCTGAACGACATCCAGAAACTCTAACAGTGCAGCCACGGTGAAGGACTCATTTGTACCTGCGATGCCCAAGCGGGTGTTGTCCCTGAAAGCTTCACGGGCGCTGGCAAGTTGATCCCATGTGGGAAAGAAATCGTGCAGATCAGCAGCCATCAAAATACGGGTGACCGAACGCACCAGGTCTGCCACTTCCGTCGGTAGTTCAATCGGCTGCGAACCATCCTGAGCCTTGAGTCCCATGCGAACAAAGGCAATGGCTCGCTGCAGCGCATAGGCCTCATGCGTGGACGACCCAACCAAACCGGGCAGGCCATTGAGTGCGTCGCACCAACCGGGCTTTTCCGCTTCCATTTCCAGGCCCAAACCAAACGGGTCAAACAGGGTTGACTTGACCGCCAGCAGACACACCAGCTTTTCGAACAAGGTGCTGCGATAAACGCTGCCAATGCCGTGCTTGTCGCGCATCAACCTCGGCTGCTCGGTACGCTTGGCAATGAGCTCAGTCTTTTCGACATCCTTGTGAACGCAATGCAATTGTCTGACGGAGCCGTCCGCGCGCAACACATACTTCTTTGCCCTTGGCTTCACGACATGCTCATTGTCGTAAAAGGTGTACTGCCGCTGACCAAACAGCAGCGTCCCAGTCTGATCAGGAAACAGCGCGACATAGCTGTCGAGCAGGTCAAGGTTGTAGATCCAGTGGTCAACCCAATAACCTTCTCCGTGGGTGGCATCTTGCACTTTGTCAGCCAGGCCGATGATCAACTCAAACCAAGGCTGGGAGATCTCTGGCGTGCCATAGGCCTTGACCAGTGACTCCATCAATTGCCCAGGGCTGAACGGCGTGCCCAACTTGGCCTGCCATTTGTCGGTTTGCGCCAGATGCCATTGGCTGGCCAATTGGTGCATGGCCAGTGCCGACAAACAAAACTTCTCTGACTGAATCACCAACGGGTTGTTGCCGTCGAGCTGGATCAGGTTGAAAAACGTTTCAATGTTGCTGGTACCCACGTCGTCGTAGGTGAAATTCTCGGAGCGCCGGTTCTGATTGACATCCCGAAAATTTCCATTGCCCTGCGACCAGTAGCTGGGGGCCAGTTCAAAAAAGTTGTAATCGCGCTCCATGTCACCATGCTTGCGCGTAAAAGTATGAAACACACGCGCACCTGATGCACCAGGCACAACCACAGGCTGACCACCGCGCAGCGTGTTGTCCAGAAATGCCTGTTGTGTGTAGGGGTCCAGCGCGGGCGGTCCGGCCAGCAAGGCAAATCTCTCACCGATGCTTTTGATCAATTGGGCGTTGATAACCCGTCGCCCACTGGCATAAGTGGGGCTGGCTGCCACCCTCTCACGAAACGTGCGGGCCATTTCCCACGCGGGCACCTGGCCGAAATAGGAATCCCATGAAGCGCTTTGGCCAGGGGCCAAGGACAGTGCGATTTGTGCAAATGCCGAACCGGTCAATGTTTCGCGGCGCGCCTGGTAGGCATTAATGTCCGGCTGCGCCAAAAAGGCCAGGGGGGTGCGAAAACTGGTGTCGGTTCCAAACACCAGATCAGGGTCAACCACCACAGGCATTGACTGACCTTGGTGCATGGTGAACGTGAAAAATCCACCCTCAATCCATTTCACTTCAGGCTTGTCTGAGGGCTCCACCTTCAGCTTGAAAAACGGCAGGTGTTCGGTCACGTGGCGGATTTCTGCAAAGGCTTCCATGGTGCGTGACATTGCCTTAAGCGGGCTCTCCTGCAGACCAAAAGGCACAATTTGCGGCAAACCATCCAACACATGTGCTTGCAGCGGTTCCGTTCCAATGTTCTCGACCGTCACGCTGCGCACCAGTGCGGGCAGGCTTTCCCGCGGCAACGTGAAGTAGACGACGCGTACGCGCAAGCCAAGAGCTTGATGAGTCTCCTCGATCTCGATCTCTTCTGGCCGGACAATCAGCCGCTGTGTGCTGCCTTGCACCTGACCGATCTGAAATGGCTCATACAGTGTGTTGTCTGCGCCTTTTATCTGGATGAAAGTCCGAAAACCCAGCAGCGAAGTCAGCGCATAGGCTTTGTTAGCAGGGTAGAACTCCAGCATGGCACCGTTTTTGTCACGCACGCCAAAACTTGAAATGCACTGGCCACGGTTGGTATAGAAAACCCACAAAGGTTTACCACCGGTACCGGCGATGCCGGGTAAAAAACTCGAGAATGGCCGGGAGGAATTGAAATCGGCAAGGTGAAAGCCATCGACTTGCAATGCAGTTTTTTGAGTCATTTTTTGACGCTGACGCCGCAGCGCCCCCTCGCAGAAGTTTTAGTTTGTCAATTTGGCCAGCATGGCATTTGTGACCAAGGTAATGCCGCTTTCGGTGCGCCGGAAACGCTCGGCATCCAGCACAGGGTCTTCGCCAATGACCATGCCATCCGGAATATGACAAGCCCGATCCACGATGACCCGATTGAGCCGGACATGGCGTCCAATCTCGACCTCAGGCAAGAGCACCGACCATTCGACCTTGGCGAAGGAATGCACCCGCACACTGGAAAACAAGACCGACCGAAACACATGCCCAGAGATGATGCTACCGCCCGACACCAAAGATTCGACCGCCACACCACGCCGATCATCCAGGTTATGGACAAACTTGGCAGGCGCCAGCTGGGGTTGGAAGGTAGAAATCGGCCAGTGTGTGTCGTACAGGTTCAACAATGGGTCGGTCGCAGTCAGGTCAATGTTGGCATCCCAATACGAATCAATGGTGCCGACGTCGCGCCAGTAAGGTGCTTCATCTGGCCCGCTGGTCACACAGCTCATGGCAAACGGATGCGCCACCGCTACACCATTGCGCACTGCACGCGGAATGATGTCCTTTCCGAAGTCATGCGTTGAATCGGGGTCCGCCATGTCTCGCTCAAGCTCGGCATAAAGGTACTTGGCATTGAATATATANNTCTGCGGGCTTCTCAACAAAATCGGTAATGCGCCATTCATCATCAACTGCCATCACGCCAAAGCCTTTGGCTTCCTCCCGGGTGACCTCGATACAGGCCACAGTGCATTCCTTGCCCTTGGCCACATGGTCGGCCAACATCAAGGCGTAATTCATTTTGTAAATGTGGTCACCACCCAGCACCACCACATACTCAGCGTTGTAGCTGTCCAGGATGTCCCTGTTTTGCGATACCGCATCGGCGGTGCCCCGGTACCAAAACTCTTCGTTCATGCGCTGCTGGGCGGGCAACAAATCGACAAACTCGTTCATCTCGGTTTTAAGGAAGGCCCAGCCGCGCTGCAAATGCCGCAGCAAACTGTGCGACTTGTACTGTGTGATGACACCAATGCGGCGAATGCCCGAGTTCAAACAGTTTGAGAGGGCAAAGTCAACAATGCGGAACTTGCCACCGAAGTACACCGCTGGCTTGGCGCGCCGGTCGGTCAGGTCGTGCAAGCGGCTGCCGCGCCCGCCGGCCAGCACCAATGCAATGGCTTTTTTTGGCAAATCAAGTTGACGCGCGAGGTCTTGAGATTGCATAGGTTTTCCAGACAGGTTGCTGAATCAGTGCAGTTTTTAGGGTCTGACGGGGCCAGGCCTAGGCGTATTTGGGGCGCTCATCCTTGTCCCAAAGTCCCCATTGCGTCCCCAGGTCACCTTCCAGACGAAGTTTCCACGGCTCGTCGAACGACGAGAAGTAAAACAACTTGATGCCGTCCTGCCGAGCCCATTGCTGAACATCGACGAAATAGCGAATGGCGTTCTCGGCCGATGGCACGGCCGCGCCAACGGGCTGTCCGTTGCCTGGCCAACCTGTCTCAGTGACGATGACGCTCTTTTCGCCACCCGCCGCCTGCACCAGTCCGACCATGCGGCGCAAGTAGGACGCTGCCATGGTGATGTCTGTGCCTTCCCAGAACGGGTAGCAGTTCGGAAGCAGCACGTCGCAGGCCGCCGTCAGCGCCGGGCGTTCCAAGAACTGGTAGTAGGCGTCGACGCAACCCACGGGCACATCCTCCGGCAAGGCAACCCTGACGCGCCGGATGTATTCCAGCAGCTCGGCTTCGGGCAGCTCCCCGCGCAGCAGCACCTCATTGCCCACCACCGCGATGTTGACCAGGCCGGCCTCAGCCAGCGTCAACAGTCCGGCGATTTCGCGTTCGTTTCGGTCCCGGTCGTGGCTGATCCAGGCCCCCACCATGGTTTTTAGTCCATGCTCGCGTGCCAGACGGGGAATCAGCTCGTGCCCTTCGCTGCAGGCGAACGACCTCACCCAGCGGGTGTGCGGCGCAATGACCGAGACTCGCCGTCGCACTTGCGCCTCAGTTAGCTGGTCGCCCGCGCCCTGCCCTTCCGTGTAGGCGCTGAAGCACAGGCCATAGACACCGCTGCGCATCTGATCGGCGTACATGGCGCTGACCTCAGCGGGCGTCTTGCCGGTCAAAGGTGACCCCAGCATGGCTGGCAAGTGCAGGCCATGCTCCACCAGCCAGGGCCGGGCGCCTGAGCCTTGGGAAGACACGCTACCGCGCCGCTTGCGCCGTTCGAGCTCGGCGTGGACCTCGGTGGCCCGTGCCTCATCGAGGTCGTAGTCACGCATGATCCACATCGCCAGCAAAGTGCCAAAAATGGGCACACCAGAATAGAACAGACGTAACCCGTCAACAGCACCTGCTGGCTGCGTCGCGGCGCCCGGTGTGAACGCGACAAAAGACATGATGGCACCGCTGAGTAGACCAGCGATAGCAAAGCCAAACTTCACCATCCACCAGTAGATGGCGCCNNGTCATCGACATCATCAGCGTGAACAGGCCGCCGATGCCGAAAGAGAAGAACGGCAGCGCGAACATAAACATCCAGGGCTTGCCAGGAACCATCAGGAACCAAAGCAGCACGTAGCCGATGATGGAGATACCCTGCGAGACCATGAAGGCGTTCTTTTTGCCCATCTTCTTCGACATCCATGCCACCGTCGGAATGACAGCGAAGGTGGTCACCAGTGCGCCGACGCTGCCAAAAAGCGTGGGCCAGATCCATGCGTCTCCCGTGTTGCCGTTGAACAGGTGATAGACGACGATGAAGAATGAAAACGCCGCCACTGTATTGAAGGCGTTGAAGATCAGGAAGGTGGCGTAGCACAGCTTGCGAAAGGCGACATAGCCAAACGATTCCTTGAAACCAATCAATATCTCACGCATGCCGCCGCCGAAGTTGGCCCAATTCAAGGGCACCAGATGGACGTCGTCCTTGGTCGAGCGGCTGGGTAAAAATAGCGCCGGTACCATGGCCAGCAGCATGCAAATGACACCAACCCAAATCGACAGCGTGCGCGTAGCCGTGTCGGCGTTTTCGAACCACTTTGGGTCGTACATCACAACCCAGAACCACGGTGCAATCACCCAGGCCCATTGGCCAATCCACTGCGCAACCGCCATGATGCTGGTGCGCTCATGGAAGTCGTCACTCATCTCATACCCCATGGCCACGTACGGAATGCTAAACAGTGTCAACCCCGCATAAAAAACGATTGACCAGCACAGAAAATAGACGAAGTTGTAGTTGACGCCATCGATACGATAGAGTTGCCACATCGCCACAAACGAAATGCCCATGACAATGGCACCAATGAACACGTACTGCTTGCGTCTGCCCCAGGTGGACCGCGTGTTGTCAGAGATAAACCCCATGATCGGGTCTGTGAATGCATCAAAGACCCGTGGCAGAAAAAACAGCACGCCCCACATCCAGCCGGGAAAACCCATGTCCTGCACTAGCACGACCATGAAGATACCCAGTGCAGCCGGGAACATTTGGTTGGCCAGCATGCCCAGCCCGAAGGCAACCTTGTGGGCGAATGAAACCTTGTGGGTTGTGGGGACGGGTGTGTTCATACGATGCTTTCTAGGGTGAGTGACGTCAGCCGATCAATGGCGAAGGCTGCTGAGCAGTGCCAGCAACCATAGCGCACCGAAGACAAAGGGAAGCGACTTTGCGGCCCAACGGCCGCGGTGAGAAATATGACTGGCCGGAGCCAGCGGGCACAGGTCGTTCAGCCCTGCCTCATCAAACTGCTGTTTGATGTCGTCGGTGGCTGCCATCGCTGTGTAGACGCCCACACCGGCCAAGAAAGCCACCAAGATGCCGAACAGCGGAAACCCCATCACCAGCCAGTTCAGCCCTTCGCGGGACTGTGCGGCGTAAGCGGTAAACATCAAACCCTCGGACCAGATCAACCAGCCCATGCGCTGGTTGACCAGATTGTCCTCATGGGTCCACTGCTCACGCAATGCGCGGTAATGGTCCCAGAGGGCGACGTCTGGGGTGCGATGGGTATGCATGAGTTGCATTGGCTTGGCTCCAGGTAGAGGCTCAGGCAACTGCCGCCAAAGGCATCAGGTCGGCATAGAGAGGTTGCATCACGCGTTTGGGCTGACGATCCACGTTGAACAAGCCCCAATGCTTCTCGGGTTCAAGCGGGTCAGGCGAGCCTTTCCAGGGTTCATCAAAGGCCTCAAACACAAAAACCATCAAGCCCGTTTCTGCCGACCAATCCATCAAATCCTGGTAATACATGGCTTGCAACTCATCGGACGAGTTATGCGGCTGAATCCCTCGACCATTGGAGTTGGTAGCCCATCCCGCTTCAGTGATGACAATCGGCTTGCCTGGGTACAAGCGCGCGACGCTTTCCACATTTTCTTTGGTGTATTCGAGTGCCTCATGAATGTGCTTGTACTCCCACACCGGATAGGTATGCAGGGAGATGAAGTCCACTTCAGCCACTAGGTCACGCAGTTTGTGTTGCCACGGTACATAGTTTTCACAAAAGGTAACGGGTTGGTTGACATGCTGTTTGACATGGCGCACGTACTCGATCATGTGGCTGACCGGCACAAAATGGTCGGTCCAATCCACCGTCGCCTCATTGCCAACCGCCACACTGAAAATGATCTTCGGGTAACGGTTTGCCAACTCAATCAGGCGCGCAATCTCGGTGCTGTTGGCCAGCGTGCTCCTTTCAAGCTGTTCTTCGCTGTAGGTACCACCCCACGGGCAACCAAAGTTGTTCATCTCGGGGCCAAGATAGGCACCCAGCATCACCTGAAAATCGAGGCGGTCCTCGGTAATAACCTGAAGCACCCGCTCGGCGTGCAAAGTGCAGTCGTAGAGACGCAAGTAACGCCAGTTCTTTTGCAAGAGATGTAGGTCTTCCCGAATCTCATCAAGGGACGGAAAGACCTGTGTGTCAGGGCTCTGCCCCCTTCGATAGCCCGAATAACAGATCGCATTGCCGGGTTTGAGATGCTGAAGGATGGAGGAAGTCAAAGCTTGTACTCCGCAGCAAATTTGGCTTGACCTTCCTTGTCCCATAAACCCCAATAAGCGCCCACGTCACCCTCTGCCCCGACCTTCCAGGCTTCATCAAACGCTGCAAAGTAAAACATGTCAACATCAGCTTGCTGAGCCCAATTGACGGTGTCAACAAAGTAGCGCATGGCGCCCGCACGGGAGGGCACCGAGCCACGGAAGGCAGAACCCCTATCCGGCCAGCCTGTTTCGCTGATGATGACAGGTCTTCCATCCGCCACAGCCTGAACCCGGCGCACCATGGTTTGCATGTAGTCAAGCGCATATTCGCGCGGGCAACCCTCCCAAAACGGATAGCAATTGGTCAGCAGCACATCGCAGGCGGCCGTGACGCGTGGATGCTTCTCAAACAGATAGTAGGCATCGACATAACCCACCTTTACCCCAGGCAGTGCCTGTTTAACCCGCTCTATAAATGAGAGCAGATCATCTTCACTCATGTCTTCGCGAAGTAGCACCTCATTGCCGACGGCCACAATGTCTGCTTGGCCTGCGCGAGCCACCGCAATCACGCCTTCGATCTCGCGTTCGTTGATCTCGGCGTCGGTACCCAACCAAGCGCCGACCAAGGTTTTCAGACCGAACTCGCGCGCGACCTGCGGAATCAGCTCGTTGCCGTCCGTGCAAGAAAAACTGCGCACCCAACGCGCATGAGGTGCCATGATCTGCATACGCGCTCTGATTTGTTCTGCGGTCACTTGAGAGCCTGGCGCCTGACCATCAAGGTACGGGCTAAAACACAGTCCGTGCACACCACTTTTCAGAGTTTGGATAAGCGCTTTGTCCAGAGATTGCTGATCGGCAGCACTCAGGGCAGGTTCTGGCGAGGCTGTCACGGCTGATCCCGGTGTGAAGCCAGCGCTGGCACCTGTACCAGCAGCCGCAGGAATCCAACCGCCTGTTGAAGAATAGGTTTGTGACATGGCGAAATGCTCGGTAAGTGAGGGTTAGGTTTTTTTGGTTTTTGATTTCTTTTGGAAAGGCAGTTTGCCTTCACCTATGGGCTTGGCAGCACCATAGCCGCCTACCTTGTCATAGACGCGCACATAGTCCACCACCATCTCCGCTGGAAACTGGGTCTCAGCGTTCGGGTGCCCAGGGAAATTGCCGCCCACCGCCACATTCATGATGAGGTAAAACGGTTGATCAAAAGGCGCCGGCCAGGGGTTGACGTCCGCCTGGCTTTTGGCGACCACTCCCGCCCCATCTGCGGTTTTTTTGCTGCACGACCACCAGAAGTTTTGTGTGGCCCACAACACCCCATCGAGCAACCAGCGAATCTCACCCGGCTCCCATTCGACCGTGTAAACATGCCAGTCAGCCACGGTGCTGCCATTCGGGATGTCGTACACATGGGTGACCAGTTCGCGCTCAGGAAAGGTGGAGCCAAAGTGGATGGTGCCAAGCGTCTGATGCGGTTTTTCGCCAACGATTTCCATCACATCAATTTCGCCTGATGCCGCCCAACCTCCGTACTTGTCATCCAGCGGCAACAACCAAAG
>DFWT01000167.1 GCA_002381045.1 Rhodoferax sp. UBA4127
ATCCAGAAGTGCAAAAGCCTCTGAGAGTCCGCCTGATTGAGCTGGCTCTGCCGCTGCAATGGACATACCGCGCTCAGGCGGCAGTGCTTCATGCACGGACCCAGGCTGGCCAGCGAGCGTACGGGTGTCTTGTTGAACCACCACAAACAACAACTCACCGTCACGCCGATGCACTTGGGACGGCACACCTGGGCGGCGCTTGTGTTGGGACAACAACTGGTCCAGAGGCATATCAATCAACGCATTCAGTTTGACAGCGCCCAGGCTGGTTTGAACCATGCCCAACAAGGCCAAACCGGCTGAATTGCTACCCAGTATCCAGCCGTCGCCAGACAGCACCACAATACCTTCGGCCACGGTACCTATGCCGGCAGGCTGGCGGTGCAAATGCAGGCGCGTGTGCCGCTGATAAGTTGCACTGATCAGCCGGTTCTCGATCAGCCGCGCGGCCATGCTGACCAGTCCAAAGGTATGCGGATGTCCCGCGCGCTGGTCGCTTGAAATATCCAGCACCCCACACAAATCACCCTTGGCTGAGAGGATGGGCGCCGCAGTGCAAGTCAAAAAATCATTGCGCTCCAGAAAATGTTCGGCCCCACGGATTTCTATGCCACAACGCTCTGCCAGCGCAGTGCCAATGGCATTGGTACCCCGGTGCTGCTCGTGCCAGGACGCACCACATGACAAGGCCACCTGATGCGCGCGTTGCAAAAAGTCAGTGCGCCCCAGGGTATGCATCAGGGTACCGCGTGCATCGGCCAAGATGACCATGCTCTCGCTGTCACGCACCTGCTCGTACAGGACCTCCATGACCGGCCGCGAGTGCTGCAACAGCTCATGCTGGCTGGCCATCGCACGCTTGAGGTCAGCAGAGTTGGCATGCTCCGTGTCTCCCAGTTGGCCGCTCGGTAGCAGGCCAGCCGCCAGGCTGCGTTGCCATGACCGTGCCACCTGGGCGTTGATGCCCTCAGGCGGGCATTCGCCGTGTTCAAGCAGATGCTGCCGCGCCTGGCGCAATGCCGGGTCGGTGATTTGTGTGTGCACACGTGTCTCCAGTTGTGGCCATGGATCGGCCAATTTTTTTGTGACGCGATGGTATGCAGCAAAACCATTTCAGGCGATATGAACCCGCATGCATAGATGCACCGCCACAAAACTGTCTCAGGGTGCGACAGGTGTTCCAGATGTCGACATGTCAATGTCAATCCACCCGTGAGAGCTAGGCGCAAGGCCTATGTAAATCATGGTGTTAGCAAACTCACCAACCCTGGCACACAACTTGACAGTCATAAGAGCCCGCAAGGGAAATTTCTTTCATTTCATTGCAAATATTCAGGAGACAGAATGATCTATTCAGCACCCGGCGCAGCCGACGCCAAAATTGCTTTCAAGGCTAAGTACAACAATTTCATCGGCGGCAAATTTGTCGCACCGGTCAAAGGTCAGTACTTCGATGTGATCACCCCGATCAGTGGCAAGCCTTACACGCAGGCTGCACGCTCTACGGCTGAAGACATTGAATTGGCATTGGATGCCGCCCATGCTGCAGCCGACGCCTGGGGCAAAACGCCCGCAGCTGACCGCGCGAACATGCTTTTGAAAATCGCCGACCGCCTGGAAGCCAACCTGGAACTGCTGGCCTATGCAGAGACAGTGGACAACGGCAAACCGATCCGCGAAACCCTGAACGCCGACATCCCGCTCACCATCGACCACTTCCGCTACTTCGCTGGTTGCGTGCGTGCACAAGAAGGCGCGCTGAGCAACATCGACGAAAACACTGTGGCGTACCACATCCAGGAACCATTGGGCGTGGTCGGCCAGATCATTCCCTGGAACTTCCCCATCCTGATGGCTGCCTGGAAGCTGGCGCCCGCACTCGGCGCTGGCAACTGTGTGGTGCTCAAGCCCGCTGAATCCACCCCGATCAGCATTTTGATTTTGGCCGAGCTGATTGCTGACATCCTGCCCGCAGGTGTGCTCAACATTGTCAACGGTTATGGTCGCGAAGCCGGTATGCCTCTAGCCACCAGCAAGCGCATTGCGAAGATCGCCTTCACCGGCTCCACCACCACCGGCCGCGTCATTGCCCAAGCGGCAGCCAACAACCTGATTCCAGCCACGCTGGAACTCGGTGGCAAGTCGCCCAACGTGTTCTTTGCCGACATCATGGACAAGGATGACGGCTACCTGGACAAAGCCATTGAAGGTCTGGTGCTGTTTGCCTTTAACCAAGGCGAGGTCTGCACCTGCCCAAGCCGCGCGCTGATTCAAGAAAGCATCTACGACAAATTCATGGAACGCGTCTTGAAGCGTGTCGCTGCCATCGTGCAAGGCAGTCCGTTGGACACCAACACCATGATCGGTGCGCAGGCTTCCAAAGAGCAACTCACCAAAATCTTGTCTTACCTGGACCTGGGCAAACAAGAAGGCGCACAAGTGCTGGCCGGTGGTGCGCAAGCCAATATGTCTGGCGACCTCGCAGGCGGCTACTACGTGCAGCCCACCCTGTTCAAGGGCCACAACAAAATGCGCATCTTCCAGGAAGAAATCTTTGGCCCAGTGCTGGCCGTGACCACCTTCAAGGACGAAGCTGATGCGCTGGCCATTGCCAATGACACGCTGTATGGCCTGGGTGCTGGCGTGTGGAGCCGCAACGGCAACGTCGCTTACCGCATGGGTCGCGCCATCAAGGCCGGGCGCGTCTGGACCAACTGCTATCACGCCTACCCGGCGCACGCCGCATTCGGTGGCTATAAAGAGTCTGGCATTGGCCGTGAAACCCACAAGGTCATGCTGGACCACTACCAGCAGANNCAGCAGACCAAGAACCTGTTGGTAAGCTACAGCGAAAGCAAGCTCGGTTTCTTCTGATCAACAAAGCCGGGATTACAACGACATCTGTGCAGTAGACATTTGGGGTGACCCCCCGATTTCTGGTATCCCAGTATGAGGGGGTGCCCCAATTGACTGCTGCACAGCGATCACCCGTATCGTCCCATCCCAAACTGGAGACAAACATGGTCGACAAAGTCATTGCGACACCCGCCGCGCTGGAACTGATTGCCTTCTTGAAAACCAAACACGGCCCGGAACTGATGTTTCACCAGTCCGGTGGTTGCTGTGACAACAGCGCCGCCAACTGCTACCTGCCCGGTGAAATCACCATGGGTGCGGGCGACGTGTACCTTGGTGACGTAGGCGGCACCCCGTTCTACATCGGGCGGGCCCAGTACGCCTACTGGAAACACACCCAACTCATCATCGATGTGATCGAGGGCCACGGCGGCACCTTTTCGTTGGAAGGCCCTGAGGGCAAAGCCTTTCACACCCGCTCCCGGGTGTTTACTGAAGCCGAGCTTGCAGAACTGGCGACGCTTGAGTGATTGCGTCCATAACGCATTTTCAATATGGGTGAGTTGCTTCCGACTTTGTAGCAAATGATGCTGAGAGCAGGACGGGTTCAAACTGAAAGCAGTCCTGCGCTGCACTCCAAAGTTGTCACTCAAAACACAGGTTTAACGTTCGAACTAGGCGTCAACGCTCAGCACCATCGCCCGGATCGGTCGGTAGCGCCTGGATTGAGCGCAAAACTGTCTTGGCGATGATTTGTCGTTTACCCAGATCCTCAGCGCGATTCGGTGTTTCGATGTTGAGTGCAAAGAAGACCGGGCCTTCGCGCCACTCAACCCAGCCTACCCACCAACCGTATCGGCCTTCCCATCCCGTTTTTGCGCGCAGTATCCATTCATAGTCCGCCTCGTTGACCATGAGGTCCTTTACCAGTCGTTGATGCTCCACCGCAAACGGAAGTTGATTTCGATACAGCTTTTGCAGGAAGGCAACTTGCTCTACTGCTGAAATTCTTAGGTTCCCATCCACCCAATAGTCGCCAGTGGAGGTCGTTGGGTCCGCGTTACCGTAATCAATTGAGCTTAGATACTTCTTTGCTTGATTCTCATTGATTTGCTTTGCAAACCGCTGGTAAACCCAGAGAGTGGAATATCGCATGGCCGATCGCAGGTCTTGATCTTGGTTATGGCCGGCGAACGTTCTACTGACCCCATCCCATTGAAAAACCTGAAACTCATCGCGAACCGCGCCATGCTGCAGTGCAAAAAGTGTATGGGGAATCTTGAAGGTCGACGCCGGCGAGTACCGCACCTTCGCTCTGTTCGCGTTGTAAACGAAGGTGTGCTTACTGGATGCACGCTCGTCAACTACGATGATCGTGCCTATAGCGCTGACGTCATCAAAATGCTTCTTCCAATCAGAGCGTTCTGTCGCAGGCTCGGATGCGTTGCTGAAACTGATGAAGGAGACGAGCCCAATAATGGCTAGACCACTGCGGGGGAGTTGCATGCGTACGTTCCTTTGACGCCTAACGAATTTGTGAGGGGGTAAGTCACTGGAAACTATAGTCCACTGGACCATGTCCCTGACCAGCTGATATCGCTGCGCCGTCGCCACCTGAACCTCTAGCCTCCCGATGAAATCCGCTCAGCAGTCCACGCTCAGGTCAACCCTGAACCGGTGGATTTATCGCCGTTGAATGCCCCAGCGCAAACTCTCTCCACCCCAACACCTCGCAGCCTTGCCTTGCGTAGCGGTCCTTGCCACCATAAACGATTTGTGGTGGTAACGCGGGCGCGTCCGCCAAACCAACCCATTTGCTCACCGCCTGCGGCCAGTCGGATGCAAAGGTACTGCCTGATTTAATCTCGATGGCTTGCAAACCTTGGGGTGTTTCAAACACCACATCCACCTCGTGGCCCACGTTGTCCCGCCAGAAAAACAGCTCAGCACCCTGCCCGGCATTAAAGCGCTGCTTAACCAGTTCAGACAGCACCCAGGTTTCAAACAAGGCCCCGCGTGCGGCATGGGTCTCGATGCTGGTGGCATCGCGAATGCCCAGCAGCCAGGCCATCAATGCCGCATCCAGAAAATACAGCTTGGGGGTCTTGACCAGTCGTTTGCCAAAGTTGCGGTGATAAGGCGGCAGTCGCATCACAAGGTAGCTGGTTTCCAGCACTGACAACCATTTGGCCGCCGTCACCGCAGAAATGCCACAGTCTGCCCCCAGTGCCGATAAGTTAAGTAGTTGCCCGGAGCGGGCCGCGCACATGCGCACAAAGCGATGAAACTGGCTCAGGTCTTGCACGGCCAACAGTTGCCGAACGTCCCGCTCAAGATAGGTTGCCACATAGTTGGGAAACCAGTCGGTCGGTGCCAGCGTGCGGTCATAGAGCGCCGGGTAGCCGCCTTTAAAAAGCAGTGTGTCCAATGAAGCCGGTAGCCGCTCCTGCCCGAGTTCAGCGCCAGACAACGGCAACAGTTCAACCCGTCCCACGCGCCCCGCCAGACTTTGCGAGATGCCCGCCAGCAAATCAAACTGGGCCGAGCCCGTCAAAACAAAGTCCCCCATCACCGCCCGCTCATCGACCAGCTGCTGCAGCCAAGACAACAGCGCGGGACAGCGTTGTACCTCATCCAGGACGGCCCCGTCGGTGAAACGCGCCAAAAAGCGCTGCGGGTCAGTCAACGCAAACTCGCGCTCCTGCGGATTTTCCAGCGACACATACGCCTTGGCTGCAAACATGGCGCGCGCCAATGTGGTCTTGCCCGACTGGCGCGGCCCGGTGATGCCCAACACCGGAAACCCCTGCGCTAGGCGTTGCAGGGTTGAATTGGCTTGCCGAGGGATCATTTCTTACAATTCGAAGTTTGTAACTTGTAATTGTAATAGACCTTCTTTGCGGCTGTGCCTTTGACAGCGCTTATGGAAACATCTGTACGCTAGCCCTCTATTTTTAAAGGATAAACGCTATAACAAAAGCAGCAAAGTGACAATGGTTGGGGATTGGCGCTGGGTGGCAGGTTGCCACCCAGCGGGCCACTACCCAATCAGTCAAGGCAGCGCAAACCCCAGTCGGCTAAACACGGCCTGCGCCTTCGGCCCCAGCAAGGCATCGCCAAACGCGACTGCAGATGGCGACGCGGCTGAGCGTACGGTGAACCCGTAGGCCGCACCCACTTGCAGTTCAGCTGGCAACTGCACCACCCTCAATCGGGGCACCTCCTGCTGTGCCGCCACTGCATTTGTGCAGTAGGTCAAGAACACATCCACATCGCCCTTGTCCATGATCCAGGCATAGGCCAGTCGCCCCTCGGGCGGTTTGGGCGAATCCACTTTCCCGACCAACTGCTGCGCCTTGGTTTCCAGCGTGACAAAGGCTCCTGGCTTCAGTGCGTCGGCTTTGCGAAACATCTCCCAGGTGTAGTCTCCCGACGGATCCGCCTTGGGTGTGGACGAGCCCAGGCGCACATCTGGACGCAGCAAAGTCGCCAGCAAGTTTGCAGGTGTGACCTCCAGTTTGTCGCTGGTCAGTGCACACAGGCTGTTGCGGACGAACACCTTGGGTTCCAGCCAACCACCTTTGGTCGCCAAGCGTTGCGGGTGGTCAGTATCGGCCGATGCAAACACCTGAGCTGCCTCACCCTTTTCAATGCGTTCGCGCAGCAGACCTGAGGCCCCAAAGGTCAGCGTGATCGGCTGACCGGTACTGGCCTCAAAGTCTTTTGCAATGGCAGTCAAGGCACCACGAAGACTGCCCGCAGCGTAAACGGCAATGGGCGTCACAACGGCAGCGGGTGCAGGTGCTTGTGCACCCGCGCCAGTTGCCACACCCATCCCAATCAGCATGTACGTCAATGCTTGGAAGAACGGACTCATGCAGATGCCCTACTTCGCTGCATTCGGGAAGAACAACTGCTCGCCACCTATCTTGTAGCTGGCAATCACGCCTTGCCCGGCGTCTGAGGTGACCCAATCGACAAACTTCTGGCCGTCTAGGGCTTTCACGTGCGGGTGTTTGGCCGGGTTAACCAACATCACACCGTATTGATTGAACAGGCGCTTGTCACCTTCCACCAGCACCACCAAGTCTGCGCGGTTCTTGAAGTTCAGCCAAGTGCCACGGTCAGCCAAGACATAAGCGCCGGTGCTGGCGGCCATGTTCAAGGCCGGACCCATGCCACAACCACAGGACTTGTAGCCGGTGCCGGTTTTGCCTTCCAGATCAGCCAGCTTCCAGAAGCGCAATTCCGCCGCGTGCGTGCCGCTCTTGTCGCCGCGCGAGATGAACTCGGCGTTGCCGGTTGCCACCTTTTTGAGTGCCTCAACAATGTCGTTGCCCTTGGTTTTGAGCGGGTCAGTCTTGGGCCCTATCAGCACAAAGTCGTTGTACATCACCTCCAAGCGCTTGACCGCAAAGCCTTCGGCCACGACTTTTTCTTCGGCCACTTTGTCGTGAACAAACAGCACGTCGGCATCGCCCCGGCGGCCCATGTCAATGGCTTGACCGGTACCCAAAGCTACCACCTTCACATCAATGCCACTGGCTTTCTTGAATTCCGGCAACAGGTGGGCAAACAAGCCTGACTGCTCGGTTGAGGTGGTTGATGCCACGGTGATCGTCTGCGCTTGCACGCCCAGGGCTGCGCCTGCAATCGCTATACCTGCGATAGCTGTTCTCCCATATTTAATAAGGGCTAGAGGCATAAATAGCTTGGAACATACATTGACTGTCATACGGTTTCTCCTTTTACAAACAAATGGGCCGCCGGATACTGCTGTTGCAGCAACGACCCGCCAAAAAAATCTTGCACCGGTAAGTCGGCCAGTACCCGCCCGTGCTCGAGGTAAATCACCCGGCTGGCCAAGCGCTTGACCTGACCCAGGTTGTGACTGGAAAACACCAGAGTCATGGCGGACTGTGTCGGCGTGCCGCTGGCAAACTCCTCCATCAGCGCCTCTACCTCGCGCTTGGCGTGCGGGTCCAGGCTGGCGGTGGGCTCATCCAGCAACAAAACCTGTGGCGCCAGCGCCCACGCGCGGGCCATCGCCACACGCTGCTGCTGACCAC
>DFWT01000256.1 GCA_002381045.1 Rhodoferax sp. UBA4127
CCGGATGCGGTCGAGCGTGTTGGTCAACGCCGCGGACGCGCAGCTCGACGCGGTGATCGCCGGGGCGGGCCTGGCGCTGGTGCCCGACTGGGCCTCCGCCGCCGCGCTGGCCGAGGGCAGGCTGATCCGCGTGCTGCCCGAGTGGCGCAGCCCGACGATCCACTTCTGGTTGGTGCGCACGGAGCTGCGAAAGGTGCCGGCCCGGGTGCGCGCCCTGGTGAGCTTCCTGACCGAGGACCTGCGCGAGCCGCCCTGGCTGACCTAAGAGAACTGGCTCAACGAGCGGAGGCCCTGGCCTCGTCGAGCGCCGCGACGAAGCGGTCGCCGAGCAGCGCGTAGCCCGCCGCCGAGAAGTGGATCAGATCCCCGGCCGCCATCGTCGGCTTCATCAGGCGCCAGGCGACCATCGAGCCCGGCCCCCCCGTGGCCTGCTGCATGTCCCAGAAGGCGCAGTTGAATTCCNNCGGCGCGACCTCGCGTTGAACCTGGGCGATGCCCGCCGTGCGATCCCAGACACGCCAGCCACCCGAGCGCTGCTCGACGGCGCGATCCGAGGGCCCCACGAGCGCGCAGGCCACGTCCGGCACGACGCGCCGCACCTCACGCAGCACCTCGCGCAGGTCGCTGCGGTACTGCTCAAAGGTATAGGAGACGTCGGCGGCCTCGTTCGTGCCGTAAGCGAGCACGACCATGTCCGGGTTCAACGCCAACAACCCGCTGGCCGCCATCTGGCGATCCCAGCTCAACTGGCTGCGCGCCGTCTTTCCGCGCACGCCCATCGCGTCCACGATCACGCCCGACCCCTCGCGCTCGGCGCTCACGCCAAACACCCGCACCTCTCCGTCGCCGAGCGGCGAGAGGGTCAGGCGATGCGGGCCGTCACCCACGTTCAGCCTCCAGCGCAGCAGGGTCGGCGCGGCGGCGTCGGTGGAGACGGTGCGCGGGCCAGCGGCGTCTACGGTGAGCTCCAGGTGGCCCCCTCCGGGCTGGCCCAGCGCGTACACGTCGTACGAGGAGACGGAGCGCCCGAGCGGGTTCGTGCGCGTGGTCTCGATCCAGCCAAAGCTGGCGTCGTTCTTGCTCGACACGCTCATGCCCGCGAAGCCCAACAGGCCGTCGTCTCGCCCGTCTCGCTTGCCGGCGTAGTCGGGGAACCAGTCGTCGGTGCGGCACAGGTTGATGTCGTTGCCGCGCCAGCCCTCGAAGAGCGCGGCGGGCAGCACGAAGCCGTGGCCGAGGTCGCCGTAGCGCGCCTGCAGGTCCCGGCGGATCTGGCCGGTCCAGAAGTCGCCTCCCACGTGGTTGGCGCCGAAGACCGTGATTCGCACGCGCGCGCCCAGGTCGGCGGCGCGCATGACCTCGCCGATGTCCCGGATGGCGCTGGCGGGGCCCTCCAGGTGCTGAGGCGGCAGGCTGGCCAGGTCCCAGCCCGGCAGATCCGTAGTTGAGAGCTTCTTTCCGTCCAACACCAGCGCCGGCATCTGCTCGAGGTCGGGCTCGGGCCCCTTCTCCGTCGGCGGCGCCTTCGGCTTCGGCGGGGGCGCGTTGGAGGGCGACTTCATCAGGTCCGGGTGCGCGGCGGCGCGGGCGGCGTCACAGCTCAGATCGGGAGGCCCGTCGGCGCCCTCGACGCGAAAGACCTGGGCTTCGACCGGCGCGACCATCCGGCTGCTCTCGCGGCTGCTCGCCAGGCTCAGGCCCGCGGCGCCCAGACCGCCGACCATCAGCAGCACGCCTGCCAAGCCGCTCCCGATCGCGTGATGCCTCATGCCCGCCTCCGAACCCTTGACGCCCCAAGGGTTGACCTCGACGCTCTATAGAGAGTATCCCCAACCCTTCATTTTTACACGCGTTTTTGAGCTGAACACGGCGCCGGGTCCGCCGCCTCCGTGCGGCGCGATCAGAGCTCGCCGTTCGCCAGGAAGCGGTCCACGGTGCGCGCGTCGAGGCGCGCGTTGGCGGGCACGCGGCCGTCCGAGATCGCCTCGCCGGTCTCGGCGACCACGCACCTCAGGATGGCGTGCGGATCGTCCTCGTCTGGCACCACGTCCAAGGTGGCGAGCACGTTGGTGCCGTCGGCGCGCGTATAGCGGAAGCTCTTGTGCAGGCGGGCGTGCTCGGCCTGCTCGTGGCGGCGCACGACCTCGTTCGCGGTCTTCACGAGGGTCTGGAAGGCAGGCAGATCCAGCGGTTTTGGGTTCTTCTTGTCGCGGCCCATCGTCCAGGGGCCGACCAGGCTGGGCTCCTCGGCGCCCACGCGGGTCATCTCGACCGCCCAGCCGTCATCGTCGAGGTTTTTGACGACGGTGGCGGTCCAGCCGTTTCGCCGCCAGCGGGTGGGCTCGGAGAGATCAGGCAGCGCTTCGTCCATGGTGTCCTCTTTCCCTCTCTTTAACCGGGCGGGCGCCTGTCCGAGCGGAGGTGGAGCGCGCCGCGGCTCAGGGCAGGAGCTCCAGCAGCTTCGCGTAGACCGCCGCGCTGCTCAGCAGGTCGAGGTGGTTGGCGCCGTAAGCGATCCATCGCCGCGCCTCGCCGAAGTCCAGCTCCAGTTGTGGATCGGCGTGCCGGCCGAGCGCGCTGTCCACCGGCACCAGACCGTCGCCAGAGAGCGCAGGCCCAGGCGCGGCCGAGAGCGAGGCGGCGATGGCGACGCAGGTCACGCCCTCGGGCAGGGCGAGCGCGCCGCGAGGATCGCCGCCGTGCGCGAAGCGATCCCGCCCCTCCCAGTGCGCGTCGAGCACGTTGCCGTAGCGCAGGTCGGTGACGCCGGCGCTGCGGAGCTGGCCGAGGCGCACCAGCGGCGCGCTGTAGCGGCTCACCCCCAGCAGGGTGTCGATCCAGTTTCCCCCTCGCTCCAGCGGCGCGCCGTGGTGGGGGGTGCCCAGCGTCACGAGGGCGCTCAGCTTCGAGCGCCAGGCCTGCCCCTCCGCCTCGGCGACGTGGATAGCGCTGCGGGCGACGAGTCCACCCATGCTGTGGGTCAACAGCGTGAGATCCACCACGGCTCGGGGCCAGGCCGCCACGAGTCGCTCCAGCAGCGCCGCGAAGAGCCTGCCGTTCTGAGAGACGTGCAACCCGCTGTTGTAGCGCAGGTAGATCGGCACCAGACCGCGATCGGCGGCGAGCGACGCGCCGTGATCGTGGCCGCCGCGCCGCCACTGGCGGTCCTCCATCGAAGATCCGTGCACCAGCACCAGCAGGCGATCTCCCCGCGCCGGCTCTTCAGGGGAAGCCGCGGGAGAGACCGCAGGAAAAGCCGCTAACAGCGCGTCCGGGCTCAGCTCCAGCGGCGCGCCGTCCTTGCACAGGCGCATGGAGATGGCGAGCGGGTTGCCGGTCTCCTCCAGGTAATCGCCGATGACGCCGTTGAGCGCCGCGAGCACCGGCCCGCGCTCGGCGCCCGCCTGATCGAGGGCCAGACCCAGGGTGGAGAGCGCCGCGTCCAGGCCCGCGCCCACGCCCCGCGTCACGCTCCGGATCGCGCCATAGGTCGGCGCCGTGAGCAGCTTCACCGCGCTCTCGAAGGGCTTTCCCAGCACCTCGGGCCCACCTCCGATCGTGTGGTGCATCTTCTCGACGATGTCGGTGACGCTGAGCGTCGCGACCACCGCCAGCTTCGTGGCGCCGCGGAGCTGGTCTACGAGCGAGGGTCTTGGGCGGTGCATTCGGGGCTCCCTACGCGTCATCCTCACGCGCCAGCGCCAGGATCTCGTCCAGCTCGGACGACACCACCAGCACCGCGCCGCCGGCGTCGCGCAGGCGGCGCAACTGGCCGTGGATGAACTCGATGGCGCCGATGTCCACGCCGCGCGTGGGCTGGCCCACCAGCAGCACCTTGGGCGCCTGGCCCAGTTCGCGCGCCAGCACCAGCTTTTGCTGGTTGCCACCCGAGAACTTGCTGCTGAGCAGTTCGGTGTCGCGGGGGCGTACGTCAAAGCGCTGCATCATGTTGAATGTGGCCTGGTGCATGGGCCCATGGTGCATCCAGCCAAGGCTGGCGTACTCGGGCAAGTCGTCGTAACCCAGCACCGCCGACTCCCATGCAGCAAAGGCCATCACCAGAGCCCGTGCGTGGCGGTCTTCGGGCACATGGGCCAGGCCCATGGCCCGGGCGGTGCTCGGGTCCAGCCATTGGCGATCCGAAAAGTCCGAACCCAGCAGGTGCAGATGACCTTGGTTGGGTTTGAGCAAACCACTGAGCACGTCCATCAACTCGCTTTGGCCGTTGCCCGACACACCCGCCACCCCCACGATTTCGCCGGCGCGCAGGCTCAAGCTGACATCTTTCAAACGCACCACGCCCAGGCTGTCGGTCACTGAGACATGAGCTGCCTCAAGAACGATGTCACCCAGCGCGGCGGCTTGATCAGGTGGCCTCCCGGTGGCAATGTGGCGACCCACCATGGCCTGCGCCAGACCATCCAGAGAAGCATCTTTGATCGGCAGTTCTTGCACCACCCGACCGGCACGCATGACGGTGACCACGTCGCACAACGCCATCACTTCCTTGAGCTTGTGGGTGATCAGAATCAAGGTAGTGCCCTGCGCACGCAGGCGGCGCAGCACCCCAAACAGTTGCGTGGTTTCTTGGGGCGTGAGCACCGCAGTGGGTTCGTCCAGAATCAAAATTTTGGCGCCTCGGTACAAGGCTTTCAGGATCTCAAGCCGCTGACGGTCGCCCACTGGCAAATCCGCCACGAGGGTATCCAAATCAATGTACAAACCGGTGGCGGCCATCAGCGCCGTCAACTTATCACGCACCTGGGCTTGCGCCGTGGCAAGCAACCAGTGCGGTTCGGCCCCGAGCATCACGTTGTCAAGCGCACTGAGCGTGTCCACCAGCATGAAATGCTGATGCACCATGCCAATGCCCAGTGCAATCGCATCGTCCGCATTTTTGATGTGGGCCGCTTGGCCAAACACCTCGATCTGCCCCCGGTCGGCCTGGTAAAAGCCGTACAGGATGGACATCAAAGTGCTTTTGCCCGCACCGTTTTCCCCCACGATGCCATGCACTGTGCCCATCCATACCGTCAGCGCCACATCCAAATTGGCCGCCACCGCACCAAAGTGTTTGGTGATGCCGGTCATGCGGATGGCGGGCGTGCTGGTTTCAAGCATTGGGCAATGTCTTGGATTTCAAGGAGCGGTTCAAACCATTTTAAAAAAACGTGCTCCAGCCCGAATGAAATAAGAGCCAGTAGCTATATTTTTAATTTATTCTCGGATCAACACCAAGAACACCCAGGCGCAACGCCCGCGCCAGCAATCAGCAAATAAATCAATACTTACAAGCGTTGTCCGCCATGTAATCCGCCACCTTAATCTTGCCGCTGATGATGTCAGCCTTGGCAGCTTCCACTTTTTTCTTCATGTCGGCAGTCACCAGCTTGGCATTGTTGGCATCGAGCGCGTAGCCCACACCGCCTTCCTTCAGACCCAGCACCGAGATGCCCGGCTTGTGGGCTTTGGCTACGTTGTACACCGCCACATCCACACCCTTGACCATTGAGGTCAGCATGGTGCCGGGCTGCAAATGGTTCTGGTTGCTGTCCACACCAATGGCCAACTTCTGACCATCTTTGGCGGCTTGGTAAACACCCATACCGGTGCCACCGGCGGCGGCAAACACCACATCGGCACCCTTTGCAAATTGTGCTTTGGCTAGCTCGCCACCACGTGCCGGATCGTTCCAGGCCGCACCGGTCGTACCGGTCATGTTTGCGAAGACTTCAGCCTTGGGGTTGGCAAATTTGGCGCCCTGCTCGTAGCCACATTGAAATTTGCGAATCAAGGGGATGTCCATGCCGCCAACAAAACCCACCTTGCCGGTTTTACTGGCCATGGCCGCCATGGCGCCGACCAGAAAGCTACCCTCTTGCTCCTTGAAAACCACCGACTGCACGTTGGGAAGGTCCACCACCATGTCAATGATGGCGAACTGCAGCTTGGGGAATTCTTTGGCCAGTTTTTCGATGGCCGAGGCCTGACCAAAGCCGATCCCAATGATGGGCGTGGCACCGCGTTCAGCCATGCGCCGCAGGGCCTGTTCACGCTGGGATTCGTTGGAAATTTCAAACTCCAGGTACTTTTTGCCTGTTTCTTTTTTCCACTTTTCCATGCCGTTGTAGGCCGCTTCGTTGAACGACTTGTCGAACTTGCCGCCCATATCAAACACCACGGCCGGTTCTGCCAACACCGAGGTGGCCAAAGACACTGCAGCAGCCATCACACCCATACGAAACACAGAACTCAAAGTCATGGTGAATCACTTTCAAAAGTTGAAAAAGGCACCTGAAGAATCAGGCAAACATCGACAGGCGCACACTATGCCACGATTCATTCTGCCGATGGCCCGAGCGACATAATGGCAGCCCGTTCATCAAGCCATCCCCACCCATGATTCTGGTTGTCGGTTCTGCCAATCTGGACTTCGTTGTCCGTGCCCCTCACATCCCCGCACCAGGCGAGACCGTGCTGGGACAGACTTTTGCGACATACCCCGGCGGCAAAGGCGCGAACCAGGCGGTGGCATGCGCCCGTGCCGGTGGCGCTGACACCCATATGCTGGTGGCTTTGGGGCAAGACAGCCACGCCGAGCCCCTGCTGGCCTCGTTGAATGCGGCAAACGTACAGGTCAAATGCGTTCTCAGCCCAGATCTGTCAACAGGGTGCGCTTTCATTTGTGTAGCAGACAACGCAGAAAACGCCATCACCGTGGCGCCAGGAGCCAACCTCAGCCTCATGCCTGAACACTTGCCTGATTTGAACGGATACAGCCATCTGCTGATGCAACTGGAAACCCCCTTGCCCGCCGTCTCAGCCTACGCGCTGGCCGCCCGTCAGCAAGGTGTCAAAGTGGTGTTGAACGCCGCACCGGCTCAGTGTCTGCCACCCGAACTGTTGGCTGCAGTCGATGTGCTGGTGGTGAACGAAGGCGAACTGGCCACACTGGTGCCCCACCCCATGAGCTTGGTCACTAACCTGGCGCAACTGCCTGTACCCTGCGTGGTGGTGACACTTGGCCAGCGCGGCTGCATGGCGCGCCTGGGCAACAACTTCTTCGTACAAGCTGCCTATCCCGTGGCGGCGGTCGACACCACCGGCGCGGGTGACACCTTTTGTGGCGTGCTGGTGGCTGCCATGGACCGGGGTGAACCCTTGGCAGTGGCCATGCGCCATGCCAGCGCCGCAGCGGCATTGGCCTGCACCATGCCGGGTGCCCAGTCCAGCATTCCAAATGCGACAGATGTGCAAGCGTTTCTGGCCGCGCAGGAAACATCTGACACTGCCCTCGACACGCTGCGCGCCTACTGCGGTTTATCGTGATTCGTCCTTAGGACCTGCTCCCGCATTCCACTGTGCTCTCACCCATGCCTCACAAAGTCATTTTTGATACCGACCCCGGTGTAGACGACGCCATGGCCCTCTGCTACGCCCTGGCCCATCCTGACATCGACATCCTTGGCATCACCACCACCTTCGGCAACGTGACGGTGGATCAGGCCGCCATCAACGCACTTTATCTGTGTCAACTGGCGGGTCGGTCCATCACTGTGACCCGTGGCGCAGAGAAACCACTGGTCAAACAGGCCGAGCCACCGCCAGATTTCATCCATGGCGCAGATGGCCTAGGTAACCTCCCCGACCGCGCCCCATCGCGCGGCCAGTTGGACCCGCGCACCTCCGCTCAGTTCATCGTGGACATGGCACGCAAATATCCTGGTGAAATCACGTTGGTCGCAGTCGGCCCCTTGGGCAACCTGGCCGAAGCGCTGCGCCTGGCGCCAGAGTTGCCCAGCCTGGTACGCGAGGTGGTGCTGATGGGTGGCGCAGTGCTTGAATCCGGCAACGTGTCGCCTGTGGCTGAGGCCAACATCTGGAATGACCCGCATGCGGCGGATGAGGTGTTTACTGCTGGCTGGCCGCTGACCATGGTGGGTCTGGATGTCACGCACCAAGTGATCTTGCCTTTGACCCTGTTTGAAAACCTGGCGCGGCACCACCAGCATCCGGCCACAGACACGCTGTGCAACGCCGTGCGTTTTTACAGCAATTTTTACAGCCAGCATGACCCGGTGGTGGGCCAGATCACGGGCTGCTACGGCCACGACGTGTTGGCCTTTGTAGTGTTGACACACCCCGAACTGTTCAAGCTGCAAACCGGTCGAGTTCGGGTGGCGGTAGATGGTCTGGCGCAGGGCCAGACCATGATGCAGCGCAAAGCGGTGAGTTACCCGCAGCACGGTTGGCATGAAGACATTCCTCATACACAGGTATGCATGTCGGTGGACGCTCCCGCCTGCTTGGCGGAAGTGGAACACACCCTGATGCGGGACTGGCTAAGTTAGCCAATCGCACTGGAATCACACAGTGTCAGGGACGCTGGGCAAACCCGCCAATGCCATCGCCAGTTCTTCTTCAGAATAGCTTTCGTTGGTCAGTTCACCAGCAAAGTACTTCTGGTACGAAGCCATGTCGAAGTGGCCATGGCCACACAGGTTGAACAAAATCGTCTCGGACTTGCCATCAGCCTTGCAACGCATGGCCTCGGCAATCGCGCCTTTCACTGCATGGTTGGCCTCGGGCGCGGGCACGATGCCTTCGGCTCGGGCAAACATGACACCGGCTTCAAAACATTCGACCTGGTTGTAGGACACCGCTTCCAGTAAACCCAATTCCTTGCAGTGGGACACCATTGGCGCCATGCCGTGGTAACGCAGGCCACCGGCATGAAAACCGGGCGGCGTGAATTGGCTGCCCAGTGTGTGCATTTTGGTCAGTGGTGTCATGTGGCCGGTGTCACCAAAGTCATAGGCATATTTGCCCCGCGTGAGTGACGGGCAAGCCGCAGGTTCTACGGCCACGATGCGTGGCTTGGGTCCGCCGCGCAGGCCGTGGCCAATGAACGGGAAGGCGATGCCAGCAAAGTTAGAGCCACCTCCGGTGCAACCCACCACCACATCTGGCCAGGCATCGGCCATTTCCATTTGTTGCATGGCTTCGAGGCCGATGATGGTCTGGTGCAGCAACACATGGTTTAGCACCGAACCCAGCGCGTATTTGGTGTCATCCCGCTGCACCGCCAATTCAACCGCTTCAGAAATCGCGATGCCCAGGCTGCCGGGATGGTCCGGGCGTTTGGCCAGCACCGAGCGGCCATACACCGTCTCATTGGAGGGTGAAGCCACGCAGCGTGCACCGTAGGTTTCCATCACCGCGCGGCGGTAGGGCTTTTGGTCGTAAGACACACGCACCTGAAACACCTCCACTTCCAGGCCGTATAGCGACCCAGCAAAGGCCAGCGAGGTGCCCCATTGTCCGGCACCGGTCTCAGTCACCAAGCGCTTGACCCCGGCTTCTTTGTTGAAAAAGGCCTGTGGCACGGCGGTATTGGGTTTATGGCTGCCAGCTGGACTGACACCTTCGTATTTGTAAAAAATCTTGGCAGGCGTACCCAGAATTTTCTCCAGCCGGTGCGCGCGGTACAAAGGGGCTGGACGCCAAAGGCGGTAGATGTCACGCACGGGTTCTGGGATCTCGATCTCGCGCTCGGTACTTACCTCTTGCATGATCAGAGACATGGGAAACAGCGGCGCCAAGTCTGCCGGGCCAACGGGTTGCAGGGTGCCGGGGTGCAGAACGGTTGGCAGCGGCTTGGGAAAGTCCGCCTGCAGGTTGTACCAGGCCTTGGGCATCTGGCTTTCGTCCAACAAGAATTTGGTTTGCTTGCTCATGATTTTTCCTGGAAGTTTTCTATGAAATTCGCGCGGTGCGGCCATGGCAAGTATGCCTGTGTGCCCGGGGTCAATACGGCCAGCGCAGGCCGGGGTTTTCCCTAGAAGTTCAGGGTTCTAACACCACTGGCTGTACCCAAAAGGCAGACCTGCGCTTTTTGAAAGGCAAACACCCCCACCGTCACCACTCCTGGCCACTGGCTTACTTCGCATTCAAAGCGAAGCGGCTCGGTGATCTTGAGACCAGTCACGTCCACAATGTGCTGGCCGTTGTCGGTGACCAAGGGCACGCCGTCTTTCAGACGCACATTCGCTGTGCCACCCAAGGCGTTGAACTGCTTGACGACACCTCGTGTAGCCATCGGAATAACCTCCACTGGCAGCGGAAACTGGCCCAAGGTTTGTACCAGCTTGGACTCGTCAGCAATACAAACAAACTTGCGTGACATCCCTGCAATGATCTTTTCACGCGTCAATGCCGCGCCACCGCCCTTGACCATGAAACCCTGGTGGTCTATCTCGTCGGCTCCGTCGATGTACACCGATAGCGTGTCCACCTCATTGGCATCGAACACGGTGATGCCCAGGGTTTTCAAGCGCTCAGTGCTGGCAAGCGAGCTGGACACCGCCCCTTTGATTTGGTCCTTGATGCTGGCCAGCGCATCAATGAACTTGTTGACTGTAGAGCCGGTACCCACCCCAACGACCTCACCCGGAACCACGTAGCCGAGCGCAGCCTGGCCAACCAGGGTTTTCAAATCATCTTGAGAAAGTGTGGGCATGGTGCGAACCTTGTGAAAAGCATGGTGGAAAATCGGTGCAGAAACAAACCCTGAAATTATCCAATGGCTCTTGTCCCTTACGCGCTTACCCGTCCCTTTTTGTTTGGCCTGGACCCCGAGGCGGCGCACGATCTGACGATCGCGGGTTTGGCGCACACCCAGCATTCGTTTTTGAACCGGGCTTATCGAACGAACGCGGTGCGTGACCCGGTGCACCTGGCTGGATTGACCTTTCCCAACCGAGTAGGGCTGGCCGCTGGGTTGGACAAAAACGCCCGTTGTATTGACGGCCTGGGTGCCATGGGGTTTGGCTTTGTGGAAGTGGGCACAGTTACACCGCTGCCCCAGCCAGGCAACCCCAAACCACGCATGTTTCGTCTGCCCAAGGCACAAGCCTTGATCAACCGGCTTGGCTTTAACAATGAAGGGCTGGATGCCTTTGTGAACAATGTGCAGCGCTCGCGCCTGTACCAACATCGTCTGCTGCACCCCAAAGAACCACCGGCCATGCTGCTAGGCTTGAACATCGGCAAAAACGCCGCCACCCCCATTGAGCGTGCGGTGGACGACTACCTGATTTGCCTGGATGGCGTCTACCCCTACGCGGATTACGTCACCGTCAACATTTCCAGCCCCAACACCAAGAACCTGCGCAGCCTGCAAAGTGATGAGGCGCTGGATGCCCTGCTGAGCGCGATCTCTGAGCGCAAGACGTTGTTGGCCCAACGTCATGGCAAACAGGTGCCGATCTTTCTGAAAATTGCGCCAGACCTGGATGAAAGCCAGATCACCGTCATTGCCCAAACCTTGAAGCGTTATGGCCAGGACGGCAACGGGCGGGTCAACAAC
>DFWT01000224.1 GCA_002381045.1 Rhodoferax sp. UBA4127
CGTTGCTCGGCCCTGCGCCTGCTGTGTGTGCATGAGGACATTGCCGACAAGGTGATTGCCATGATTGCAGGCGCCACCAAAGAGCTGGTGGTGGGCGACCCGAGCGACTTGGCCACCGATGTGGGGCCGGTGATTGACGCAGAGGCCTTTGATGGCATCACACGTCACTTGACGCGTTTGGACAGCGAGGCAAAACCACTTCTAGCCCAGACGAATAAAGCGGCAACAGCTTTACAAAAAATAGCAAATTTGTTGACTCCCCAAGCGTTTGAAGTAGCCCGCATCAGCGACCTGAAGCAAGAGATTTTTGGCCCGGTGCTGCACATCGTGCGCTGGCGTGGTGACCCGCTGGCGGTGGTGGAGCAGATCAATGCGCTGGGCTACGGGCTGACCATTGGCATCCAAACCCGCATTGATTCCAGAGCACAGCAGTTAGCGCATGCCGCGCACATTGGCAACGTGTACATCAACCGTAACCAGATCGGCGCAGTGGTGGGTGTGCAACCGTTTGGTGGCGAAGGCCTAAGCGGCACCGGCCCCAAAGCTGGCGGGCCGCATTACCTGTACCGCTTCTGCGCTGAGCAGACCATCACCATCAACACCACGGCTGCCGGTGGCAATGTGCAGTTGATGGCCTAAGGCTATGGGAGGCAGAGTGTTCTGCGCAGGACAAGGCGGAGCCCGCAGGCGAAGGCCGGTGGGCGGGGCTGAAATCCGCGGCTCCAAGCCTGCCAGCGCAGGCTTGGACGGATTGAAGAGCCGTAGCCTCTGGCTGAGGCACGTCCACAGAGCAGAGCACTCTGCCTCCCAACCCCTCTCATAAGCACATGCCCAGGGGTTTAGGCCCCAGACGTTTGCCGGCGCATCAAGGTGCTTTTGCCAAACAGGGACTCGATCAAGTCCACCGCCACCTCAGCGGTTTTGTTGCGCACATCAAAGGCCGGGTTGAGCTCCATCACGTCCAGTGAGGCCAGCCGGCCGGTGTCGGCGATCATCTCCATACACAGCTGCGCTTCTCGGTAAGTCGGGCCGCCGCGTACCGTGGTGCCCACGCCGGGTGCGATGTCGGGGTCGAGAAAGTCCACGTCAAAACTCACATGCAGATGGGTGTTGTGGTCGACCAGCGCCAGCGCCAGTTCCATGGCGGAGCGCATCCCCATCTCATCGATATAGCGCATGTCAAATACTTCCAGCCCGGCCTCGTGCACCAGGCGCTTTTCACCGGCATCCACACTGCGTATGCCAATTTGGCGCACCCACTTGGCCTCAATTGCTGGGACTTGGCCGCCGATGTGGGTCAACTGCTCTGGGCCGTTGCCACAAAGACAGGCCACCGGCATACCGTGGATGTTGCCGCTGGGGGTGAGCGCGCTGGTATTGAAGTCGGCATGCGCGTCAAGCCAGATCACCCGCAGTTTCTTGTGGGTAGCCCGGCAGTGCCTTGCCACCGCGCTGATGGACCCGATGGCCAGGCAGTGGTCACCACCCAACAAGATCGGCAAACGGTTTTGCGCCAACTCAGCGTAAACCGCGTCATGTACCGACTGGTTCCAGTGGGTGACTTCGTTCAGGTGGCGGTAACCGTGGTCGGGTGCCAGCCAGGGGTTGCTGGGGCCAAACAGGTTGCCACAGTCGCGCACCTGCAAACCCTGGCTTTCCAACATGGCGGTGATGCCAGCGACCCGCAGGGCTTCGGGCCCCATGCTTGCGCCACGGCTGCCCGCGCCAATGTCGGTAGGGGCGCCAATCAGGGAAATGTGTTGTGTCATAGGCGTGCTTTGTACCACCTTGGCGCGCGCCGTTGCGCCATCTCACACGCCATGCTTGCAGGGTCTAGGCGGAAAACACCTTGATGGCGTCAGCCAAGCGCTGGGCTTGGTCACCCATGCTGATGGCGGCTGCGCTGCTTTGCTCCACCATCGCGGCGTTTTGCTGTGTCATTTGGTCCAACTCCGCCACGGCCTGGCCCACTTGCGAAATGCCCAAAGATTGCTCTTTAGATGCCATGGTGATCTCGGCCATCAGGTCATTCACACGCTTGACCTGCTGCACCACCTCGCCCATGGTTTTACCCGCGTCTGCGACCAGTGCTGAGCCGGTTTCCACCTTGCCCACCGAGTCGTCTATCAGGGCTTTAATTTCCTTGGCCGCCGCAGCCGAGCGCCCGGCCAGGTTGCGCACTTCCGTGGCTACCACCGCAAAGCCACGTCCTTGCTCACCCGCGCGGGCCGCTTCCACTGCCGCGTTCAAGGCCAGGATGTTGGTCTGGAACGCAATGCCGTCAATCACGCCGATGATGTCGCTGATCTTTCGGCTGGAGTCTGAAATCAGGCGCATGGTGGACTCCACATTGGTCATGGCCTCCCCGCCCTTGGCCGCGACTTGTGTGGCGGCAAATGCCAGTTGACTTGCCTGGTGGGCGGTTTCTGAGTTTTGTTTGACGGAGGCCGTTTGTTGTTCCATGGCGGCTGCGGTTTGCTCTAGGTTGGAGGCGGCCTGCTCCGTGCGGCTGGAAAGGTCACTGGTCGCGGCAGCGATTTCGCGCGAGGCTACCTGCACACCGCTGGCTTGCACTTGGACGTCGGCCACCAGAGACTGCACGTTGAGCGCGGCCTGGTTGACCAGTCGCGCGATTTGGCCAATGTCATCACACCGATTGAGGCGAAAGCCAGTCGCGACTTCACCCGTTGCGGCCTGCTGTGCGGCTTGGCGTATCTGTGCCAATGGCCGGGTCACCTGGGTTTCAATCACGCCGTCGGCCACCAGCAAAGCAGCCACCACAGCGCCACCGGCGCCAAGCCAAGCTGGGAGACTCAAACCGACCAAACCCAACGCAGCCAAGCTGACCACGGCTGCGCCCGCCAAAGGCAGACGAACCCGCCAGGCGCTGGGCATCACCTGCCAGGCGCTGGTCCATGCCATCAGGCCAGTGCGAATCACCAGCCCTTTGTGAAAAGCCAGGCCTTTGGCGTTGCCGGTTTTGAATCTCGCATAGAGGGCCTCTGCGGCGGCCACCTCGTCTCGCGCTGGCTTGGTGCGTACCGACAAATACCCGGCCAGTTGGCCGTTGCGGCGCATTGGCGCGGCGTTGGCCACCACCCAGTAATGGTCCCCATCTTGACGCCGGTTCTTCACTACTGCGCGCCAGGCTTCACCCGCCTTCAAGGTGGCCCACATGTCGGCAAAGGCTTCTTCAGGCATGTCCGGGTGGCGCACCAGGTTATGCGCCTCGCCCGCCAGTTGATCGGGTTCATAGCCGCTGGTGCGAATGAAGGCGTCGTTGGCATAAGTGATGTGGCTGCTGGGGTCGGTGGTGGACAGCAATGTCTGGTCGCTGGGAAAGTCGTATTCCCGCTGGGTCACCGGCAAATTGTTTCGCATGTCAATGTCTCCATGCCACTGCGCGGACTCCAATTGGAGGTGACAGATCGCGCGCTGACCTTCAGAACCCTTGGTTGCTTTTTTTACTCTTTTCAACCTGAGTGATTAAACCGAGCGATTCGCCAAGTGTTTTGCTCTAAGTCAAATTTTCGAAAGAAAGCAATCTGCTTCAATCGCGCTCGATCTTCCAGGCCAGCGCCACCGAGGTGGTGGTTTTCACGACGCCCTCGAAGTTGCGGATGTCGTCCAGCAGCGCGTTCAGGCGCATTGCCGAGTCGGCGCGCAGCAGCAGCACATAGTCAAACTCGCCGCTCACGGCGCACAGTTGGCGCACTTCTGGCATGCGCGCCAGATGGGCTTCCACATCGCGGCCGGCCTTGGGTTGCACGGTCAGGCCCACAAAAGCCTGCAAGCCCTGGTTGAGTACATCTTGTGCCAGGCGCACGGTGTAGCCGGCAATCACGCCTTCGCGTTCCATGCGGCTTAACCTGGCAAGCACGGTGGTGCGTGCGGTGCCCAATTTGCGCGCTAAATTGGCCGCCGATTCCCGGGCGTTGAGTTGCAGTAGGGCCAGCAATTCGCGGTCAAGCGCATCACGCAGGGCGGGTGGTGTTGGATTGGGTGAGTTTGCCATGGTCACTTCATTTGGTCATAACGTCAATGTATCCGCCAAAATGACATATATATAGCATTTATCGTCATATCAACACATCTGTATGACACAAAGCGACCCTAAACTGTCTGTATTCAATTCAAGTTACAGGAGTTCACCATGCGCGTCGTTTTAATGGGTGCCGGCCACATTGGCCAACTGATTGCCAGCTTGTTGTCAGGCAGTGGCGACTACCAAGTGAAAGTGGTGGATTGCAGCGTCGTGGCGCTTAAAAATCTGAGCCATTTGAAGGTCACCACCGAGTTGGTGGACACCTCTGACGCAGCTGAATTGCTGAAATGCTTGCAAGGTTTTGATGTGGTAATCAACGCCTTGCCCTACCACTTGGCGCTGACTGTGGCGACCCAGGCCAAGCTGGCTGGCTGCCATTACTTTGATCTGACCGAAGACGTGGCCGCCACCCGCGGCATCATGCAATTGGCCGAAGGTGCCAAGACCGCGTTTATGCCGCAGTGCGGCCTGGCGCCCGGTTTCATTGGCATCGTGGCGCACCACCTGAGCCAAAAATTCAGCAGCCTGCGCGAGGTCAATATGCGCGTTGGCGCGCTGCCCGCCTTTCCAACCAATTCGCTCAAATACAACCTGACCTGGAGCGTGGACGGTCTGATCAACGAGTATTGCCACCCCTGCGAAGCCATCCACAACGGTCAGGTGTTGGAGGTGTTGCCGCTCGAAGGCATGGAGCATTTCTCGCTGGATGGCACTGAGTACGAAGCCTTCAATACATCAGGCGGGTTGGGCACGCTGTGCGACACGCTTAAGGGCCGTGTTCAGACGCTTGACTACAAAACCGTGCGTTACCCCGGTCACCGCGACTTGATGAAAATGTTGCTGCAAGAGCTTGGTATGCAATCGGATCAAGAGACCCTGAAGGCGATCTTCCGCCGGTCGATCCCTCTGACCATGCAAGACGTGGTGCTGGTGTTTGTGACGGTGAGTGGCGAGCGCGATGGCCAGTTTGTGCAAGAAGTGTTTGCGCGCAAAATTTTTGCCGACCGTTCGGAAGCGCACCCGATGAGCGCCATTCAAATCACCACTGCCGCCGGTATTTGCGCCGCGGTGGATTTGTTCCGTGAAGGCAAGTTGCCGCAGTCTGGCTTCATCCGCCAAGAGCAGGTGGCCTTGCCCGATTTCCTGGCAAATCGTTTTGGCAGCGCCTACGAGCAGTCCCGTCAGGTCGAATCAATTGGTTAAGTGATGGCGGGATTTGGCTGCTGTCCCAACTCAGCCAAGATCTGGTCATACAGCGCCCAAGACTGTTGTGCCTCGTCGGGGCTGACCTGGCGCACGGCCTGGTTCATGCTGACCATCACATAGTCTCCCACAGCGGGCAAAGCGTCGCGCAGCAAAAAAAGTGAAATGCTGCGGGACGCACCGCGCGCTTCACACTGAGCGGTCAGGCCAAGGACCTGGGTGATTTGCATGGGGACAGCCAGACACATACATCATGCTCATGGTGGGAAGCTGGACATTGTTGCAGAACGGCAACGACGCGACGGACTCGCGTTTACCCTTGGTCGACGTTCAAGTTTGATCTGCATCAAAAGAAGCATCCAGCCGAAACGTACATTAGCCCGTACTTATACGTCAGGTCGGACGGTTCACTCCATGAAAATTCTGCTGCTTGGCATTGGCAACACGCTGCTCACGGATGAGGGTGTGGGCCTGCATGTGCTGCAGAACCTGGCCAGCGGCGCGCCACTTCCCCCTGAGGTTGAACCGCTGGATGGTGGAACACTGTCCTTCACCTTGGCTGGCCCGATTCAAGAGGCCGATGCTTTGATTGTGGTGGATGCGGCCCAACTCAACAGCGAGCCGGGTACCTGGCGTCTGCTGCGTGGTGAGGAAATGGATGCCTTTTTGCTGGGCAACCGCAAATCTTCGGTGCACGAGGTCGGACTGACGGATTTGCGTGCCATCGCCATCCTGGCTGGCCACTGGCCCGCGCAGCGCGCCATGCTGGCCGTTCAGCCGGGACTGGTCGACTGGGGCGAGCAACCAACCCCAGCAGTGGCGGCAGCGGTGCCGGAAGTCGCTAAGGCGATTCGTGCGCTGGTTCAGGAGTGGCTGCATGAAGCTTGAGCAAATTCCGGTGTTAGCCCTTGCTACACCTGCGCAGAGCGCTATGCTTTCTGGTAATGCAGCGGTTTTGTTGCAAGAGATTGCTGAGCGTTTGCAACAACTGCTGGAGGGCGGACAGACCGCCATCATTGACCTGCTGGCTATGCCGCTTAACGCTGCCGACCTGGACTGGCTGCGCCAGCAACTGGGCATTGGTGAGGTGCGCATCACGCTGGCTGCGGATGGCGAATCGACCTTGCAAGAAACCAGTTGCCCAGGCGTCTGGTGGGTGCAGCACCACAACCCTGGCGGCGGGGTGATGTCAGCGTTTATCGAAATCACGCCTGTGCCCGATCTGGTGCGGGCTCATCCAGACGACATTCGAGGGGGCTGGCAGCGACTAACGCGGCTGCTTGGCGACCGGGTTGATTGACAGCGTTGGGGGTTAAGCCTCGGCATTTTCCGAGATGAAGTTTGCAGACCAGAGGAGACACGTCATGCGCGGACCATTGATTGAATCACTCGCCAGTCAGGGCATCAGCCGACGAAGTTTTGCCAAATACTGCGCCACCTTGGCGTCCATGATGGCCTTGCCCCCCATGGCTGGTCAGGCCATGGCACAGGCACTGGCCAGCGCACCTGCGGCGGCACGACGACCCTCGGTGATCTGGCTGCCGTTTCAGGAGTGCACAGGCTGTACCGAAGCCATCACCCGCTCGCACTCTCCGACGCTGGAGAGCCTGATTTTTGAGTCGATTTCTTTGGACTATCAGGAAACCTTGATGGCCGCAGCCGGCCACCAAGCGGAAGAGGCCTTGCAAAAAGCGATGAAAGACAACGCGGGCAAGTACCTCCTGATTGTGGATGGCTCGATCCCCTTGGGATTGGATGGCGCGTATTCGTGCATCGGCGGACGCAGCAACCTTGAGACGCTCAAAGAAGTGGCCAAAGGCGCAGCAGCTGTCATCGCCATGGGCTCATGCTCTTCGTTTGGTGGCCTGCCAAGGGCTAACCCAAACCCCACAGGGGCGGTCTCAGTGAGTGACATCATCAAGGACAAACCGATCGTCAACATTCCTGGTTGTCCGCCAATCCCGGTGGTGATGACGGGTGTGCTGGCGCACTTTTTAACCTTTGGCACCTTGCCGGAGCTCGACAAACACGGGCGGCCCAAGTCGTTTTACGGTGAGACCATCCACGACCGTTGTTACCGCCGGCCGTTTTATGACCAGGGCAAATTCGCCAAGACCTTTGACGATGAAGGTGCGCGCAATGGCTGGTGCCTGTTTGAACTGGGCTGCAAAGGCCCTGTGACCTACAACTCTTGCGCCACCACCAAATGGAACGCGGGCACGTCCTGGCCAGTGGAATCCGGCCATGGCTGCCTGGGGTGTTCGGAGCCTGATTTTTGGGATGCGGGCAGTTTTTACAGCGCCTTGTCCGCGCCCGCCAACCCCGTGCAAAAAGTGGGTGTGGCGGCTGGCGTGGGTGTGGCCGCAGGGGTGGCTGCCATGCTGCTCAATCGGTCCAAAAAAGGCGCTGCCAAAGCAGCGCATGAAACCACGACGCTGGCAGACCTGGAGAAACAACCATGAACGACATGCAATTTTTGACCTGGGTACGCGGCACCGGGCTGAACCTGGCCATTGGAATTTTTGTCGTCGGTGTCCTGTGGCGATTGCTGGAGGTTTACACCTTGGGTCGAAAGCCTGATCTGTCGGCCCCGCGCGCGCTGGCAGGCGCCTCGGGTTGGCACACGATTTTTCGGCGCACCTTGCCCGCCGAGGGCATGCTGAAAAAAGCCCCGATTACCTACATTGGTGGTGGCATCTTTCACTTGGGGCTGGCGATCGTGGTGTTCTTTTTTGCACCGCATATCAAGTTGTTTCAGGGTTTGTTGGGGGTCTCGTGGCCAGGCTTGCCTTCGCAATTTGTCGACATGGTGACCATCATTACCCTCGCCGCCTTGTTGGTGGTTCTGGTGGACCGCATCAAGAACCCGATCAAACGCTATTTGTCCACCTTCGAGGACTGGTTTACCTGGGCACTGACGTTTTTGCCGCTGCTCACCGGTTGGCTGGCCGTGCGGCATTTGTTACTGCCCTACACCACCATGCTGGCGCTGCACATCCTCTCGGTAGAACTGCTGCTGGTGTTCCTGCCGTTCACCAAGTTGTTTCACGCCTTCACCGTGTTTGGCTCGCGTTGGTTCAATGGCACAGTCAACGGCCACAAAGGAGTAGCGGTATGAGCGCCACACTTGAAAAAGGCATACGGGTCCTGAAAGAGGTCATTGACGCGCCGATTGCCAGCTATTTCAACAGCTGCGTCCACTGCGGCCTCTGCGCCGAGGCCTGCCTGTTTTACACACAAACGGGTGATCCCAAATACACACCCATTCACAAGCTGGAACCGCTGCGCCGTGTGTATGAACAAGAGTACACGCTGCTGGGGCGGGCAAAGAAAATGGTGGGCTTGTCCAAGCCGGTGACCGACGCCGAACTGGGCGAATGGCAAGAGTTGGTCTACAACTCTTGCACCCTGTGTGGCCGCTGCTCCGCGGTGTGCCCGGTGGGTAACGACATTGTTTACATGGTCCGCAAGCTGCGCGAAGGCATGTCTGCCTCTGGCAATGCGCCTGACGGTATCAAAGGCGCTGTCAATCGCACGGTCACCATTGGTAGCCCGATGGGGGTCAAGCTGCCAGCGGTCAAGGCGCAGATGAAGCACGTGGAAAAAGACTACGGCATTCCAATTCCGATGGATGTGGAGGACGCCGATTACATGGTGCTGCTCTCCAGCATGGAGATCATGAACTTCCCCGAGTATCTAGGCGCCATTGCCAAGATCATGAAACACGCAGGCAAGACCTGGACACTGAGCTCTGAGGCCTTTGAGGCCACCAATGCCGGTATGCAGATTGGCAACTCCGACCTGGCCCGGCTGATCGTGAAACGCATTGTGGACAGCGCCGAAAAACTCAAGGCCAGGACCGTTATCAGCCCCGAGTGCGGGCACGCCTACACAGCGCTTCGCTGGGAAGGTGCCAACTTGATTGGCCGGCCCTTCACCTTCAAGGTGCAGCACATTGTGGAGGTGTTGGGCGAATTCCAAACCCTGGGCCTGCTTAAGACCGAGGGCATGGAAAAGGACCGTCTGACCTTCCATGACCCATGCCAGTTGGCCCGCCGTGGCGGTGTGATTGAACCCCAACGCGCCTTGATGAAGATGGTGGCCAAAGAGTTTGTCGAGATGCCCGATGCCGGCTACATGAACTGGTGTTGTGGTGGTGGTGGCGGTGCCTCGGCCATTGAGGAAGGCGAGCCGCTGCGCATGCAGGCCTTCAAGGTCAAGAAGATGCAGTTTGAGGCGGTGAAGCCCGACCGAGTGGTCACCGCGTGTGCCAACTGCCGCATCGTGCTTGAAGAAGGCCTGGAGCATTATCAGATGGACCTGCCGGTGGTTGGGCTGACCGAAATGGTGGCCGACCATCTGGTTGAAAAAGGAGATTGAGCCATGGCCATCCGCAATGAAAAGGAATTCAAGGCCGCACTGGCTGCCCTGCCGCTCGCTCGCCAGAGGCAAGTGGGAGCGGCGTTTGTGCAGCGGGTGCTTGACCTGTGCCACGATGGTCGGGTCAAGGCCGCGCTGGCAGCGGCCGCGCGCCCGGACTTGAGCACAGAGGAGCTGGCGCTGGTTGCGCAGTCGGCGCGCAGTGCCAGGGTTGACAGCTACACCCAGTGCGGGCGCGATACCGGCTGGGCACCGCAGGCCGGGCACTTTGTGGCCAGGGCCGCCGAATGCTGCGTGCGTCTGGTCGCCGAGGGCGAACCGGTGGCCTGGGAGGCCGCCATGCAGGCCCGGCTGGCCCGCACCTGCCAAAGTGTGGCGCTGGGGGATGGTACCGACAACGACGAGGCCAGCGCGCAGTACCAAGCCCTCGACAACTTTTTGAACGCCTAAGGACAGCACGCCATGAGCAACACACAACGTATCGTGGTTGACCCAGTCACTCGCATCGAGGGCCACCTGCGCATCGAGGCGCAAACCGATGCAGACGGCAAGATCACCCAAGCCTATTCCGCAGGCACGATGGTGCGCGGCATCGAGATCATTTTGCGCGGGCGTGACCCACGTGACGCCTGGGCGTTTGCACAGCGCATCTGTGGCGTGTGCACGCTGGTGCATGGTTTGGCGTCTGTTCGCTCGGTCGAAGACGCGCTGCACCGCGCCATACCGACCTACAGCATCCCGCGCAACGCCGAATTGATTCGCAACCTGATGATCGCCACGCAGTACATCCACGACCATGTGATGCACTTCTACCACCTGCATGCGTTTGACTGGGTGGATGTGGTGTCCGCGCTGAAGGCCGACCCCAAGGCCACTTCGGAATTGGCGCAGAGCATTTCCAGCTATTCCAAGTCGTCGCCGGGATACTTCTCTGACGTTCAGAAAAAGGTGAAGAACTTTGTTGAGCAAGGCCAGTTGGGTATTTTTTCTAACGCCTACTGGGGTCACCCAGCTTACAAGCTGCCGCCCGAAGCCAATCTGATGGCGGTGGCGCACTACCTNNGGCGGCGTGCCGTCAGCGATTTCGGTTCAAACAGCAGCGGGTCCGTTGAATTCGGGCGGTGGGCAAGCTGCCACCGCAGTGAATTTGGTTGGCCTGCAGTTGGTACAAAACGTCATCAAACAAATGCAGGAATTTGTGGACCAGGTCTACGTGCCTGACCTGCTTGCCATTGCCTCGTTTTACAAGGACTGGGGCGGCATAGGCAACACCGGCGGCAATTTCATGTCATTTGGCGATCTGCCGGGCAAGTCGATGTGGGATACCAACGCCTTCCTGATTCCGCGTGGNNAGATGAGATTCAAGAGTTCGTCAGCCACTCTTGGTACAAGTACGGCGCAGGCGACGCGAAGGGCTTGCACCCGTTTCAAGGCGAGACCGAACTCAACTACACCGGCCCCAAACCACCCTACACACAGCTCGAGGTGGAGCAGAAATACTCTTGGATCAAATCACCGCGCTGGAAAGGCAAGGCCATGGAAGTCGGCCCCCTGGCGCGGGTGTTGCTGATGTACGCCAACGGCCACCAACAAACAAAAGCACTGGTGGACAGCACCCTGAAAAAACTCGACGTACCAGTCACGGCGCTGTTTTCGACACTCGGACGCACAGCGGCACGGGGGCTCGAGTCCAAGGTGCTGGCCGATTCCATGCAAGGCTGGTACGACGCGCTGATTGCCAACATCAAGGCCGGTGATGTACGCACTTTCAACGACCAGTACTGGAATCCATCGACCTGGCCCAGCCACATGCAGGGTGTGGGTTTGATGGAAGCGCCGCGCGGTGGCCTGTCACACTGGATTGTGGTGGATGACGGCAAGATCAGCAACTACCAGGCGGTGGTGCCCAGCACCTGGAACGCTGGCCCTCGCGATGCCACTGGACAGCCCGGACCCTATGAATCTGCCCTGCAACACAACCATGTGTTGCACGATGTGAAGCAGCCACTGGAAATCTTGCGCACGGTGCACAGTTTCGACCCCTGCATCGCCTGCGCGATTCACGTCACTGACCCAGCGGGCGAAGAACTGGTTCAGGTGAAGGTGAACTGAACCGCCGGTCCGACCCGGCGCGTCGCGTTTGGGTTGGCTTGGCAGAGGCCTATCATGGCCTCTTTTTTTCTGGAGCTTGAATGTCTGCTACCACCTTGTTGCAAGGCTTGGGCGTACCCGCTGCAGCCTATGAGAACGGTGATTTGTCCACCTGGTCTCCGGTTGATGGCGCCTTGATCGGGCGGGTGCACGCCACTGCCCCCCAAGAAGTTGCCCATACCGCTGAACGCGCCCACGCCGCCTATTTGCGCTGGCGCATGTTGCCTGCGCCGCAACGTGGCGAGCTGGTGCGCCTGCTGGGCAACGTGCTGCGTACCCACAAGCAGGCACTAGGCGAACTTGTGACGCTGGAAGTTGGCAAGGTGGCCTCTGAAGGCCTGGGCGAAGTGCAGGAGATGATCGACATCTGCGACTTTGCGGTGGGCCTGTCGCGCCAGTTGCATGGTCTGACCATGGCAAGTGAACGCCCCGGCCACCGCATGATGGAAACCTGGCATCCGCTGGGTGTGGTGGGCGTGGTCACGGCCTTCAACTTCCCGGTGGCGGTGTGGGCCTGGAATGCGGCCTTGGCATTGGTGTGCGGTGATGCGGTCATCTGGAAGCCGTCTGAGAAAGCACCGCTGTGCGCGCTGGCGGTGCAGGCGTTGTTTGAAAAAGCCTGCGCAGAGTTCAACCAGCCCGAGTTGACGCATGACCTGTCCCAAGTGGTGCTGGGTTTGGCCGATGTGGGCCAAGCCATGGTGAGCCACGAGCGTGTGGCGCTGGTGTCTGCCACCGGCAGCACCCGAATGGGCCGGGCTGTGGGACAAGCCGTAGCGGCGCGGTTTGGGCGCAGCCTGCTGGAGCTGGGCGGTAACAACGCCATCATCGTCGCCCCCAGCGCGGACCTGGACATGGCGGTGCGTGCCGTGGCCTTTGCCGCGGCCGGGACTGCGGGTCAGCGCTGCACCACCGCGCGTCGCCTGATCGTGCATGCGTCGGTCTACGACGACTTGGTGGGACGGCTGAAAAAAGCCTATGCCAGTTTCAGGATTGGCGCCCCCACCGAGGCCGGCACGCTGCTCGGTCCCTTGATCGACCAGGACGCTTTTGATGGCATGCAGGCCGCGTTGACTCAAGCGCGCCTGCAAGGTGGTCTGGTGCATGGTGGCCAGCGCGCTTTGCAAGACCGCTTCCCTGACGCGTTTTACGTTAGCGCTGCACTGGTAGAAATGCCAGCGCAGACCGACGTGGTGCGCCACGAAACCTTTGCGCCTATCTTGTACGTGCTGAAGTATCAAACGCTGGCTGAGGCGATTGCGCTGAACAATGATGTGCCGCAAGGCCTGTCATCCAGCATCTTTACCACTGACCTGCGCGAGGCAGAAACCTATCTGTCGGCCGCCGGTTCAGATTGCGGCATTGCCAACGTCAACATCGGAACCTCAGGCGCTGAAATTGGCGGTGCGTTTGGCGGTGAAAAAGAAACCGGCGGCGGCCGTGAAAGTGGCTCAGACGCCTGGCGTGCCTACATGCGCCGCGCCACCAACACCATCAACTATTCCAGCGCTTTGCCCTTGGCGCAAGGCGTGCGGTTTGATATTTGAGTAGCTCTTTGCTCTATTTAATGTAGCTACTAGCGCTTATTTAATAAGGGCTAGATGGCAATTTCTTTGTCAATTATGAATGCTGCTTCCGTACATTTGTAGGCGCGGGAGAGTCGTGTGTGCTTCGCCGCACCGCCATTTGGTGTGAATGCCGTTAGGCTTGACCCAATGCAACATGACGTGCGCTCCCCATGAACACCGCTGAGTGGTTTTTGCTGGTGGGCGGCATCTTGCTGGTCCGCGGTCTGAGCGCCTCACTGTTTCGGCACCTGCCTGTCACTCCCGCCATCGTTTACCTGTTGGCGGGTTTGCTGGTCGGGCCGACAGTGCTCAATGTGTTTCACTTCAACCCGCTCAAAGAGTCTGGCTTGCTGGAAACCTTGACCGAAGTCGTGGTGCTGATTTCTCTCTTTTCTGCGGGGGTCAAAATGCCCGCCCCGGTGACCTTTGCGCGTTGGCGCGCGCCAGTGTTGCTGGCCTCGGTGTCGATGGTGGTCAGCGTCGGATTGATCGCGGCCTATGCCTACTTCCTGCTTGGTTTGCCGCTGGGCGCTGGCATTTTGCTTGGTGGCATTTTGTCGCCCACCGACCCCGTGTTGGCGACCGACGTGCAAACCCGCCACCCAGATGACCGCGACCAGTTTCGCTTCACCCTCACCTGCGAGGCAGGCATGAACGACGGTAGCGCCTTCCCGTTTGTGATGTTGGGCTTGGGGCTGCTTGGCCTGCACGACCTGGGTGAGATGGGAGTGCAATGGGTTTTGGTGGACGTGCTGTGGGCCACAGTGGCTGGCATTGCCATTGGAGCGGTTGCTGGCGTTGCCTTGGCCCATGTCGGACGCGCATTGCGCAGCCATTCGCCACAGCATGAACTCATGAACGATTTCCTTGGATTGGGCCTGATCGGTGTGGTGTACGGCCTGTGTTTGCTGGCGCATGCCTGGGGATTTTTGGCGGTGTTTTTTGCCGCGGTGGCACTGCGTCAAACCGAACTCAAATTGATCGACCGGGACACAGCCGCAGACGTGGCTAGGCCGGTGTTGCAGGCGCAGCCGACGCCTGCGGATGATGCGTTACCGGTCTCGGTGCCAGCGCAGTTGCCGCTCACCATCAGCGAGGGTTCCTTGGTGTTCAAGGAACACCTGGAGCGGCTGTCCGAACTGATGCTGGTGTTACTGATTGGCGGCGCCATGTTTGTGAACTCATGGAGCTGGCAGGCGGTGGCCTTGGCGCTGTATTTGTTTGTGGTGGTGCGTCCAGTCAGTGTCTTGGTGGGCTTGGCTGGCACCCGAAGCTCCTGGCGCATGCGCGGCATGGTCGGCTGGTTCGGTGTGCGTGGCATCGGCTCGCTGTACTACCTGATGTTCGCCATTCAGCACGGACTGCCCGAGCCATTGGCCCTCGAGCTGATTCAGCTCACCTTGATCGCGGTCACCCTGTCGATCTTTGTTCACGGCACCAGTGTCAAGCCGCTCATGAGCAGTTTCTGGAAAACTCGCAAGTTGCCGCCTGGGCCGTGAACCGGTCCGAGTCGGTGGAATGGTTTGGCTTGGCTAGTCAGCCCGCTCCACTTGTGCCAACCATGCTTCGATGTCCTTGACCACCTGATCGGTGGCGGCGGTCAAAGCACGCACGCCGCCGCTGGCGTCTGCGGAGGGGGCGCTTTGGCGGGCGATGAAGCTGCGCTGGGCCAGCAGTGCTTCGCCACCGGCACCGCGTTGCGACAGGGTAGCGCGCAGGCGCAGTACACCGCTGCTGGCGTCAGGCGCATCAAACAACTGGCTGAATTCTTCCAGTTCCAGGCGCAGGTGATGCAGGGGTTCCGGGCGGCTGGCAGACGCGATGGTCGGCGTGTTTGCAGGCACGGGGCTGGAGGTCGCAGCCAGCGGTGGCAGGGCTGCAGGCATCAGCGCGACGCCACGCGGCGCACCAGCGGGGGTGAGGTCGCCCCGGGACAGCACTGGGCGGTGCAGCGCGAGTTGGGAGCGCAGGCGCTGGCCAATCAGTTGCGCCGGTGGCATGCTCCAGCGCGCCAGGGCGTAGGGCTTGAGTTGCTGCGCGTCGGCATATCCCAGCCGGTACAGCACAGCGGTGGTGTTGAGTGCCACACTGGTTTGCGGCATGCTGATTTCCAGAGGAGGCAGTTTGGCCATACGAGTGATGGGTAGCTCTTGCAACGCCCCAGGGCCAAAGTCATACACGACCGGGATTGAGGTGGGCCGCTGCACCGCGCAGCCGCTGACCAGCCAGGCCCAGGTTACTGTAAAAAATACGGCTCTAGCCCTTTTGGGAAAAGCGTTAACAGCTATAGGGTTCATAGTATTTGGCAAAGTTGGAACAGTTTGGCTAGGGCACTGGGTTGAGTCGGCGGTGCATAAGAAGAGTCGCGTGGGTATCAAACGAGCATGTGGGGCGGTGGCTAACGCACCGCTGCGTTGGGTGCGACAAAGCCGGTTTCGCCCGGGCCGGGTGGCGTGCTGGGTTTGCCCAGCAGCAGGGCTTGCGGGTTGTCGGTTAGGGTTTGTGTCAGGTCGCCCAACTGGTGGGTGGTGAAGGCGGCGCTTTGCACCGCGTCGTCAACCCGTGGCAAGGTGTTGATGCGCAGCGCTTGGCCGGTGGCCAGCAGCGCATCGGCCGCTTGGTTGACACGGTCGAGCGTGCCGCCGGGGCCGTTCATGCGTTCACTGAAGCGTTGAAAGTTCTGCGCGGACGTGCGAGCTGCGTCGGCACTGTCGCCCACGCGTTTGGAGGTGGTCTTGATCAGGTCCAGCGTCTCGCGGCTAGACTGCATCAGGACGGGTAAGGTCTGCCCTGTTTGCGCGGTGAGCTGTTTAAGTTCGGCAGCGGCTTGGCCGATTTGGGTGACCGTGGTCACCAGGGCCTGCTGGTTGCTGTCGGACAGCAGTTGGTTGACGCGCTGGGTGCTTTGCTCCAGTTGTTCCAGAAGGCGCTCGCCGCGGTCGGTCAGCTTGCTCATCAAGCTGGGTTTGAGCGCCAAGCGGCTGTTGGGTGGCAGGCGTGTGGGCTCTGTTGCCTGGCTGCCAGCGGCAGGTGTGGCATCGTCGAGCTGGATGAAGGTCAGTCCGGTTACACCTTGGTAAGCCAGGGTTGCAAAGGTGCGGTTGCTGATGGGCGCGTTTTCGTCCACGGTGATCTTCACCACCACCAGGCCGCGGGTGTTGGGGTCAAGTTTGATGCTGGTGACCTTGCCGACCGGCACCCCCTGAAAACGCACGTTGGCTTGAGGCTGCAAGCCGCTCACGTTGACGGCGCCAGCCAGCTCGTAGTTGATGAGGGCGCGGTCGTCACGGGTCAGCCAGACGGCCATGCTGACCAAGGCTGAGGTGAGCAGCAGCACAAAGCCGCCAGCTGCCAACGCGTGAGATTTGTTTTCCATGGGGCGTATTTAACTGGTTTGCGGGAAAGTCGGCAAGGGCGGTAACAGCGCACTGGCCCGCCGCCCGCGCTCACCCAAAAAGAACTCTTTGACAAACGGGTGCGGGTTCGCCATCACCTCAGCCGCGGTCCCGGTAGCCACGATGTGCCGATCAGCCACCACAGCGATGCGGGTGCTGAGTTCCAGCAGGGTGTCCAGGTCGTGTGTGACCATCACCACGGTCAGGCCCAACTCGTGGTGCAGCGATTGCAACAGCGCACAGAACTCGTCAGCGCTGCCCGGATCCAGCCCGGCGGTGGGCTCGTCCAGCAGCAGCAAGGGTGGGTCCATGATCAGGGCGCGCGCCAGGGCGGCGCGTTTGATCATGCCGCCCGACAAATCAGCGGGCATCTTGCGCGCGGCGCTGGGGTCCAGGCCGACCATGCGCAGCTTGACCATCGCGACATCGTGGATCAGGTCGGCAGGCAGGGTTTTGAGTTCGCGCAAGGCAAAGGCAATGTTGTCCAGCACGTTAAAAGCCGAAAACAACGCACCGTGCTGAAACAACATGCCAACCCGGCTGGCAGCACCAGCACGCCCCATTTGCGAGGCGGGTTCTCCCATCACGGTGACGCTGCCGCGGGCGGGTGTTTCCAGGCCCAGAATCTGGCGCAGCAGCACGGTTTTTCCACTGCCTGAGCCACCGACGATGGACAAAACTTCCGCGCGTTCAATGCGCAGGCTCAAGTCTTGGTGGATCACGGCCTCGCGGCCGGACGAGCGAAACACCGACCACAAGTTGTTAATGTCGACGACCGGGCCGCGGACGATCATAGGCCGACGTTCTTGAAAATCACCGCCATCAGCGCGTCGACGATGAGCACGGTCGTGATGGCGGTGACAACGGACGCCGTGGTGCCGCGCCCCAGGCTCTCGGTGTCGGGTTTGACGCGCAAACCGTAGTGGCAGGCAATCAAGGCAATCAGCAGGCCGAAGACCACTGACTTGCCGCAGGCCAGCCACAGATTGCCAATGTCCACCGCGCGCGGCAACGTGGTCAAAAAATACGCTGGGGTGATGCCCAGCACCGCGTCGGCGGCGATCATGCCGCCCAAGAGCGCGGCCAGGGTGGTCCAGACGCTGATCAGCGGCATCGCGATGGCCATTGCAATTGCCCTGGGTAATACCAGTCGAAAACCTTTGGCAATACCCATCACTCGCATGGCGTCGAGTTCTTCAGTCACACGCATCACACCGATCTGCGCGGTGATGGCCGAACCCGAGCGGCCAGCGACCAGGATCGCGGCCAGCATTGGCCCGAGTTCACGAATCAGCGCAATGCCCAGAATGTTGACGATGAAAGTGTCAGCCCCAAACTGGCGCAACTGGCGCGACATTAAATAGGCCAGCACGATGCCAATGGTGAAGCCCACCAGTGCCGTGACTGGCAAGGCCGTAGCGCCAATGCGGTACAAGTGGCTTGACACATCGCGCCACGGGCCGCGCCTTGGCGCACGCAGCAGGGTGAGGGTATCGAGCAGCAGTTGCCCCATCAACGCCAGCATGCCCACCAGGTGGTCCCACACGCGCCAGACCAAAGCGCCTAGGCGCAGGAACGCGTTCCAAATCGAAGTGGGCGGGCTGGCCGGCTCAGGGGTGCTCAGGCGCACGACGCGCTCCAGCGTGGTGCGCTGACTGCTTTTGAGTTCCAGGGACGCGGGCCATTGCCTGCCCCAACTGTTCCATAACAATTGCGCACCGGTGTGGTCCAAGCGGTTGAGCGCCATCAGGTCCCACGCGGCCGGTGGATGCTGCGCCGTTTCTTCCAACTTGAAACGGATGATTTCGTAGCGTGTTTCGTCGGCCAGGCGGGGCGCACTCCAACTGCCGCCCAGCACTGCCCGCACGCCATCGGTCGTGGTTTCAAGGGAGAGTGTGGGTGCGGTATCTGGCATGGCAAATCTATGGCCCGCATCCTAACGGTATTGACACCTATTGAGCGACACATGGTGCTGCGGCAAAATGTCCGAACAACTCAGGAGCCAGCTTTGGGTACGAGCTTTGACTACATCATTGTGGGCGCTGGCACCGCCGGCTGCCTGCTGGCCAACCGGCTCAGCCGCGATCCGAACAAAAAGGTTTTGCTGATTGAGGCCGGTCGCCATGACGATTACCACTGGATCCACATCCCGGTGGGCTACCTGTATTGCATCGGCAACCCGCNNGCATGATTTACATGCGCGGCCAGGCCCGTGACTATGACCGATGGGCAGCGCTGACCGGCGACGACGATTGGCGTTGGGACAACTGTCTGCCAGATTTCATGGCGCACGAGAGTCACTACAAATTAGATAGCTATATACGCAATGAAGACAAGGGATCATGTGATGAAAAGCTTAAATCCTTCAGCCAATTGCATGGTGTCAAGGGCGAATGGCGGGTAGAAAAACAGCGACTGCGCTGGGACATTCTGGACGCGTTTGCGCAAGCCGCGCAACAGGCTGGAATCCCGGCCACCGAAGACTTCAACGGTGGCAACAACGAAGGTGTGGGCTACTTCGAGGTGAACCAGAAAAGTGGCTGGCGCTGGAACACCGCCAAGGCTTTTTTGCGTCCGGACTGCATGGCTCGGCCGAACTTCACCCTGTGGACCTCGACCCAGGTGGAAAAGCTGAGCCTGGAAACCCAGCCCAACGGGCAACTGCGTTGCACCGGTGTGACTGTGCGCACCGCCAGCGGCGTGGTCCAAGCACAGGCCATTGGGGAGGTGATTTTGAGCGCAGGCAGCATTGGCTCGCCGCAGTTGTTACAGCTCTCAGGCATTGGGCCGGGTACGCTGTTGCAGCAGCACGGGTTGGCGGTGCGGCATGATGCGCCGGGGGTGGGCGTCAATTTGCAGGATCACTTGCAGATTCGATCGGTTTACAAAGTGCAGGGCGTGAGCACCCTGAACACCCGTGCCAACTCGCTTTGGGGCAAAGCGATGATCGGCTTGGAGTACGCATTGAACCGCAGCGGTCCGATGAGCATGGCACCCAGCCAGTTGGGTGCGTTCACTCGCAGTGACCCCAGCCAGCCCTACCCGAATATCGAGTATCACGTGCAGCCCCTGAGCCTGGAAGCGTTTGGTGAGCCCTTGCACAGCTTTCCGGCGTTTACCGCCAGTGTGTGCAACCTCAATCCGAGCAGCCGCGGCAGCGTGCAGATCAAGTCGCCTGATGTCAATGTGGCCCCAGCCATTGCGCCTAACTATCTGAGCACTGACGCTGACCGCAAAGTGGCAGCCGATTCTTTGCGACTGACCCGTTGCATTGTTGGACAGCCTGCGTTGGCAGCCTACCAGCCGGTTGAATTCAAACCTGGCGTTCAATATCAAAGTGACGACGAATTGGCCCGCCTGGCCGGTGACATTGCGACCACCATCTTTCACCCGATTGGCACCACACAAATGGGCCAGGACGGTGACCCGATGGCGGTGCTGGATTCACACATGCGGGTACGTGGCCCAGGTGGCCTGATCGCGGGTCTGCGGGTGGTGGACGCTAGCGCGATGCCGGTGATCACAAGCGGCAACACCAATTCGCCTGTGTTGATGATGGCCGAAAAGGCGGCGCGCTGGATCCAGTCTGGGCAGTGAAGGTTTGGGCTGCACCAAAACGCACTGGCCAAGGGTTATTCCTGATGGTTTTGCACCAAAGCGGCGCATACCATAGTCGCTTCATCTGCAGGGCGTTGCGCAAGGCAAGGTGAAAGGCCCTAGGAGACACGGCCCCGCAGTGGGTCAGGCAAAAGAAACAAGGCACCGGCAACCCCGGTGCCTTTTTACATTTTAAAGCAAATTGGCCTCTAGCCCAAATAAATAAAGCGCTGAGCGCCATTAAAACAATAGCATTTGAGTCAAGAGCGAATGCGACAATGCCCCGATGGAATTGTTGATTGTTTCTGTCGCCTCCTTGTTTGCCGGGTTCGTTGACTCGATTGTGGGTGGTGGTGGCTTGATCCTGATTCCGGCGCTGTTTTCGGTGTTTCCCAACGCCCACCCAGCCACCTTGTTTGGCACCAACAAAGGCGCCTCGGTCTGGGGCACTGGTTTTGCCACCTGGCAGTACAGCCGCAAGGTGCAAATGCGCTGGGCGGCCTTGTTGCCAGCGGCAGGTGCTGGTTTGCTGGCGTCGTTTGTCGGGGCCTGGCTGGTGACGGTGGTGTCGCCGGAGTTCTTGCGCAAAGCTTTGCCCTTCTTGCTATTGATGGTGCTGCTTTACACCGCGACCAAAAAGGAATTGGGCAGGCATCACACGCCACATTTTTCAGGGTCGCAAGAACGTTGGGTGGCGGCCGGCATCGGCGCGGTGATTGGTTTTTATGACGGATTTTTTGGTCCCGGCACCGGCAGCTTTCTGGTGTTTGCATTCGTCCGCGTATTGGGCTACGACTTCCTAAGTGCCTCGGCAGCGGCCAAACTGGTGAACACGGCCACCAACATTTCGGCCTTGGTCTTTTTTATTGCCACAGGGCATATCTGGTGGCATTTTGTGCTGGCCATGGCCATAGCCAATGTGCTGGGCAGTCTGCTTGGCACCCGGCTGGCGCTCAAGCATGGCACCGGTTTTGTGCGTGTGGTTTTTCTGTGGGTGGTGACGGCCTTGATTCTGAAAACCAGCGTGGATGCGTTTCTTAGATAAGGCGCTAACATTCGCTGCTGTTGGAATTCCCACCATTGTTGGCCCATTGAGGGAAAAAGACTTGAAATACAGTGAGAGCAAAGAGCGCAGTGCGGAGCTGCTTCGGCTGGTGCTGGCCACCATGGCCCAGCATGACGCTGCCTACAACCCGATCACGTTTACCGTGTGTTACGAGCACGTCGCCGGTATCAACCAGCGCTTGTCATTGGCGTTTGCAGAAGCTACCCGGGCGAAGCCGAGGCTGGAACAAGAAGACATGCTGCTACTGCATGCCGCGCATGTGGCTGACCTGGACACGGTGGTGATGCAACGCATCAGCAGCGAGCTGCAGCGAATGATGTCTGGCATGGCTGAAAGTGCACTGCGTACTGGTAGCCAGGCCGACGTCTACAGTGCTGAATTGCAGGGGCTCAGTGTGGCCTTGACCGCTTCCGAGAGCACAAACTTGTCGCCAGTGCTCGACCAGGTGATTGCCAGTACCGCGCAAATGAAGGAAACCACCCAGGCGCTGGAGAAGGAAGTCAAGCAGAGCCAACTAGAGATCCATCGACTCAAAGACGAACTGACCCGGACCCGCGACGATTCCTTGAAAGATGCGCTCACAGGGGTACTTAACCGCAAAGGTTTTGATCAGAAGTTGGCCAATATGCTGGCGCATCCTGTGACCGACGGACGCACCCATGGCTTAGTGATGTTGGATATTGACCACTTCAAATCGGTCAATGACACCCACGGCCACGTCATGGGTGACCGGGTGCTGCAGGCCTTAGGTGAGGTGCTACGCATGCTGCTGGTGGGCGAAGAAGGTTGCACAGTGGCACGTTATGGTGGCGAAGAATTCGCCATCATGATGCCTGACACCGATTTATCCCATTGCCTGAGCCTTGCCGAAAAGGTGCGGACCCATACCCGGGCCATGAAGATACGGGACCGGCGGACCAAAGAAGTGGTGCTCACTGTCACGATCTCGGGTGGTGTGGCAGTCATGCATGAAGGGGACGATGCCCATGCGCTGATCGCACGGGCCGATGCGGCGCTTTACCAATCCAAGCAAAACGGACGCGACCGCATCACCTGCGGTTAAGGTTTCAGCGGGTACCTACGGGGGCACTGCTGGCAGGGGTTGGTGGCGTGGCGCTTGGGTTGTTGGTTGACGTGTTGGGTGGCACGGTCCCGCTTGTCGGCGTGGCCGGACTGCTGGCAGGTACAACGGGCCAAGGCACTGCGGATGCCATTCGCGGCGTGCCCACCGGTGCCGCTGCTTGACCGTTGCGCACCAGTTCCAGATCTTGTTCGTTGGGGTACTGGCCCAAAAGCCAGTAATCGAATGCGCGCCGGGCAATTGGGGCGGCCGATGCTGAGCCAAAGCCGGCGTTTTCCACCACGATGGCCAAGGCAATCTTGGGATCTTCTGCGGGGGCAAAGGCGATGTAGAGCGAGTGGTCACGCCTGCGCTCTTCCATACGGGCTGCATTGTACTTTTCGTTTTTGCCAAGCGACACCGCTTGCGCCGTGCCGGTTTTTCCACCGCTCAGATAGCCCGCACCCGCGAATACACGGGTGGATGTGCCTTCTTGGGTAACCCCCACCATGGCGCGGCGGATGATGTCCATGTGCTCCGGATTCAGCCCCAGGTTGGTGGGCGGTGCGGACGCCACGGACTGGCGCGTGGGGCTGGTGGCTTCCTGGGTGGCAATCACCAGTTGTGGCTTGTGCTTGATGCCGTTGTTGGCCAGAGTGGCGGTGGCCTGAGCCAGTTGCAGCATGGTGAAGCTGTTGTAACCCTGGCCAATCCCCAGCGAGATGGTTTCGCCGGCATACCAGCGTTGTTGTTCCGGACGTTTGTAGTAGTCGCGTTTCCAGGCTTGGCTGGGCAACACGCCACGAACCTCACCCTGGATGTCGATGCCGGTGAGCTGGCCAAAACCCAGCGGCGCCATGAAGTCGTGCATCGCGTCCACACCGAGTTCGTTGGCCAGTGAATAGAAATAGGCGTTGCTGGACTCCACGATGGCCCGGCGCATGTCCATGATGCCGCCGCGCTCGTTTTCCGGGCTACCAAAGCGGTGGCCCCCAAACATAAAGAAGCCCGGGTCATTGATCAGGGTGGAAGCCGAGCGCTTGCCGGTGGTCAATGCAGCCAGTGCCATGAAGGGTTTGTAGGTGGAGCCTGGCGGGTAGGTGCCGCGCAGCGCCCGGTTCAGCAGAGGTTTGTCGATGGATTCATTGAGCAATTGCCAGTTTTCCTGGTCAATGCCTTCCACAAACAGGTTGGGATCAAAGGTGGGCTTGCTGACAAAGGCCAGCACTTCACCGGTTTTGGGATCAAGCGCAACCAACGCACCGCGACGCTCACCAAACATGTCTTCAATCAGCTTNNTGTAGCTTGATGTCAATCGACAACATCACCGTGTTGCCCGGCGTGGCGGGCAAGTTGTTCAAGCGCCGGGTGGCCCGCCCTCCCGCCGAGGTTTCCATGGCGTCAACCCCGGTGATCCCATGCAACTGCGACTCAAAGCTTTGCTCTACCCCGAGTTTGCCGATGTACTCGGTGCCACGGTAGTTGGCTGGGTCATCGGCCTCCTCGAGCGCTTCTTTCTCGGCTGTGTTGATACGCCCGATGTAGCCAATCACATGGCTAGCCAACTCACCATAAGGGTAGTTGCGAAACAGTCGGGCCTTGATTTCCATGCCGGGAAAACGAAAGCGTTGCGCCGCGAAGCGGGCTACTTCTTCGTCGCTCAAGCGACTGCGCAGCGGGATGGACTCAAAGCTTTTTGACTCTTGTTGCAGCTTCTTGAAACGCTTGCGGTCCCGTGGTGTGATCTCCAAAACCTGGGCCAAATCGTCCAGAGCTTGCTCCAGATTGCCCACTTTTGAGGGGGTTACCTCCAGCGTGTAGGCCGAATAGTTGCTGGCCAGCACGATGCCGTTGCGGTCCAGGATCAGGCCACGATTGGGGACCACCGGGACGATGGCGGTTCGGTTGTTTTCAGCCTGTGCCTGCAAATCGTCATGGCGCACCACCTGCAGGTACATCAGCCGCGCGGCCAGCAAGCCAAAACACACCAGCACCACGATGCTGGCCACCAGCACGCGCAGGCGAAAACGCGCCAGATCAAGTTGAACGTTGCGCAGGATGGTCATGTCAGCAAAGGATGTACCCCATCACACAAGATGAGGTCAGAGTGGCCGGTTGGCATCCGGGTCTGGCGCTTGCCGCTGCGGCATCAACAAAAGCGCGCTGACCACCGGCCACAGCAGTGCCTCAAGAAGGGGAGCCAGCAAAACCGACCAGCCGGCAGGGCCATCACCAGCCAACCAGCGTACCAATAGCGTCAGGACATGCGCGGCGATGAACAGGGGAAGCACTTGCGCGGCTTGTGACAGCATGCTGAACCACAGCAGTCGCCGATGGATGGCGATGGCCAGGTAACTCAATGCGCTGTAGGCCAGGGCATGTTGCCCCAGCAGCGCACCCTGGTGGACATCCATCGCCAGGCCAAGAAAAAAAGCGGCCCCGATCCCCACCTTGAGTGGCTGGTGGACGGTCCAGAACAACAAGGTCAGGGCAAGGAAATCGGGTACCCAGGCGGCACGCCCCACCAACCCCATGTTGAGCAGCATGTTCACGGCCAGGGCAGAGATCAGACTGCTCCAAATGAACAAGGGACGAACTGGCAACAGCAACTGCTGGCCACGCGGCATGATCATCGTCTGCCTCCTTTACTGGCGGCAGGCGCTGGCGCGTCTGGAACCGGACGGGGCAGGATCTGACCGGCCAAGGGTTGCAGCACCAGCACGTGCAGGCTGCCTCCCACGCGGGCCACCGGAACGCAGGCCACCCGTGCAAACGCAGAATCAACACGCCGCTCAATTTTGGACACCCGAGCCACTTGCAGCCCCGGTGGGTAAACGCCATCCACCCCGCTGGTGCTGAGCAGGTCACCTTCCTGGATGTCCGCATTGGCTGCCATGAAACGCAATTCCATGGATCCGTGTGGAGAACTTGCATCCCCAAACGCCAGACTGCGCGCGCCTGTCCGCACGTTTTGCACCGGAATGGCCTGGTTACGGTCAGAAATCAGCGTGACTTCGCTGACCAGCGGGTAGACCCTGGTGACCTGGCCCAGAATGCCGAGTTCATCCAGCACGGGCGCACCGGCTTGGACGGCGGCCAGTGCGCCTTTATCAATGATCACTTTGCGGGTAAAGGGGTCGGCAGCGTCATACAGCACCTGCGCGGCCAAAGCGGGCGCGTTGAGACGCGCGCGCAGGTCCAAAAGCTCGCGAAGGCGCGCATTTTCGAGGCTGAGTTGTTCAACTTGTTGTGACCGCTGCGACTGCAGGCCCAATTGGTATTGGGCAGCTGCTTCTTTGCTTTGTGAGTCGTCCAACGATTGAAAGTATTGGCTGGCGTTCTGACCCCAAACGACCGGGCGCAGGGTGATCCATTGCAAAGGGTACAGAAGGGTGGCCACCGCACTTCGCATCGGGCGGGCGATTTGGAAACGGGTGTCGGCCACCATCAGCAGCAGCGCCAGGGCGCTGAAAAAAACCAGCTTCGAGACGGCGGAAGGTCCTTGCCGGAAAAATGGCGGGGGCGAGCTGTCCAGCGTACCCAGTGGCATCGCTGACTCCGGCGGCTATTCGTTGGTGAAGATGGAGCCCAGACGCTCCATTTGCTCCAGGGCAATGCCACAGCCACGCACCACGCAGGTCAGTGGATCTTCGGCCACCAGCACCGGCAGTCCGGTTTCTTCAGCCAGCAGGCGATCCAAGTCACGCAACAGCGCGCCACCGCCAGTGAGCATCATGCCGCGGTCCGCAATGTCGGCACCCAACTCGGGTGGGGTCTGCTCCAGCGCGTTTTTGACGGCCGAGACAATGTTGTTGATCGGGTCGGTCAGGGCTTCCAGGATCTCGTTGCTGGAAATTGTGAAGCTGCGTGGCACGCCTTNNCTTCGTCAAACTTGTCGCCACCCACCCGCACACTGCCCTTATAAACCATACCACCTAAAGAAATCACGCCCACTTCAGTGGTGCCGCCGCCAATGTCGACCACCATTGAGCCGGACGCCTCGGACACTGGCAGGCCAGCGCCGATGGCAGCGGCCATCGGTTCTTCAATCAGGTACACATCAGAGGCACCCGCGCCCAAGGCTGATTCGCGGATGGCTCGTCGCTCCACCTGGGTTGAGCCGCAGGGGACGCAGATGATGATGCGCGGGCTGGGCCGAAAAATCGACCGGGGGTGCACCATTTTGATGAATTGCTTGAGCATTTGCTCGGTAACCGTGAAGTCGGCAATCACGCCGTCTTTCATGGGGCGGATGGCTTCAATGTTGCCAGGCACCTTGCCCAGCATGGCCTTGGCTTCTTTGCCAACGGCCTGAATGGTCTTTTTACCTTGCGGACCGCCCTCGTGGCGAATGGCAACGACTGAAGGCTCATCGAGCACAATGCCCTTGTCGCGCACGTAGATCAGGGTGTTGGCCGTGCCGAGGTCAATGGCTAAATCGGTTGAAAAATACTGACGAAAACTGCCGAACATGAATGAATCCTTTGGGCACAGGAGCGCTTCGGCTCGCATGTCGCCCTTCAACTGGTACAAAAAAAGGGGTGATGTATCGGGGAAAACAGCCTGCGCATATGCCCCATCCCGAAGGCGGGATAATACCCTATTGACCTGTTGTGACACCCGTGGTGGGGTTGCCTGAGTCTAGTTTTACACCCTGTTTCGAATGCATAACCATGGCACTTTCTCTTGCTGATATTGACCGGTTGGCACATTTGGCCCGACTGGGACTAGGCGCTGATGAGCGCCAGCGCTTGTGCGGCCAACTCAACGATTTCTTCGGCATTGTCGAGAAAATGCGGGCGGTGGACACCACCGGCATCACCCCCTTGGCGCATCCAGTGGATGTGATGGGTGAGATGGCGCTGCGCCTGCGTGACGATGTGGCTAGCGAGCCCAACCAACGTGAGGCCAATCAGCGCAGCGCACCAGCCGTTGAGTCTGGCCTGTTTCTGGTTCCCCGGGTGATTGAATGAGCCCCACTGCACTGACCCACATGACCTCAATGTCTTCTGAATTGCATGATTTGACAGTAGCCCAACTTGCTGGCCTGATCCGAACAAAAAAAGTTTCGGCCACGGAACTGGCTCAGCACTTTTTAGACCGTGCCAAAGCACAGGATGGGCTGGGGGCCTTTCTGGATATGCAGCCCGACATCACACTGGCTCAAGCGCGGGCATCCGATGCACGGCTTGCGGCTGGTACGGCTGGGAGCCTGGAAGGTGTGCCGCTGGCGCACAAGGATATCTTTGTGACCTGCGACTTTGTCACGACAGCGGGCTCCAGGATGTTGTCCGGGTACCAATCGCCTTTTGACGCTACCGTGGTCACCAAACTTGCGCAAGCCGGCATGGTGCATTTGGGTAAGCTCAACTGTGATGAGTTCGCCATGGGTTCATCCAATGAAAACTCGGCCTTTAAGCCGGTCAAAAATCCCTGGAATGTCACCTGCACACCAGGGGGTTCATCCGGTGGCAGCGCTGCCGCGGTGGCAGCACGCCTGACGCCTGCTGCGACTGGCACCGATACGGGTGGTTCCATTCGCCAGCCGGCTTCGTTTTGCGGTGTCACGGGTATTAAACCCACTTATGGCCGCGCATCGCGTTACGGCATGGTGGCCTTTGCTTCCAGCCTGGACCAGGCTGGGCAAATTGCACGCACCGCTGAAGATTGCGCGCTGCTACTGTCTGCCATGTGCGGCCCGGACCCGGACCGGGATTCAACCTCTCTGGATGCGCCTGTTGAAGACTTTACCCGCGCGCTGAATGCCGACCTGGCGGGCTTGCGCATCGGCGTACCCGCCGAGTTTTTTGGTGAGGGTTTGGCCTCCGATGTACGTGCTGCGGTCGATGCGGCGTTGGAAGAGTTCAAAAAACTGGGAGCGAAGTTGGTGCCAATCACCTTGCCGCGCACCGAGTTGTCCATCCCTGTGTACTACATCATTGCGCCTGCCGAGGCGTCGAGCAACCTGAGCCGCTTTGACGGCGTTAAGTTTGGCCATCGGGCCAAAGCGCATGGTGACCTAACCGACATGTACCTGCGCACCCGAGCCGAGGGTTTTGGTGACGAGGTCAAGCGTCGCATCATGATCGGCACCTACGTGTTGTCACACGGCTATTACGACGCCTACTACCTGCAGGCACAGAAAATCCGTCGCATGATCGCGGATGACTTTCAGCAGGCCTTCAAAGTCTGTGACGTGATCGCCGGACCAGTCGCACCCACCGTGGCTTGGCAACTGGGAGGCCACAGTGACCCATTGACGGACTACTTGGCGGACATATTTACCCTGCCCGCTTCACTGGCCGGACTGCCGGGCATGAGTATTCCGGTGGGTTTTGGTGCGGGAGGCATGCCTGTCGGGATGCAACTGATGAGCAACTATCTGACCGAGGCGAAATTGCTGAATGTGGCGCATCGCTTCCAGCTGGCGACCGATTGGCATTTGGCCAAGCCGCAAGGAACCTGAACATGAACGCAGTTTCGCAAGATAAAAACCCTGCCAGCGCCTCCTTGCTGGTGCGAGGTTACGAGGTGGTGATCGGGTTTGAAACCCATGCCCAGCTCTCGACCCAATCCAAAATATTCAGCCGTGCCCCCACTGCCTTTGGCGCGGAAGCCAACACGCAGGCTTGCGCAGTGGACTTGGCCTTGCCGGGCACCCTACCGGTGATGAACAAGGGCGCGGTCGAGCGGGCTATTGAGTTTGGGCTGGCTGTGGGCTCACACATTGCGCCGCGCAGCATTTTTGCCCGCAAGAACTACTTCTACCCCGATCTTCCCAAAGGCTACCAAATCAGCCAGTTTGAGATTCCGGTGGTGCAGGGCGGTGCTGTTGAGTTCTACTTGGGCAATGACAAGAAGTCAGTGCGACTTGTGCGCGCCCATTTGGAAGAAGATGCTGGCAAATCACTTCACGAAGACTTTATTGGCCAAACCGGTATTGACCTGAATCGCGCCGGTACGCCGCTGCTGGAAATTGTGACTGAGCCGGATATGCGTTCAAGCGGGGAGGCGATCGCCTATGCCAAAGAACTCCACAAAATTGTCACCTGGATTGGCATATGCGACGGCAATATGCAAGAGGGCAGTTTCCGCTGTGACGCCAATGTGTCGGTGCGCAAACCGGGGGCACCACTTGGCACCCGGCGCGAGATCAAGAACCTAAATAGTTTCAGGTTCATGCAACAGGCCATTGACTATGAGATCCGCTGGCAAATCGAAGAGTTGGAAGATGGCCGGGCGATCCAGCAAGCCACTGTCTTATTCAACCCAGATACGGGCGAAACCCGTGCCATGCGAAGCAAGGAAGACGCGGCCGATTACCGCTATTTTCCTGACCCTGACCTACCGCCGTTGGTGATCGCGCCCGATTGGGTGGAGCGTGTGCGCTCAGGCATGACCGAATTGCCCCGAGTGATGGCTGCGCGTTTCGTCTCAGATTATGGTTTGTCAGAATATGATGCTGCAGCCCTTACGCAAAGCCGAGAAATTGCTACTTATTTCGAAGTGTCATCAAAAGCATGTGCACAACCCAAATTGGTGGGCAACTGGATCATGGGCGAAATTTCACGCAGGCTCAACGCTGAAGATGCTGATATTCAAAGTTGTCCGGTGGCACCCGCACAACTAGCTCGACTGATTGGACGAATCCATGACGGCACGATTTCAAACACTGCTGCCAAACAGGTAATGGATGTGTTGTGGATGACGCCTCGGGAAACCGTGGATGGCATCATTGAGGCCAAAGGCCTGAAGCAGATGAATGACGTCGGGGCGTTGGAAAAAATTGTCGACGGTGTGCTGTTGGCCAACCCTAAGAATGTCGAGGAGTTCCGGGCTGGAAATGCCAAAGCATTGAATGCCTTGGTGGGACAAATCATGAAGGGAAGCCAAGGCAAAGCAAATCCCCAGCATGTGAACGACCTGCTTCGCCAAAAGCTGGCCTAGTTTTCAAAAATTACTGGGTTGCTGTGGCCGCGTTCATACGCCAAAGGGGTCGGAGGCGGCCCAGTTCTTCATCAAAGCGCGCATTGGTTCGAGCCGTTTCAAGATCTTTGTCGGCGATGAAACGGCCTTGTCCTTCAAGTGCCAATTTGGCGGCTTCAAACTGGTGGCGCAGTTTGGTCGGCGTTCGCTTTGGGTCTTTGGCGTAAAAGTCCAACTCATCCTGCAGCTTGGTGTATTCGGCGTGTAATTCTGCGGCGCGTACTGTGGCCGCCCGCTTGACCAGGGCTATTTGAGCCAAGGCCTCAGCTCGCTCTTTCTGATGCAAGGTCTCGTTGGGGTAGCGGATCAACAGGGCGCGGTCCCGTTTTTTCTCTTCGTCTAGCCGCGCTCGCTCCTGCATCGTCAGCTTTTCTTTGGCTTCCTGTTGGATTTTTTCCTGTGCGGTCAGTGTCGGTCCCACTGTGGCTTTGACGGTGCCACTGGGGTTAAGTACCTTTTGCTCGCGGTCGTTGCAAGAGGGAATTTTCCGATCAGAGGTAATGCGGTGACCTTTGGCATCCACGCAACTGTATATTTCCGGCGCTGGGCCGGCCTGCCCCCAACCGGATACGGGCGACAGGGCCAACAGCAGAACAATGCTGCCTTGCTGGGCTAGGAGTCGTGTGACCGCCGAAGTTTTCATTTGCTGGAATCTACACCATAGCGGCCGCGGTAAGCCAGCACCCGCTGTTTGGCATCAGTCAGACCCGGGACTTGGTGGGTCTCAAGGTAACACAACAAATCGTCGAGTTGGGCAATGGCGCATACCTTCAGGCCCAAATGCGTTTGCACATATTGAACAGCACTATGAGGCACGTCGTGGCCACCTTCTGTGGCCATTTCCTGGCGGTCCAGCGCAATGGCCACAGCGTGCGGCGTTGCGCCAGCGTCCTGAATCAGCTTGATGGATTCACGCACGGCGGTGCCAGCAGACATGACATCGTCCACCACCAGCACACGACCCTTGAGCGGGGCGCCCACCAGCGTGCCCCCTTCCCCGTGGTCTTTTGCCTCTTTGCGGTTGTAGGCAAACGGCACATTGCGCCCCGCGCGAGCCAGTTCAATTGCCACCGCCGCACCCAGTGGAATGCCCTTGTACGCTGGTCCAAAAATCATGTCGAAGCCGATGCCACTGGCCAACAAGCGCTGTGCATAGAATTGCGCCAACCGACCCAGTTTGGCGCCGTCGTCAAACAAGCCGGCATTGAAGAAATATGGGCTTAGCCGCCCGGCTTTGGTTTTNNAATTCACCAAAGCGCAAAACGCCACAATCCACGGCAAATTGCACGAAATCTTGCGCCAAAACATCTTGGGCAGGTATTGCAGCGGTTTGCACATCAGCACCCTCGGTCATTGGAGAAGTCCTTGTTCAAATTAACCAGCCTGAACCTCAATGGTATCCGCTCCGCTGCCAGCAAAGGCTTACATACTTGGCTGGAGCAAACAGCTCCCGATTGCTTGTGTGTTCAGGAGATCAAGGCACAAAAAGATCAATTGACAGGATGTTTTGATGAACTGGTTGGTTTGCGGGGGCATTTCCATTGTGCAGAAAAGAAGGGCTACGCTGGTGTTGGCATTTACAGCAAGCCTGCGCCAAGCGACGTCGTCTTTGGTATCGGAGATGCGGAGTTTGATGCGGAGGGCAGGTATGTGGAGCTTCGGTTTGACACTTTGCAAACCAAGCGATCCATCATCAGTTGCTACTTTCCCAGTGGGTCCTCGGGAGAACTCAGGCAACAAGCCAAGTTCAGGTTTTTGGCGCTGATTTACCCTCATCTAGAAGGCTTGAAGCGCGAGCGTGAATTTGTTTTATGCGGCGACATCAATATCGCGCACCAAGCGATAGACCTGAAGAACTGGAAGAGCAACCAGAAGAATTCAGGTTTTTTGCCAGAAGAGCGCGCCTGGATGACCAAGCTGTTGACTGATGGTGGTTTAGTGGATGTCTACCGGCAATTGCACCCAGATACCCGAGACGAGTCCTACACCTGGTGGAGCAATCGTGGGCAAGCCTATGCCAAGAACGTCGGCTGGCGACTTGACTACCATTTGGCAACGCCGCAAATGGCAAACGGCGCTTTGGATGTTGAAATTTACAAAGGGCAAAAATTCTCTGACCATGCCCCAGTGACCGTCAACTACCCTTGGGCAATCTGAGTCTCGCCGGTGCGGCTGCCATCTGCGCAGCAGGACGAGACGGCTTCTTTGACGCGAAATCGGGTACTAACTGACAAACTGGTGCTACGCCGACTGTCGTAGATGGTTACGGTTTGTCACAATCAAGGCCATTCGTTGTGAATGGCGATCGGCTGGGAAACTGACCTCGCTAGGCGCGTAGAACATTGAAGGTGTGATTTGAAACTTGTTTTTTGGATCTGGCTGATTTGCTTTGGGGTTGCGTTTCAAGCAGCTTGGGCGCAGCCCGCCAAGGATTCACCGGCAGTCGCCTTTTTTTATGGCAAGCAACCGCCCATGGGTGAACTGCAGGCCTTCGACTTGGTGGTGGTTGACCCCGATCATGTGCCAGACCCGAAGGCTGCCAGTTTGCCCCACACGCGCCTAGCTGCCTATGTGGCCTTAGGCGAGGTCCAACCATCCCGAAGCTACGCTCGGCAGATTCCAGCAAATTGGTATCTGGGCGAGAACAAAGATTGGGGCAGTCGCGTCATTGATCAAGCCCGCCCAGAGTGGCCGCAATTTTTTGCTGAAAGCGTGGTTGCACCTTTGTGGGATGCGGGGTATCGGACGCTGTTTTTGGATACCCTGGATTCTTATCAACTGGTAGCCAAAACGCCCGAAGCGAGGGCTCGACAAGAGGCCGGCATGGTGGCCGTCGTCAAAGGACTCGCCGCGCGGTTCCCTGGTATCAAGCTCATATTCAATCGTGGCTTTGAAATTTTGCCGGCCACGCATGCGCTGGTGGAGATGGTGGTTGTGGAGTCACTGTTTCAGGGGTTTGTTGCGGCAAAGCGCAGCTTTCGAGATGTCCCAACCGCAGACCGGGATTGGTTGCTAGGTCAGATTCAGCAGGTGAAAGCGGCTTATGGCTTGCCCGTCATTTCAATTGACTATGTGCCTCCGGCAAATCGTGAACTTGCCAGATTAACAGCGGCGCGCATTTTGGACTTGGGCATTACGCCTTGGGTTACGACCCCGGACTTGGCCACGTTGGGTGTAGGCAGGATCGAGGTGATGCCTCGTCGCATTGCGGTGGTACATAGCGTGTTGAAAGATCAGACTGGCTTTCGAGATATGGAGCCGTTGCGCTTTGGCGCCATGCCTTTGAATTACCTGGGATATGTGCCTGAGTACTTTGATGCTAAGCACCTACCAGATGTGAACTTTCAAGGTCGATATGCGGGAGTGCTGCTCTGGTTGGATTCTGACCCATCTGGTTCTGACCGACCAGTGCTTCAGGCGTGGTTGGAGCGACAGATTGCAGATGGTGTTCCCTTGGCAATTTTGGGGACGTCATCGTTTGCAATTGAAGGTGACTTGGGCAAGAAGTTGGGTTTTAGCGTTGGGCCTTATAGCCCGTCAGCTGTGCCGGTGCAAATTTCCAGTAAAGCACCTATGTTTGGATTTGAACGTGAGCCATCCACAAGGGCCATGGATTTTTTTGCTCTTAACCATTCTTCCGCCGAACCTTTATTGGTTCTGCAAAGAGCAAATGACCTGCAGATGACGGCGGCGCTGACCCCATGGGGCGGCTATGTGCTCGCCTCATACGACGTGGTGTCGCTGCCTGGAAACTTTGGTGACCGGTGGATCATTGATCCATTTGCTTTTTTTCAGCAAGCTTTGCGACTGCCCAAAGTACCTATGCCAGACGTCACCACTGAAAGTGGCAGACGCATGCTAATGGTTCACATGGATGGCGACGGCTTCATCAGCCGCTCGGAGTTACCCGGCAACCCTTTGGCTGGGGAGGTGGTGCGCGACCGAGTTGTCAAAAAGTACCCGCTGCCTATGACGCTATCGGTCATTGAGGCCGAGTTATCGCCGAATGGGCTCTATCCGACTATGTCGAGTTACGCCGAGAACGTCGCGCGGGATATTTTTCGAGCTCCCAATGTGGCCATCGCGTCGCACAGTTACTCCCATCCTTTCTACTGGAACAAAGCGGGAGAAATTGATCCAAATGGCGGCTACAACTTACGTCTGCCGGGATATCAGTTTGACCTGAATCGTGAGATAGAGGGTTCAATTCAATACATCAACAGCCGACTGGCGCCTCCTGGCAAGTCGGTGAGCATGTTTTTTTGGACCGGAGACTGTGTGCCGGGGTCAGAAGCGCTGGCGAAATCACGCGCAGCCAATGTTTTGAACATGAACGGGGGTGACACCAAAGCAACCCGCTCGACACCGACAGTGACACAGGTTGAAGGGTTGGGGATTCAACGCAGCACCGGTTTTCAGGTGTTTGCTCCCAACCAAAATGAGAACGTTTATACCAACAATTGGCTTGGCCCGTTTTATGGCTATGAGCGTGTCATTGAAACCTTTGAGTTCACCGAGAGTCCTCGGCGCTTAAAGCCCATGGACATTTATTTTCACACCTACATCACCTCCAAAGCGGCGGGCATGAAGTCGTTGGACAAGGTGTTTGCGTATGCCCTAGATCAAGAGACAACACCGGTGTACGTGGCTGACTATGCCCGCAAAGTGCTCGACTTTCAAACGATGGCGATTGCGCGTACGGCCACCGGTTGGCGAATTCGTGGGGCGAAAGATTTGCGCACATTGCGCATGCCAGACGGCATGGGCACTCCCGATGTCCAAAATAGCCGGGAAGTGGCTGGCTATTCCACGCATCAGGGCGAGGTGTACACCCATTTAAGCGACGACGCTGCCGAGCTTGTGGTGACCAAGGCGTCAACCCCTTCAGCCCTTCTGGTGTCGGCCAATGGTCGCATCGAAAAGTATGAAGCATTGCCGAAAGGGGGACGTTGGAATCTCAAGGCCAATGTGCCGCTCAAGTTCACACTTGCCAATGTGGACGCTTGTCAGGTAAGTGTTGCAGGGCGGACTCTCAAGGCCAAACGCCGTGTGGGTGAACGCAGTTTTTTTGAAATTCAAGACCATGTTGCTAGACCGCTCGAAGCGATATGCCGGGGTTGACGGCGAGATAGCTCGCCTGCATCTGGCTGCCAATTGGCAGCTGGTCCTGGTTGCATTGCTGGTACTGGCACTTTTAGCCGCGGTTTTCCCGCGTAAAGCGCTCATTGAAAAGTTGTATCAGCAGCAGTCACTTGACGATTTGACTTTGTCCTACGTACAAAACTTGTACCGCACCAATCCAAACAATCCAGACGCCACGCTGCTGCTGGCCAAGACCCGGCCCGATCTGATCGAAGTGCCCACATTGGAGTCGGTGATCTCTGATTTGCTTGAATCAAATGACGTTCGCCAGCGCAATGAGGCCCGTACCATTTTGCTCAAAGCCTATCGGAGCCGCTTGGACAAGCAGATCGACAAAACTGAAGAAGCGCGCATTTCCGCGCAGTTGTTGAGATTGCTGTTTTCCGCGCAGAAAGATGATTTACCTGTGAATTTGGTACGTCGCTTTGCTGAAGAAGCCTTCAAGTTAGATCAACCCGATTTGGGTGTGGCTTTGTTCAAACGCCTAAACATTGAAGTATCGGCCGATGAGCTTGCGCATTATGGTGATTTGGCTTTGGGACGTGGGCAACACCCTTTGGCAGCCAAGTACTATTTCATGGCTCGGGACAAGGCGGAGTCCTTGTCTGATGCACGTAGATTTTTCCAGATGGGGGTAAAAACTTTGATGGCGGCCAGCCAGTATGTTCAGGCGTTAGAAATGGCCAAATTGAAAATGGGTGATCTTGCCAACGATCAGCAGACGCTTCGGTTCTTGTCACGTACAGCGTTGGCAGCTGGAGATCCCATGGCTGCCGCTGGGTATGCCAGAAAGTTGGTTTTTCAATGACTGGCCTCGTCACCCTTGTGCGTAACTTGTTTCTGTGTCCCATCGGCATCGTGGCGGTGCTAGCGGGTGCATCAGCAGCGTGGGCAGTGCAGCCGGTGGCCCAGTCTTCGGTTGTTGCAGACACTGCCAATGGTTCAGAGTCACTGCGTGCGTTTGACCCGCAAGATTTTGAACTGGCGTACCAGGTTCTGTTGGGCGCAGGTGACCTGAAGCGCGCATTTTTGGTGGCTCAGCGGGCGGTACAAGCCGTCCCTGGGGATCGGCAGTGGCGCCGCAAGTTGGCCCAGGTGAGTGAATGGACGCAGCGGCCAGATGTTGCGGCGCAGCAATGGTTGGCATTGTTTGGCCAAGGTGACCGCAGTGTGGACACCGTTCGCGCGGTCATTCGTCTTGCGCCGCAAGCCGATCAACCCTTGCTGGCGTTGCAGGCCTGGGCCGAACTTGCCAAGCGACAGCCGCTCACGGATACCCAGTGGATGGATGTTTACTCGTTGTACGAGTTGGCCGCAGAACCATCCAAAGGATCTCAATTTTTTGAGGCGCAGTTCGCCAATACCCACAATCCCAAACTGTTGGAATTGGCAGCGCGATTGGCAGAAAACGGAGGTGATGACGACCGTGCTCAGCGCCTGTACAGCCAGCGTGCAGGCATGGAACCGTTCTCATTGGATGTCGTACTCAGGGCGGTCGTCCAACTGGTGCGCAAAGACAAAATGCGAGAGGCCTTGAACCTGCTTCAAACGCATCAGCATCAGGTGCCCGCGCAGGCGGTCGCCTACTGGCAGTTGTTGAGTCAAGTGGCTTGGGACGCTGGCGACTACGGTGTAGCCAGGTCAGCGTATGCGCAATACGCAGGCGGACCACAGACCACAACCGGTGATTGGTCGCGGCTGATTTTTCTGGTTCGCCAAGAACACCCTGCACAGGCTGCGGGCTTGGCGATGACAGCCTATCGCAGGTTTGGGTCGACAGATCAACTCATGCTGGCCTTGGGCATTTACGAGGAACTTGGGGACACTGCAAGTCAGGCACGTGTCTACGCAGAATTGGGTACAAAAGCCGACACCTTGGCGATGACGGAGCCTCGCTTCTTGTTGATGCGGGCGCAGTTTTATCAGCGTCAAAAGTTGCCAAAACTTGCTTGGGTTGACTTTCAACAAGCGCTAAAAAAAGCGCCAGACGATATAGACGCCTTACAGGCCAGCTTATGGTTTTTGATTGACGAGCAGCGGGCCGATATTTTGCCACGCTTCTTGCGGACCCACGCACCTCAAGCTGCCAAGGATGCGCGGCTCTGGTCCGCGTATGCAGCAGCCAGTCAGGTGTTGGAGAGGCACCGGGACGCGATGACTTGGTATGCGAAAGCGGCCGCGCATCAGCCCAGCGATTTGCCAATGCTGCTGAACTATGCCGATGCGCTCGAACGGGTAGGTCAAACCGGGATGGCTGACCGCATGCGCCAGCATGTGTGGATAGAGTTGAAAGGTAAATTTTCTAGTCAGCAACTGACTCACGCAACAACCAAGAATGCTGAATTGTTGGCGCTTGCACGTTTGAGTTTGGTCAATCAACCGGGAGACCCAAGTTTGGCATTGGTGCGGCATTGGGTGAGCCAGATGCGTGGATTGTCGGATGCGCCAAGCACGGAGCAGACTGCGATTTTGGTGCTGGGCTGGGCCATTGTGTCGGAGCAGTTCAGCAATGCCCGAGCCTGGATGTGGAGACGCTACGCGCAACATAGCCAGGCCGCGCCACCTTTGTGGGCGGATAGCCAGACGGCGCTGCAATTGCAAGAAACCCAAACCATGGATCGCCTTTTGTCTCTCCGCGGTGATGCCATGCCAATTTATAACCGCTATGACACAGCCTTTGCGCTCGGCCACTTCCAGCAAGCCACTGATTTGGCGTTTCTTGGGATGATGCCGCAGGACGATGAGCCGCTGTATGACCGGTATCGGCAGCATGTGCCTTCCCAGGCGAACTATGCTCAGTTGGGATGGGAAAGCCAGCACCAGGGTGGCTTGAACAGCCACGCCCTGCAGTTTGAAACCAGGTTGATGATTCACCCGAAGTTGGAGTTGCTTCTTAGCGGAAATCGGTCTCAGCAGGCAGGCTCGGATTTTGATCCCGTCTTGCAAGCCATCGCACCTTCTGCTGACCGTTTGATGGGTGTCCAAATCAATTGGCATGGATCGCGCGGCACGACCAGTTTGGCAGTCAGCAGGCGCGATGAATTGAATGGCCTGACCAGCATGCGATTACAGCAAAGCTACCGGTGGGGTGCTCGCTTGAGTCTGGAGGCGGGTGTGGACTTGAAGGCAGAGTCCAATGTAAGCTTGCCGATGCAAGTGGCAGGGTACGAAAATAGCTTGCATGCCAGCATGACCTACACCCTGGGCAAGCGCGAATACCTGCGGATCGCGCCGCGAACCTCGCGTTATTACTCCCAGTTTGGCGATGATTTAGGCAGTGGCAACATACTTGACATGGAGTTTGGTTACCGCTTGCGCACCGATTATCCCGATTGGCGGCTGCGCGGTTACCTGACCCGCCAATTGTTCTCGGTCGGAAGCGGGCTGAGCACCGATTCATTTGCACAGTTGCCTCTGGTGGCTCAAACGGCAGTGTTGAACGCTTTTGCCAACAATTCAATCGACAGAGTGAATTACTTTGTTCCAGAAAGCAGCACCAGTTGGGGCGGCTGTTGGGGCATGGGTGAAAACCTGGCTGGACAAAACCTGCAAACCACTTACACCCGCGCTTGGCGCCCATTTTTCGACCTGTGTGCCAACCATAATACTGTCAGTGGTACGGGTGCAAACGGTAGTGTCGGCCTTGCCGGCTCCATTACTGGGGAAGATCATGTGTTTATCGAACTGCGCGGCAGTGACAACACGCAGTCGGGTAATTTGTCAACCAACGCACTGGCGGTACGGTACCGCCGGTATTTTTAGGACTCAAACCATGGCAATCCTTAAATTCATCGGTCTTGGTATCTGTGCGGCGACCCTGGTGGCCTGCGCGACTTCCATTCAATCCAATGTCAACCAGGGTGACCTGACGCCAACAGCCAAATGGGTCATGTTGCCGATAGTGAACAACACCGACACGCCACAGGCCGGGCTGTCCGCCGAGGCACTGGTCGAGCATCAAATGCGCCGCCGAGGCGTGACAACTTTGCAGCACTATCCGGTGGCCCTGTCCCGCGACACCCTGTTTGAACCCACTGAACGAAAAGTGGTGGACGAGGCGCAGCAATGGGCACGTGATCAAGGGGCGCGTTTCGCCGTTATGGGAAGTGTGCAGGAGTGGCGCTACAAAGTGGGTATTGACGGTGAGCCAGCCGTGGGCGTTACCTTGAAGGTGTTGGATTTGTTCACCGGTCAGATTGTGTGGAGTGTCTCCGGAGCCAAGAGTGGCTGGAGTCGGCAGGCCTTGTCAGCCGTGGCGCAGTCATTGTTGACTGAAATGTTTGACGGCTTGCCCTTGGTACCTGCCGCCGCGACCAAGTAAAAACTGGCAATGCAACAACTCGCTTTTGGACAGCGGCTGAAAACGGCTTTAAGCCGCGATGCGCTGGCGCCTGAATCTAGCACCACACTGTTTCAGTGGCTGGAAATTTCAGTGCTCTCTTTCGGTGCTGTCGCGCTGGCGTGGTGGGCCGCACCGACGGATCCTTCATTGTCACAACAGCGGTTTCCTTGGCTATGGTTTGCGCCTGTGCTGGTGGCCCTGCGGTACGGGGTGTTGCCTGGTCTGCTCTCTGGCGCGGTCGTGGTTGGCAATGTCTGGTTGGCTTGGACTCTCGGACGACTTCCCCTGGGTGTGTCAGAGACAGTGCTTTTTGGCGGTGGTTTGGTAGTGCTCTTGTGCGGCGAGTTCAGCGATGTTTGGCGGGACCGCAACAATCGCATGGAAGAAACTTACCTGTATATGTCTGAGCGTGTGGCGAGACTTACCAAACGGCATTTGCTGTTGAACTTGTCCCATGATCGGCTTGAGCAAGAGATGCTGGCACGGCCTGGCTCGCTGCGCGACGCATTGGCGCGGTTACGGACTCTGTCAATTGAAGGCCAGAGCGATGATCCCATGCCTGGTGCGAGTGGTTTGCTTCAATTGCTCTCGCAATACGTGAACATTGAGTCAGCGCAAATTTACTTGCTTGAGCCGGGAGATGGTAGCTATGTTTTGGGACGCCCGGTTGCCCGCCTTGGCGATCCTGTGGTGATGTCACCCAACGACGACCTTCTGCGCCTGACACTAGACACAGGTAGCCTGGCGCATATCGCCAGTCAGGAGGCCAGTTTGCAGCGTGAGACCTCGCAGTTGGTCGTTGCACCTTTGGTGGCTGGAGACCAAGAATTGGTGGGCGTACTGGCTGTTGCCCGCATGCCGTTTTTCTCAATGACGGCTGAAAACCTGCAAATGATGCTGGTCATGCTTGGTTATTTTGCAGACAACCTGCGGTCTGCCAATGGCGTGAAGGCGATTCAGCAGCGCTTGCCCAGTATGCCGATCGTGTTCGCTCAGGAAATGGCGCGCCTGCTCAATTTGTATGAGCGAGTCGGGCTGTCAAGCCACCTTGTTGTGATGCACTTCAACGGCGCGCGTCGCAGAGAAATTCCAGATGAATTTTTGCGCATCAAGCGTGGCTTGGATCTCTATTGGCAAACCTTTGTGGATGACATGCCGGTGTTAGTGGTGCTGATGCCATTTGCTTCAGACTCGGCGAAAGACGGATTTTTACTGCGTGTCGACAATTGGCTGCAAAGCCGCTACGAAGGTGATTTTGAATCACTCAAGATTCGGCTGTCGGTGATTAACTTTGCCGCCCCAGACCCATTGACCGCGTTGGCTACGGCGGTGGAGAACACGTGAATCCAATCTATTGGGCCTGGGGTGCGGTTACAGCGGATTTGGTTCTATTTCTGGGTCCTTGGGTCTCTTCGGTTGCTGTCTCCACATTTTGGATGGTATTGGGGTCTCATGCGCTCATCAGTGTTGTGGCTGCGCTGGCCACCTACATGCTGCTGCCAAGCAGGTTTCGTCAGCCAAGAGTCACTGTCAGTTCACTGATGTTTTCGTTTGCCTTTATCGCGCCGGTGATGGGGGCATTGGGTCTATTGATATTGGTTCGAGCAAACCTAGGCAAAGCCACAGATGACACCCGAGTTGCCGTGCCGGTCTCGCTGGATTTGCCGGTCTATGACGTTCAGACCGACGAGCATCATCGGGGGGGACAAGGTGCGGCCCGTTCCCGACTTGGCAATGAGGTTCCCAGTGACATACGTATGCAGAGTCTGTTGACGCTGCAGGCGGTGCCAAACCGCGTCGCCAATCCAATTCTGGAAGAGTTGCTAGGTGATACAACGGAGGATGTGCGGCTGGTTGCGTTTGGTATGTTGGATGCAGCAGAGAAAAAAATAGCCAAGGAAATTCGCTTTGAAACTGAGCGGCAGTCACAAGACCTGACTCGGGAGCAGCGCTACGACGCGCTTCAAAGGCTGGCCGAACTCAACTGGGAACTGGTGTATGCCTGTTTGATTCAAGGCGAGTTGCGTTTGCACATTTTGCAGCAGGCACGCACGCACTTGGAGGCAGCCCTGGCGCTGGGTGTTCCACCCGGATCGGGGTTGATTTTTTTGCAGGGCAAGATTTTGCTTGAACTGGGCGAGTTGGAGGCGGCCGAACAAGCCATTTTGCATGCCATGCGCCTGGGTCAAGCAAAGACATCCACCCTACCTTACCTGGCAGAAATCGCGTTTCATCGACGAGATTTTTCCCAGGTCAGGCAATTTATGTTGCAACTCTCAACGTTGAACCTTGCCTCGCGGACGAGGGCCGTGGAAGACTTTTGGAACTTGCGCGACAGCGAGATCAATTATTTTGACCGCCAATACCTCCCCCACATTTAGCTCGGCGCTGCCGACTTCTGACAGTGTGGACGTGCTTCTACTGCTGGAAGGCACCTTTCCGTTTGTGTCCGGGGGGGTTTCCAGTTGGGTGAATCAAATCATCCGGGGTTTTCCAGAGATCCGGTTTGGTGCTGTGTTTTTGGGTAGTCGACCGCAGGATTACGGTCCCATGCGGTACGCCCTGCCAGACAACCTTGTGCATCTTCAACTGGCCTATATTTACAGCGAGCACGACGCCCCGCCAGTACTCGAAGTCAAGGCAGACGACGAGGCCATGGCGATGGTCGAACAGGTGCACACCTTGCTGGAATCGGACTTGCGCTCACCGCAATGCCCGTTCAAGTTCGCTCAGTTGATGGATGAGGCAGGTCCCGATGGCAAGTTGAGTCACGAAGTTTTTCTGCATAGCCAAGCCGCGTGGGAATATCTCAAAAAGAATTACCGGCGGCGGTGCACTGACCCTTCTTTTGTGGATTACTTCTGGACCATTCGGACAATCCATACGCCCTTTTGGCGCCTGCGGGAGGTCGCAGTCAGTTGCCCCAAGGCGCGCATTTACCACGCTGTCTCAACTGGTTATGCAGGCATTTTGGGCGTGCTGTTGAAGCATCGCTACAAACGGCCATTTATGCTCAGCGAGCATGGCATCTATGTCAAAGAGCGAAAGATCGACCTCTACCAGGCGCAGTGGCTGAAGGACAACCGGGGGGTGTTTGAGCGTGATCCCTCTCAGGTGAACTACTTTCGCCAGCTTTGGATTCGGTTCTTTGAACATTTGGGCTACGTAACCTACCAGTCGGCTGACGACATCATTGCCCTTTACGAGGCCAATCGGCTGCGCCAACTGCAGGACGGTGCGCCACCTGAGCGAACAGACAACATTCCAAATGGCGTGGATGTCGCGCGTTTTGCGCCGCTGCGGGCTCAGCGCATGCCGATGGTACCGAAGGTGCTGTGCTTGATCGGGCGCGTGGTGCCGATCAAAGACATTAAAACCTTCATTCGTTCAATGGTGTTGGTCACCAAGTCCTTGCCAGAGGCCCAGGCCTGGATTGCCGGACCTGAAGATGAATCACCCGAGTACGCCCTTGAATGTCGTGACCTTGCGGCGCAGTTAGGGCTGTCGGACAAGGTCAAGTTTTTGGGTTTTCGGAACTTGACCGACCTGTTGCCCAAGGTGGGCTTGGTGGTGCTGAGTTCCATCAGCGAGGCCTTGCCTCTGGTGATTCTGGAGGGTTATGCGGCGGGGGTTCCCACGGTGTGTACCGATGTCGGATCTTGTCGCCAACTGGTGCAGGGTTTGCCAGGTGAGGACGCTGATTTGGGTGCCTCCGGACGGGTAGTGCGAATCGCTGATCCACAGGCCATGGCCCAGGCCGCATTGGCTTTGCTTCAAGATGAAGTGCTTTGGCAAAAGGCCAGTGATGCGGCCATCCGAAGGGTCGAAAAATACTATTCCCAAAATCTGATGTTTGCCCGTTACCGGGCCTTGTACGAGCGGAACTTGCAATGGCAGGCATAGGTTTCGAATTACGCAAACTGCTTAAGAAGCAGACTTACGCAGGTGTGCTGCAGGCCTATGCCTTTGCCGGTCTGATCAGTTCCGGACCGTGGGTACTTTCCATCATCGGCATCATGCTGATTGGTGTGTTCAGCTTGGGGCTGGTGTTTCCGCAGGAAGCCATTGCGCAATTCCAGGTGACGGTGACCTATCTCTTCCTGATCTCGCTGGTGGGTACTGGGCTAGTGCAGTTATCTTTCACAAGGTTTGTGGCCGACCGAATTTTCGAGAAGAAAAACGATGCCATTCTCCCCAATTTCAACGGCCTGATTTTGGTGGCTGTGGCCGCCAGTGTGTTGCTTTCCTTGCCTGTGGCGGCCTTCTTGTTTCCTGAGCAGACAGTGTTGTACCGCCTGCTCTTTATGGTGGGTCTGGCTATCATGTCGGCAATTTGGATTGCCACCGTGTTCCTCACCGGCATGAAGCACTACCGGGCCATAGTTTTGATATTTTTCATGGGCTACAGCGCCACCTTTGGGCTTGCTATGCTGTTTCGAGTGCCATTGGGGATGGATGGTCTGTTGCTGGGTTTTGTGATCGGGCATTACTTTCTGCTCATGGGAATGATCTGGTTAATCTACCGAAGTTACCAGTCTGATTTGTTCATTGCGTTTGACATCTGGAAGCCGGGTGCCATGTACGGCAGCCTGATGGCCACGGGTTTCTTTTTTAATCTTGGTGCGTGGATCGACAAGGTGATGTTTTGGTATGACTCTGGCACCGGGCAACATGTCATCGGCCCTTTGAACGCGTCGGTCATTTATGACTTCCCTATTTTTCTCTCGTATCTGTCAATCATCCCTGGGATGGCAGTTTTCCTGGTTCGAATAGAGACCGACTTTGTGGAGTACTACGCCAAGTTTTACGATGCAGTTCGCGACGGCGCGACCCTGAACTACATCGAACGCATGCGAAACCACATGGTTTATTACGCGCAGCGTGGCTTGTTTGACATTGCCAAAATTCAGGCGATTGCAGTGCTGGTCATTTTTGCCTTGGGTGAAGTCATTTTGAAATCGGTCGGTATATCCACCCTGTATCTTCCGCTGCTGTATGTCGATGTGGTGGGAGTCTCCTTGCAGGTGGTGCTGTTGGGCATTTTGAACGTGCTGTTTTACCTTGATCAACGGCGCGCAGTGGTCGGTTTGACTTTGCTGCTGCTGGTCTCTAATGTGCTGTTCACAGCCATTTCATTGCGTCTGGGGGCGCCATGGTTTGGCTATGGCTTCGCGCTGGCGATGCTGGTCAGTGTGCTGGCCGGTGTGTGGGTCCTCAATCGAAAGCTGGAGCGTCTGGAATACCAGACCTTCATGCTTCAGTGATATCGAAATCAGGTAGGGTTGATTGGAAACTGGCTCATTGAGTTCAACCAGCGCACAAACGAAACCGGGTTGGCGCGGCTGGCTTGCTGCATTCCGGGTGTACCTCGAGCCGCCGTCGCTTCGCATGTTTTCGTTGGGTTTTTCCGCTGGCCTCCCCTTGTTGCTGGTGCTTGGCACGCTGAGCTTTTGGCTGCGCGAGGCCGGCATAGACCGCACCACCATTGGCTACCTCAGCTGGGTCGGTCTAGCCTATGCCTTCAAGTGGGTCTGGGCGCCCCTGGTGGACCGGTTGCCTATCCCGGTGCTGACCCGGGTCTTGGGGCGCCGCCGCAGTTGGCTTTTGTTGTCTCAAATCGCCATCATGCTGGGGCTGGTCGGTATGTCGTTCAATGACCCGCAAGTGGCATTGTTACCTGTGGTGTGGGGTGCACTGGCTGTGGCATTTGGTTCTGCCACCCAAGACATTGCGCTGGACGCGTTTCGCATTGAATCGGCTGATGCAGACCGACAAGCTGCCTTGGCGGCTGCTTACCAAACCGGCTACCGCTTGGCCATGATTTGGGCGGGCGCCGGTGTGTTGTGGCTGGCGGCGCGTGCTGAGGTGCCGGGTGCTTCTGGATACCAGCACAGTGCGTGGCACACCGCTTACCTGGTGATGGCGGCCAGCATGCTGCCCGGCGTGCTGACTGTACTTTTTTCCCACGAGCCCATCAATCGGCCGCTGACGCCGTCAAAGAACGCAATGGTTTGGCTGCGCGGCGCCTTGGTCGAACCGTTCGCCGATTTTTTGGGGCGTTATGGATGGCACGCCGCACTCATCTTGGCGCTGATTGCTACCTACCGAATCAGTGACGTGGTGATGGGCATCATGGCCAATCCGTTTTACGTGGACATGGGTTACACCAAGGACGAGGTGGCGGCTGTCACCAAGATTTACGGCGTCATCATGACCCTAGTCGGGGCATTCATTGGCGGGGTGCTGGCCATGCGCTTGGGCGTCATGCGGGTCCTGATGTTGGGTGCGGTGCTGAGCGCAGCCAGCAATCTGCTGTTTTCCGCCTTGGCGGTACGTGGGCATGACGTGACGGGTTTGATCTTTGTGATCTCTGCCGACAACCTGTCCAGTGGCATTGCGTCAGCGGCCTTCATCGCCTACTTGTCCAGCCTCACCAATGTGAACTACTCGGCCACGCAGTACGCGCTGTTCAGTTCCATGATGCTGCTCTTGCCCAAGTTTCTGGCGGGTTACTCTGGGCGCTATGTGGATGCTTTTGGTTATCAAAACTTTTTTACGGCCACCGCGCTTCTTGGTGTTCCTGTGCTGTTGCTGGTTTGGCTGACTTCAAGGATAAAAAGCACCTAACCCTTATGAATAAAGTGCGAGTAGCTATCTAAAGCGTAGCTGATTGACGCGAATGTTTACTTTTCTTTACGGCGCCTTCAATGCCGTGAAGTAGCCACCCACTAGACTGGTGGCATGAACCAACAGCTGCTGATGATTGAAGACGACGCCCGTCTGGCCGACATGGTGTGCACTTACCTCGGGCAGTCTGGCTATCAGGTCACCCATGCGGGCAATGCGCAAGTCGGTTTGACAAGTTTGCAAACTCACCCTGTTGCCTTGGTGATCCTTGACTTGATGCTGCCTGACATAGACGGCCTGGAAGTGTGCCGTCGCATACGTGCCTTGTCCGGTGAACTTGCCCGGACACCCGTGCTGATGTTGACCGCCAAGGGCGACCCCATGGACCGCATCATCGGCCTGGAAATGGGTGCCGACGACTACTTGCCCAAGCCGTTTGAACCGCGTGAATTGCTCGCGCGCATTCGGGCGGTGTTGCGGCGGCAGGGCGAGGGTTCAGCCCATACCGCGTCCAGTCAGCTGCGTTTTGGCTCGCTCGAGATTGACCGCGATGCACGTACCGTGACAGTGGCAGGACAGTCTTGCGAACTCACCTCATACCAGTTTGATTTGCTGGTGACGCTCGCAGAGCGCGCAGGGCGGGTGCTGTCACGCGACCAGATCATGGAGGCGGTACGTGGTCGTGAGTTAGAGGCGTTTGACCGCTCGATTGATGTGCACATGGGGCGCATTCGTGCCGCCATTGAGGTCGACGCTAAAAATCCTAAACGGATATTGACGGTGCGCGGCGTGGGCTATGTGTTTGCCCGTCAACAAGAGTGACACGGGCGTTGGCCGTGTTCAACAAACTCTACCTTCGCATCTGGCTGGCGGTGGTCATGGCTGTGGCTGTGCTGACCTTGTTGGTGGGTTGGGTATGGCATTTGGCAGCAGAGCCCCCGTTGCGCGATGTGGTGGTGCGTGACGATACGGGTCAAGTCATTGGCCGGGGCCAGACACGGGGTCCACTGACCGAAGAAGAAATTCGTGAGCGGCGCGCCTTGCGCCGGGCCCTGCGGCATGACGCAGCCCAAGTACCAGCCGCACCACCCATGGCCCCGCCCTCTGAGGGTTCTGACGAGCCGCGCCCGGGTGAGCCACCTGATGGCAGTGAAGCTGCTCGCACAGGGCCAGCGCCGGAGTTTGTGGTTCGCATGCATGACGGCAGAACCGTCCACATGCATTTGATGCGTGCGCCGCCGTCTTTTTGGAGTCGCCCACCGTTTGGTTTTGCCTGGATGTTGATTTGGGTTGGCATTGCGGTGGCCTTGGCCACTTATCCGATCGTGCGCAAGCTCACACGGCGTCTAGAGCGCCTGCAAGACGGTGTGCAACAGTGGGGTCAAGGTGATTTGTCGATCCGTGTGCCGGAGACTGGTCAAGACGAAGTCGCGTTTCTGGCCAAGCGGTTCAACCAGGCTGCGCAGCGTGTGCAAACCCTGGTGCAGTCGCATGAGGCTTTGCTGGCGTCGCAAAAATCCCTTCTGGCCAATGCGTCGCATGAGTTGCGCTCGCCCCTGACCCGCATTCGAATGGGTCTGGAGTTGATGGGTCCCAGCGCCACCCCGGCGTTTCGTGATGAGATTTCGCGCAACATCACCGAGCTCGACCAATTGATCGAAGAGATTTTGCTGGCCAGTCGCCTGGATGCACGTGAGGCGGACATGGGCACCATCGAGTCGGTGGATCTGATTGGCATGGCCGCGGAAGAAGCAGCCCGGGTGGATGCTGAACTGGATATGCAAGGCATGGCGACGTCAGATGCGACGGCACAAGCGGAGACAGAGCTGGTGGTTCAGGGTGTCGCCAAATTGTTGCGCAGGTCCCTGCGCAACCTGCTGGAAAATGCCCGCCGCTATGGCGCCGGGGGCATCACGTTGAGTCTTTGCAAGACGAACCAACTGGCAGTGATCAGGGTTTGCGATCGCGGCCCCGGCGTGCCGCTTGAGTTGCAGGAGCGGATCTTCGAGCCGTTTTACCGATTGCCAGGCGCGACTGAGCGCGATGGTGGGGTCGGACTTGGTTTGGCTTTGGTCAAGTCGATTGCCCAGCGCCACGGGGGTCGTGCTTATTGCGAGAACAACCCAGGTGGCGGCGCCTGTTTTGTTGTCGAACTGCCGTTGGGTTCAAAGCGGCAGCCTTGACGGACCTCGGAACCACACTTTTTTTGCAATTTGGTCTTCAAAATCCCCCGAATGGGGGATACACAAGCCGCTTTTGGCCACGTACATTACATCTCAGCTGCTGTCACAGTCTCGAAGCAAAAAAGCTTGTGTTCTTTCCTCGGCGAAAGTTTCAAGAGTCTGATGTTTCCAACGACGTTCCCCTCACGGGGGACTTTTACAAGCCACCGAAAGGTGGCTTTTTTTTGGTAATTGGCCAGTGGCGCTGATCAAATATGTGTTGCTGGCTGCAAATATCGCAGCACCATATCTGCTGTGATGTCGTTTAGGCAACGGGTATGGCCCAACGGGCAGGAGCGTTCGAAACACGGCGCACAGTCCAATGGCGGATCGTAGTCTGGCTGATTTTTCAGCCAAATCACGCTGGCTGCCGTGTTTAGCGGCGGCGTGTGCAGCGGGCTGCTCGAGCCAAAAACCGCCACTTGGCGCACTCCAAAACCAGCCGCCACATGCATCAGTCCCGAGTCATTGCTTACCATGCTTTTTGTAGCAGAGATTGCTGACAGTGCCTGGGCTAGCGTGGTTTTTCCTGCAAGGTTGATGCAGTGGCCCGCGCGCTTCGCATTCACCGGTTCGGTGATGCTGTCGCACAGCGTAGCCTCTTTGCCAGACCCGAGCAGCACCACGGGTAAATCAAGTTGCATGGCACATTGGGCATAGTGCTCGGCCGGCCAACGTTTGGCATCACCGTACTCCGCACCTGGTGCAAACACGTGGTAACCCAGGCGGGTCAGACCCAGGGCCAACAGGTCTGCATCGACGCTGGTGGCATCAAGCTGCAGGTGGGGCTGGTCTAGGCTGACATCAGGCTCAGCGCTCAATGCCGAGTAGAACGCCACCATGGGTGGGCGTTTGCCTTTGGCAGGATTTTTCAGTCGGTGGGTTAACAGCCCAACACGGGCTTCACCCAGGTAGCCGATGCGCACCGGAATGCCAGCTAAAAATGGCAGCAGGGCGCTTTTGAGTGAGTTGGGACAGACGTAGGCCCGGTCGAACTGCTGGTCGAGTTGTTGGGCAAGTTGGCGTCGGGCTCGAAGCTGGATGCCACCATGCGCAAATGGGAATTCAATGACTTCTGCCACCTGTGGCATGGCGCGGTAGACCGGTGCCACCCAGGGCAAGGCGCCAACGGTGAGTCGCTCACCACGGGTGTGCAAACGCCGCAGCAGTGGCTCGGTCATGACCGCGTCACCGATCCATTGCGGCGCAATGACCAGCGAGCGCGTCAAGACGCTTGGGGCGGGCAGGTGGTGGGGCAATCGGTCAATGACCGTGGAAATGCTCGCCAGCTTTGAGCTGGTACACCGTGCCGCAATACGGGCACTTGCCTTGGCCAGCATTGGCCACGTTCAGATAGACCTTAGGGTGACTGTTCCAAAGTTTCATATCTGCCTTGGGGCTGGGGCAGTACACGCCGCCCTGCGGGTTCAGATCTTTGGCCAGGAGTTCAACAACAGGTTGTGTCATGACGGTTTCCTTTTTTTACTTGGGTCCGAACGCATCGCCTAAGCGAGAGATGTGGCCAAAAAAATTTCAAACGAGGGTTAGCCAATGGCTGTATTTGGGATTGCGACCGTTGACGATATCAAAGAACGCGCTCTGAATTTTCTCAGTGATGGGGCCTCGGCTGCCGACGTAACCGGCTTTGCCCAGTTCGATGCGGTCCAACTCACGGATGGGTGTGATTTCTGCTGCAGTGCCGCTAAAGAACGCTTCGTCGCTGATGTACACCTCGTCACGGGTGATGCGTTTTTGCACCACCTCAATCCCGAGGTCTTTACAGATGTGCAGCACTGTGTTGCGGGTGATGCCATTGAGCGCGCCGGCAGACAAATCAGGCGTGTAGACCACGCCATCTTTCACCACAAACAGGTTTTCGCCGGAGCCCTCTGAGACAAAGCCATTGGCATCGAGCAGCATGGCTTCGTCGTAACCGTCGTCCAGCGCTTCCATATTGGCCAAGATGGAGTTGGTGTAGTTGCTCACCGCCTTGGCCTGCGTCATGGTGATGTTGACGTGGTGGCGGGTGTAGCTGGAAATTTTGACGCGGATGCCGCGCTTCATGCCTTCGTCGCCCAGGTAGGCGCCCCAGGCCCAGGCCGCCACCATCAGATGGATGGTGTTGCCTTTGGGGCTCACGCCCAGCTTGCGGCTGCCAATCCAACTCAAGGGCCGCAAGTAGCAGGATTCGAGTTTGTTGGCCCGCACCACATCCACCTGCGCCTGCATGATTTGCTCTTTGGTGAAAGGGACCATCATTCGCAAAATTTTGGCGCTATTGAGCAAGCGCTGGGTATGCTCTTCCAGCCGGAAAATGGCCGTGCCATTGACAGAGTTGTAAGCGCGTACACCTTCGAACACACCGCAACCGTAGTGCAGCGTGTGGGTTAGGACGTGGATCTTGGCATCACGCCATTCCACCATCTGACCGTCCATCCAAATTTTTCCATCGCGATCAGACAGGGCTGGGGGCAGGGGTGTCATCAGTTTTCCTTGGTTGTCAGCGCTGACGCTGCGGGCAAAGCGCTTATTTTACGGGGCCGGCTTGGCTGCGCTGTTCCAGCACACGGTGACGCATAGACCACCCAGTTTGATTGAACGGGTGACCTCTATGCGGGCATGGTACACATTGGCAATGCGTCGCACAATCGACCAGCCCAAGCCGCTGCCGGTTTGCCCAGTACCCAGCACCCGGTAAAACCGTTCACCCAGCCGGGCCATGTCGGCCTCAGACAAACCTGCGCCACTGTCCTCTACACGCAAGATCACCTGATTGGCCTCGGACATCACCGAGAGGCTGACCCTGGCCGACTCCGGGCTGTAACGCAGGGCGTTGTCAAGAAGGTTGCGCACCAACACGCTGGTTAGCATGTCATCCGCACCAACGTATGCATGTTCGGGGGCCTCGAGTTCCAGCTCCTGGGCTCGATCCAATGCCGTCATGGCCAACTCACCGGCCACGCGGCGCGCCACACCCGCCAGGTCAACCAAACCGCTGGGCGGTGCGCTGCTGGACGACTCCAATCTTGACAATGTCAGCAGTTGCTCCACCAGATGGCTGGCGCGGTCACAGCCAGCTAGCGTATAAAGCAGGGCATGTTTGCGCTGCGCGGCGTCGTCGCCCGCGCCCAACGCCACTTGGGCCTGGGTTCGAATGGCGGCAATGGGTGTGCGCAGCTCATGCGCGGCATCTGCGGTGAAGCGCCGCTCGGACGCCATCATGCTTTGAATGCGCTCAAACAACGCATTCAGGGATTTCACCACCGGATCAATTTCTGCAGGCACATCTTGGAGCACCACCGGGTCCAGTGCCTGGGGTTGGCGTTGAGCCAGCGCCTGACTCAGATGACGCAGCGGGGCCAGGCCATTGCGAACAGCCAGCCAGCCCACCACCGCCAACGCTGGCAGGGCGTACATCAGTGGCATCAGCACCGCTTTGAGCACGGCCCACAAAATGGATTCACGTGACTGGATCAGTTCACCCACAAACACCTGCACATCCCCCTCGTTCCCCTGGGCGCCATACACCCGCCATTGCGAGTTGTCGGGCAGACGAACGGTTGAAAATCCCCTGATCTTGGTCGACATGGGTGCACTGGTGGTGTTGGCCGAGCGCATCGACAACTGCCCCTCGTGAAACACCTGGAAGGCGACTTTGGGTGCATATTTGTGCAAGGTGGGGGCGTTTTCGCGCTCGCGGCTGCTGTCGTCACCGTGGTCATCGGATTCGCCGGTGTCGCGGTTGGCCTGCTGCACGATCAACAAGGCTGCCGATTGCGCCAAATGGCCGTCCAGAAGTTCATCAAGCTCATCACTTGCATCGCGCCAGGTCAGGATGGCGGCACTGAGCCAGACCAGCGTCACCATCAGCAAGAGCAGACCAAGCAAGCGCGCTTGCAAGGAACTTAAGCGACGCAGCAGTGTCATGCGGCCTCAGCACCAGCCTGAGGCTTGGGCACCATCAGCGTATAGCCAATTCCGCGCACCGTCTGGATTACTTCAGGCTTGAGTTTCTTGCGCAGGTGATGGATGTGCACTTCAACCGCGTTGCTTTCAACTTCATGTCCCCAACTGTAGAGCTGCTGTTCGATTTGCTCACGCGACAGCACCCGCCCTACCGCCAGCATCAAGGCGTGCAGCAGGTCAAACTCCCGCGTAGACAGGGCTACCACTTCAGATTCAAAGCTGACTTGCCGCGCGGCTGGGTTCAGTTGCAGGCTGCCACAGGTCAAGACCTCATGGGCCTGCCCATGCGAACGCCGGACCAACGAGCGTAAACGCGCGCCAAGTTCGTACAGGTCAACTGGCTTGATCACATAATCGTCCGCACCCAAGTCAAGTCCCTTGATGCGATCAGGGACGGCATCACGCGCTGTCAAAACCAAAATCGGCAGCTGCATCCGCTTGTTGCGCAGGGTTTGCAAAACGTCCAGACCGTCCTTGAAGGGCAGGCCGAGGTCGAGCACAGCGGCCTGGTAATCACCCGTGATGAGTTCGCGCTCGGCGGCCAGCCCATCACGCACCCAATCCACCTGAAACCCCTGTTGGCGCAAGCCCGCACGCAGGCCGTCGCCGAGCATGGGGTCGTCTTCAGCTAACAAAATTCGCATTGCGTTTCTCGATGTTGGATGGCGGCAAGTCAAGGCGCTTAACAGGCCGGGTTGCCAGGCAATCAAGCCACTTGGCGGCCGTTGCAACGCCGTGCGTAGAAATGCCAAAACGATGGATTTCGCACTGTAGCGCGACCCCATTAACTAATTCTTAACAAAGTGCAACAGACGGGGCAAATCGGAGTAAATTTCTTGGTCGCGCGGTATGCTTGGCCCGCGCCAAAGCCGGTTGATTGTTGGAAATTCGGGCGGCGCCATTTCAGGAGATTCCCATGCGTTCATTTTTTACCAACCATAAGACCCGCTTGATCGCCGTGGGCGGCTTGGCATTGCTATGCGTCCTGGCTTTGGGTGTGCAGGCGCAAGTCTGGTCCAGCAAACCAGCGGACAGCCTGTCACTCAAAGATGCCAAAACTCGCTACGAGGCCGACAAAAAATTGTGCGCTGATGAAGCATCGGCGGAAGCCCGCTTGCAATGCCGCCGCGATGCGCAAACCGTGTATGACAAGGCGATTGCTGCCAACAAGGCCACCAGCACCTTCACCAGCAAGTCAGCTGAGGCGGCTTGTACCGATTGTGGCCATGTGACGGCGGTGAATGTGCGCGAGAAAGCCGGTGAGAGCAATGCGGTCGGCTTGATTGCTGGCGGCGTGGCCGGTGCAGTGCTGGGGCACCAGGTGGGTGGTGGCATGGGCAAAGACCTGGCCACGGTAGCTGGTGCCGCGGGCGGTGCGTATGCCGGCAAGAAAATCCAGGAAAACATGAATTCAACCAAGGTCTGGACTGTTAGCGTGAAGTACACCGACGGCCGCACCGGGAAGTTTGACTTTGCCCATGACCCGGGTTTGGCAGTCGGTACCGCGGTGAAAAACTCGGGTAACACCGTCGTTAAGAACTAAGTGCTTTTTGTGCTGTTAGACCTTATTTAATATGGGTTAACAGTTATAAATTAAGTAGCAACTAAGACAAAGACCGTACCACTTCCATGGCCTGCTCGACCCGCTCTACGGCGAGGATGGTCAGGCCCTCAAAGTCTTTGGCTTTGAGGTTCTTGGGCAGGTTGGCTTTGGGTACCACGGCCACACTAAAGCCCAGTTTGGCGGCTTCCTTCAGGCGCTCTTGACCGCGCGGTGCCGGGCGCACCTCACCGGCCAAACCCACTTCCCCAAACGCGAAAAATCCCTTGGGCAAAGGCTTGCCACGCAAGCTGGAGGTGATGGCCAGCAACACCGCCAAATCGGCTGCGGGTTCCGAAATGCGCACGCCGCCCACCGCATTGACAAACACGTCCTGGTCCATGCAGGCCACACCGGCGTGGCGGTGCAACACCGCCAGCAGCATGGCCAACCGGTCTCTGTCCAACCCCACCGACAGCCGCCTGGGGCTAGGGCCACCACTGTCCACCAGCGCCTGAATTTCGACAAGCATCGGGCGGGTTCCTTCCAGTGTGACCATGACGCAACTGCCGGGCACGGGTTCGGCGTGTTGACTCAAGAAAATCGCGCTGGGGTTGCTGACCCCTTTCAGGCCTTTTTCGGTCATGGCAAACACGCCAATTTCGTTGACTGCGCCAAACCGGTTTTTGATGGCCCGCACCAGCCGGAAACTGCTGTGGGTGTCGCCCTCAAAGTACAACACCGTGTCGACCAT
>DFWT01000222.1 GCA_002381045.1 Rhodoferax sp. UBA4127
TCATCAGCTTGACCGAGGCATCCCGGCCTAAACGGTCCTGAAAACGCACCTTGAAACCAACCACTTCACCAGGTGTGGTGTGGAGCTCTTCGGCAATGCGTTTGGCCACGCTGCTGGCAGCAATGCGCCGTGGCTGGGTGTGACCGATCAGCTTGCCACGCAACGCGGGCCGCCCGTCAGGCAGGGTCTTAGGATAGTTGCACAGCCCGCGTCCCATAGCCAACGCGATCTTGGGCAACTGGGTGGTTTTGCCCGAACCAGTTTCGCCGCAGACGATGATGACCTGGTGCGCGGCCATGGCGGCCATGATTTCCTCACGCTTACCTGACACAGGCAAGGATTCGGGGAACTCGATTTTCAAGGTGGTGTCGGACAAGGCAGGACTTCGTAGAGAATTGCGGATTATCCCAAGCCTTTGCCTATTCACGCGACCATGAGCTCCATCTTCAACTTCACCTTTGTGCCCTGGTTTCGCTCGGTGGCGCCCTACATCCACAAGTTTCGCAATCAGACTTTCGTAGTTGGGGTCTGTGGTGAGGCGATTGCCGCTGGCAAGTTGCCCAATCTTGCACAGGATTTGGCGTTGATTCAGAGTATGGGTGTCAAGATCGTGCTGGTGCACGGCTTTCGCCCGCAGGTGGCTGAACAACTCAAGGCCAAGGGCCATGATCCGCAGTATTTCCGTGGCATTCGTATCACTGATGAGGTCGCGCTGGATTGTGCGCAAGAGGCAGCGGGCCAGTTGCGTTACGAGATTGAAGCAGCCTTCAGCCAAGGCCTGCCCAACACCCCCATGGCGGGAGCCACGGTGCGAGTCATCTCAGGCAATTTTTTGACCGCCCGGCCGGTCGGCATTGTGGAGGGTGTGGATTTTCAACGTTCGGGTGTGGTGCGCAAAATAGACACCGCCGGCATCACTCGCTCTTTGGACATGGGCGCGCTGGTGTTGATGTCGCCCTTCGGCTTCTCTCCCACTGGCGAAGCCTTCAACCTGACCATGGAAGAGGTTGCCACATCGGTGGCGGTCGCCTTGCAGGCTGACAAGCTTATCTTCGTGACCGAAATTCCCGGTATCGCTACGCAAGTGGGGCAACCTTTGGGCGACGACAACCCAGTGGACACCGAGCTGCCACTAGCCGCTGCCGAAAGGCTGCTGGCGGAGTTGCCAGATGCCAATCAGCCTAGCGACACTGCGTTCTACCTGCAGCACTGCGTGAAAGCCTGCAAAGGCGGGGTGGAACGCAGCCACATCATCCCGTTTGCGGTGGATGGCTCCATCCTGCTCGAGGTCTATGTGCACGATGGCATTGGCACCATGGTGGTGGACGAAAAGCTCGAAAGCCTTCGCGAGGCCACGGTTGACGATGTCGGCGGTATCCTGTAATTGATCGAGCCCTTTGAGAAGGATGGCACCCTGGTCAAGCGCAGCCGCACCGAAATAGAGCGTGACGTGGGCACCTATACGGTGATTGAGCATGATGGTGTGATCTTCGCCTGTGCGGCGCTCTACCCCTATCCTGAAGCGCGTACGGCTGAAATGGCGGCGCTGACCGTGTCGCCGCAGGTGCAAAGTCAGGGCGATGGCGAAAGGGTGCTCAAACGCATTGAGCAACGCGCAAAATTGGCTGGGCTGGACAGCATTTTTGTCTTGACCACCCGCACCATGCACTGGTTCATCAAGCGTGGCTTTGAGCAGGTGGACCACGAGTGGCTGCCAGAAGCACGCAAGCGCAAATACAACTGGGACCGCAAGAGTCGCGTGCTGGTCAAAAATGTTTCTTGAAATTACCTCGCCAAGTCGGTTTGTGCACGACTCTTGCTCTAACCCACTGGCCAGTTTTCAGCTTTCAATTCATTCATTAAAAAGGACAACATGAGTTCTCTCAACTTCATCGGTGGCGAAAAGGGCGGCGTGGGCAAATCAGTGGTCGCCCGCTTGTTGGCTCAATACTTCATTGACCAGGACAAGGCCTTTGTTGGTTTTGACACCGACCGTTCGCACAATTCCTTTACCAGGTTTTACGCGGATTACGCAGCCCCCGTGCTGGTCGACAGTTTTGAAGGACTCGACCAACTGGTGGGCGTGTTTGAGGATGCGCCAGCGGGTGAGCGGCCCCGCGTGATCGTCGACTTGGCGGCTCAAACCGCAGCGCCCCTGGCACGTTGGATCAAGGATTCGGACCTGATCGCCCTGCTTTCAGACATGGGCATCGGTGTGAATTTCTGGCATGTGGCCGACGTCGGCAAAGACTCGGTCGATTTACTGGATCGGCTTCTGGATACTTATGGCCCGGGTGTCAACTATGTGATCGTCAAGAACCTGGGTCGTGGTACCGATTTTTCGCAGCTTGAGGAATCAAGCGCCATGGCTAAAGCCCTCAACATGGGAGCCAGAGTCGTCACCCTGGCGCAATTGCACGAAGCCAGCATGCGCAAAATCGACCGCCAAAACGCCAGCTTCTGGGCGGCCATCAACAACCAAAGTTATGTGGACAGTTTGGGCATGCTGGAGCGCCAGCGGGTGAAAAATTGGCTCAAGAAAAGCTATGAGTCCTTTGACCAACTCCCGATATGATTTGAGGGTGTCCCCGCAGGTGAGGCAGTGTCGCTTCACAAGTTGGGCCTCTTGGTGGCATAACGCAAAAGAAGCAGCGTGAACTTTGGAGCATCTCGATGGCTGAGCAAAACCCCACAACATTAAAAAGTACCGAGCCAAAGTCGGCATCGGTGATTCCGATCGCCCGGCCGCGGCCAACGCGTGCCGCCAAGGCTTCGCCGCCTGCGCCGGTGCGCCGGGTGTCCCGGGGCGATACCAGCGGTGCCAAAACCACGCGGGGCGTGGTGCGTCGAGCGGTTCAGGCCAGCACCGATGCGGCCCAAAGCAGCAAGAAAACAGCCGTCAAAAGCATTCTGAAATCAGCGGGTAACAAAGCGGATGCGCTGAAAACGCTGCTTGCCGGAAGTTCTCCAGACGATGTGGCAGCGATTCGCAAGATGCTGCTTGACGGCGAGTCCAGTCTGCCCAGCCAAACCGTAAAGCCGGACGAGGAACTCTCTGACGATTGGCGCACCGGCGGTTACCCCTACAAGAATCTGATGTCGCGCAAGCGCTATGAGTCCCAAAAGTACAAACTGCAGGTGGAGTTACTCAAGTTGCAAAGCTGGGCCAAAGAAACTGGTCAACGCGTGGTGATTCTGTTTGAAGGGCGTGACGCGGCTGGCAAAGGTGGTGCGATTCGCCGTTTCATGGAGCACTTGAATCCACGTGGCGCGCGCGTTGTGGCGCTTGAAAAGCCATCGGATTCAGAGCGCGGTCAATGGTATTTCCAGCGCTATGTGCAGCACTTGCCCACGGCGGGCGAGATCGTAATGTTTGATCGCTCTTGGTACAACCGTGCCGGCGTGGAACGCGTCATGGGTTTTTGTTCCGAGATCGAGTACCAGCAGTTCATTCACCAGGCACCGCTGTTTGAGCGCCAACTGGTGCAAAGCGGTGTGCATTTGATCAAGTTCTGGTTCTCGGTAAGTCGCAAAGAGCAGCGAAGGCGCTTCAAAGAGCGTGAGTTGCACCCACTCAAACAGTGGAAACTCAGCCCGATTGACTTGGCTTCGCTGGACAAATGGGACGACTACACCAAGGCCAAGGAAGCGATGTTTTTTGAGACCGACACCGCGGATGCACCCTGGACCGTCATCAAATCAGACTGCAAAAAACGGGCTCGGCTCAACGCCATGCGTTATGTGTTGCACAAACTGCCCTATGCCAACAAAGAGCTGTCCAATATTGGCACGCTGGACACGTTGCTAGTGGGTCGTGCCCACGTGGTGTACGAGCGCGGCGAGCACCCGGGTAGCATTTTGTAAGTACTCAGGCGCGACGCGCCTGGCGCCACAGCAAGACGGTTGCCAGCAGGCTAATCAATACAAAGCAGACGAAGGACCAGTTGGCAATTGAGCCGCCCAGAAAAGTCCAATCCACTTTGGCGCAGTCGCCAGTTCCCTTGAAGATCATGGGAATGGCACGCTGCAGGGGAAACGTTTCAATCATGCCGTAGAAGTCGCGGCCACACGCCGAAACTTGTGGCGGATACCACTGCAACCAACTTTGTCGAGCGGCCACGAAGGCACCAAAGCCGGCACTGATCAACAGAAGTACGATAAACGAAACTCGTAGAGGTTTCCTGTTGCTAGCCCCTGCCAAACCAGCGGTAATAGCTACCAAAAATAGAGCGTACCGTTGAACGATACACATTGGACAAGGATTTAAATTTTGGCTGATTTGAAGGTACAAGCCAAAGCCCAGCATCGCCAGGCAAACCCCAAACACGGACCAGAGCACACGCCGCGGTGCCGCATCCATGGCGGCCAAGAGCGAACGGATCATGGGTTATTTGTTCGCTTCGTCAAGCGCTTTGCAAGAAGGTGCACAAACCGCCTGTGATTTCCCCAGAATCTTTTTGGAGATCATCTGGGATCGCGCCCGATGCTTGCCGCACAGGAAGCACGACATGGTGGCTGCACCGAATGACGTGGCTGCGGTGAAGGGCGAGCCCGACACCTTGGATTTGTAACGCAGGCCATCGGCCACGATTTTGGTTTTGGTATCTGCTTTTGCCATGTGCGGATTTTAACGCAGTGCGCGCCATCACCGTAAAAGCTTGCTAAAGTCTACGGTTTGGCGATTGACTCAAAGGGAATTTATGGCGCGCACCGTGAACTGCATCAAACTGGGTACCGAGGCTGAGGGGCTTGATTTCCCGCCCTACCCTGGGGAACTGGGCAAGCGCCTGTGGGAGAGCGTCAGCAAGCAGGCTTGGGCCGACTGGCTGAAACACCAGACTATGCTGGTCAATGAAAACCGTTTGAACCTGGCAGATGCACGTGCAAGGCAGTACTTGGCGCGGCAAATGGAAAACCACTTTTTTGGTGGGGGTGCTGACGCCGCGCAGGGTTACGTGCCCCCTAAGGCCTGACGTTTCCAGGCTTGCCCCGTGGGGCAACTTTGGCAGGGCCAGAGCGTCTGGCGAATTCTTGATACCGACTTCGGCAGCGGAAAGCAATTTTTTGAGCGCTGGCTTGCCTGGCAGCGAGATCCGGACCGACCTCGGATGCTTCACTATGTGGCGCTGTGTGAAACTGCCTGCCCCGTTGCTGACCTCAAAGCCTTAGGTCAGTCTAAAAATGAATTCTTAGAGTTGACCAGCACGCTTGCTGGTCTCTGGTGGGGTTTGCTTCCCGGATTTCATCGCTTTACTCTTGACCAAGGTCGGGTGATGCTCACCCTTTGCTTGGGCCCGATTCTGCCCATGCTCAAGGCACAGCAGTTTGAAGCTGACGAGCTTTTTTTCCATACGCCAGCGACCCACGATTCCGATTTGCCATGGCTGTTGAAAGCCTTGGCGCGTTGCTGCCATCGTGGCACGGTGGTTCAGCTTGTGCCCAGGCCGATGGTGGACAAGTCAAACAGCAGTGAAGCACTGACTGAAGCACTGGCGGACACCGGCTTTCATCTGGCGTGCGATTCGAACCCCGAACTGCCGCTTCAGCTTACCGATCAACTTTGGCGGTTTGACCCGCCCTGGCAGATCAAAAAAAGCCGCCAAACTGCCCCCTCCAGGCCTGTTCCAGCCCGCCGATGTGTCGTCATTGGCGCTGGGCTGGCGGGTGCCAGTGTGGCGGCCGCTTTGGCGCGACGTGGTTGGCAAGTCCAGGTACTTGACCAAGCCAACGCACCGGCGGCGGGTGCATCCGGCTTGCCGGTGGGTCTGGTGGTGCCGCATGTGTCACGCGACGACTGTGTTCTCTCACGCCTGTCTCGCGCGGGTGCCCGCCTGATGCTGCAGCAAGCCTCCGAAATGCTGTTGAATGGCAAGGACTGGGGGCCAAGTGGCGTGCTGGAGCGACAGATCGACGGTGAACCGCAGTTACCACCCCAATGGCCAGACGCTGGTTTGACCTGGACGCAAGAGATGACTGACGCACCCATGGTCAACCCGAACTGTTTTGTCGGTCCCGGGCTGTGGCATCCCCAGGGCGCGTGGATCAAGCCTGCTGAGTTGGTCAAGGCCTGGCTTGCACAACCCGGCATCACTTTCCAAGGGGGTGTCCAGGTGGCGGCCCTGCACCAACGTGATGGTGAGTGGGACGTCTTAGACGCCACTGGGGAGTGCATCACACACGCCCATCAGGTCGTGCTGGCCAATGCCAGTGGGGCTTTCGATCTGCTATCTGAATTAAAGCAAAAAGGTCAGACGATACAAGGGCTGAAGTCGAATTTGTTGCAGGTTCAGGAAATGCGTGGTTTGTTGAGTTGGTCAGACGATGCAAGTGCTGATCAAACCAACACAGGCCAGGGCTTTCCAGCCTTCCCTGTAAACGGTTCTGGTAGCCTGATCCCGGCCATTCCGTTGGCGCGGCGTAGCGCCTGGTTCATGGGTTCAAGTTACCAGGATGCGATCGAGACCGAGCGCAGCGATACAGACAACCACGCCATCAATTTGGCGCACCTAAGAAAACTGCTCCCTGACCTGGCCACCCGGCTGAGTCTCGCGTTTGAATCGGGGCGGGTCAAGGCCTGGAAGGGTGTGCGTTGCGTCCCGGTGGATCGGCTGCCGGTGGTGGGGCAGCTGCAAGTCAACGGGCAGGCAGGCCTGTGGCTATGTGCCGGCATGGGATCGCGTGGCCTGAGCTTTTCGGCATTGTGCGCGGAAATACTGACCGCGCGCATGAGCGGTGAGCCACTGCCGGTAGAAGCCAAACTGGCCGAAGCCCTGGACGGGATGCGCGGCAAGCAGCCAAGCAGCTGAAAGCGGCACCACAAAGTTAAGTCAACGTTCCTTGGTGTACGGAATTCCCAACGCCTTCGGAGCCACCGCCTTGCCGATGAAGCCAGCCAGCAGCACCACGGTCAGCACATAGGGCAATGCCTGAATGGCTTGCACCGGTACCTCACCCACGCCCGGCAAAACCACACCTTGCAGCCGAATCGCGGCCGCGTCCAGAAAGCCAAACAGCAAACAGGCCCACAGCGCCCGCACCGGGTGCCAGCGGCCAAAAATCAGTGCGGCCAATGCCATGAAGCCACGCCCTGCGGTCATGTTCTGCGAAAAGCTGGCACTTTGCGCCAACACCAGATAGCTGCCCGCCAAGCCGCACAACAGCCCATTGAGCGTGAGCGCGGTGTAGCGCAATCGGGTCACCGACACACCTGCCGCATCAACCATTTGCGGGTTCTCGCCCACCGCACGCAGGCGCAGACCAAAGCGGGTTTTGAATATGCTCCACCACACCACCGGTACCAGCAGCAGCGCCAGGTAAACCAGCGCGTTGTGGCCCAGCAGACCGTCACCCAGAACCGTACCCACCATGGGCATGGACTTGGCCCATTCGGACAAGGCTGGCCATAGGGTCTGAATCCTCACCTCAGCGCTGACCGGCGGTGTCTGGCCCCCTTGATGGAACCAAGCGGCACCCAACACTGCGGTCAGACCCGCCGCAATGATGTTGATGGCCACACCCGAGACCACCTGGTCACCCTTGTGGCTGACACAGGCCAAACCATGTACCCAGGACATGCTGATAGCCACCGCCATCGCCGCCAGCAGGGCCAGGGTGGTTGAGCCATAGGCCGCGCCAGTGGCACCCGCCGCAAACGCCGCCAGCAGCATCTTGCCCTCCAGTGCAATATCCACCACGCCAGAGCGTTCTGACAACAAGCCGGCCAGTGCACAAAAGATCAAGGGTGTGGCCAGCCGCAAGGTGGATGCCAGCATGGCCCCAAACAGCGCTTCATCCATGGCCCACCTCCGGGCTCGTGGGCGTAGTGCGCGTGAACATACCCAGCATACGGGCCAGCATCGGGGCAATCACATAGGTCATGGCACCCGAAAACAGCACGATAAAACCTTGCAACATCACCACCATGTCGCGGCTGAAACCGGGCACCTCAAAAGCCACCTCGGCACCGCCCTGAAACAAGGCACCAAACAGCACACTGGCCAACACAATGCCAACCGGGTGATTACGACCCATCAAGGCCACGGCGATGCCGGTAAAGCCGGCACCACTGACAAACTCTAGCAGCAGTTTGCCGCTGACTCCGGCGATCTCGTTCATGCCGACCAAACCAGCCAAGGCGCCAGAAATGGCCATGGCAATGAGCACCTGATGCCGTGCGTTGATGCCAGCGTACTGCGCGGCACTGGGGCTGGCACCGACCGCACGCAAGCGGTAACCAGCGCGTGTGCGCCATAAAAACAAATAGACCAACACCGCGGCCACAGCTGCCAGCAGCACACTCAGATTCAGCGGCGATGTTGGCCAATCCACACCGATGGCAGCCAGCACCTGATGCATGCCCGGCAACTTGGCCGAATCGGTAAACGGCACACTTTCCACCGACATGCTGCCTGCTGGCCGCAGGTGATTCACCAGCAAATACACGAGGAGGCTGCTGGCAATGAAGTTGAACATGATGGTGGTGATCACCACATGGCTGCCGCGGTAGGCTTGCAAATACGCTGGCACTGCCGCCCAGGCCATGCCAAACAAGGCACCTGAGATTGCCATCACCGGCAGCATCAACCAAGCCGGCAAAGTGGCCGACCACCACAGCGCCACCAGCCCGGTACCCAAGCCGCCCAAGATGGCCTGCCCTTCCCCGCCAATGTTGAACAAACCACCATGAAACGCCACCGCCACTGCCAGCCCAGTGAGCACAAAGGTAGTGGCGTAATACATCGTGTAGCTAAAGCCTCTTGCGGTGCCAAAGGCACCCCACACCAAGACCCGAANNCAAACCCGTGTCACTTCCACCGGGTCTTGCCCAACCAAGGCCACCACACCACCGGCCACCAACAGTGCAACCGCCAAACTCACCAGCGGCAGCAAAATCAGGTCAGCCCAGCGCGGCAAGGCGTTCATGCAGTGGCTCCGGTCATCAGGCCACCCAGTGCAGATTCGGTGCATGCGGCAATCGGCAACTCACCCGCAATGCGACCTTGATTCATCACCAGCACCCGGTCCGACAAAGCCAGAATTTCATCGAGTTCACTGGACACCATCAACACCGCACAACCGCTGTGCCGCAAAGCCCGCAACTGCGTGTAGATGAACTCGATGGCACCAATGTCCA
>DFWT01000115.1 GCA_002381045.1 Rhodoferax sp. UBA4127
CGGGCTGCAACCAGAAAAGCAGCCGCGACCCGGTCATGGACCTGACCGAAGCCGACATTGCCTCTGCAATCGACAACCTGCAGACTCGCGGCCTGGTGCGCACCAACACATCGGGTCGGGTGGCGCGTTACGAACACAACTTCCAGCGCGGCATCGGTGTACCGGAGCAATCGGCCGTGCTGCTGGGTTTGCTGATGCTGCGCGGCCCGCAAACTGCGGGCGAATTGCGTCTGAACACCGAACGTTGGTACAAGTTTGCCGACATCTCGTCGGTTGAAGGGTTCCTGGACGAGTTGCAAGACCGCTCAGCGGAAAAAGGCGGCGCGCTGGTGGTCAAGCTCGCCCGTGCGCCGGGTGCACGTGAACAGCGCTGGGCGCATTTGCTGTGTGGGCCGGTGGACGAATCCACACTTGCCGCCGGCTCTGATGGGCGACTCGGAGCCACCGCATCCGGCTTGACTGATCGAGTGACCCAACTCGAAGCCGAACTGGCACAACTCAAGGCCACCGTAGGTTTGCTGTGCAGCGAACTGGGCATTCAAAGTCCGAGCGATCTTGAACCCACTTCGGACAACAGTTAGCGTTCGGAAACCGCAACCGTCAAAGCACCGCGCTCACTCCGGCGCACTATACCCAAGAGTGCCTCAAATCCCCAGCCAGAGTTTGCTGTCCAGCGCCTGCTTGGTCAAGGCCGCAGTGAACCAAGCCGGTGCGGCAATGGCCCTGCTACTGCAAAACTGCAAGGGCTGGCCGTCCCAGAAGGGGCGCCCGCCAGCTGCACAAGGCAAGCGGCAGGCGTGGCTGAGCGTGGATAGATCCTAAGAACATCCCCGAAAACTTTATAGGAAATAGCCCGCTATCCCTTGATTAGAAATGTCGAGAGGCTATATCTTTTATATCAACTGGGCTGATGAAAAGTGAACCTAGCGCCGTTGCGTCGCCTTGAAGCACATGGTGTGCCGCCTGCGTCGGCGCGCCGACCTGGGTCAACTTTGCGTCAGTCCAGAATTCAAGCCACCAAACGAGAGGACTTCGGCACATGCGCCAGTAAAAATTCCATCTGGTCTACCAAAATGCGCCGGTTGCGCAAGATGAAGTCTTCCCACAGGCTGGGCACATAGGGCGCATAAAGCAAGGGCATGTTGGCCTGCTCGGGCGTGCGGTGGCTCTTGCGGTGGTTGCACGGGCGGCAGGCGGTTACCACGTTCATCCAGGTGTCGATGCCATTTTGGGCAAACGGAACAATGTGCTCCCGCGTCAAATCATGCTCGTCAAAGAGGTCACCGCAGTAGGCGCATATGTTGCGGTCACGGGCAAACAGCTTGCCGTTGGTCAGGCCAGGGCGCAACTCAAACGGGTTGATGTTGGGCACACCCTTGGTGCCGATGATGCTGGAGACAGTGATGATCGACTGCTTGCCGGTGATGGCGTTGTGGCCACCGCGAAACACGGCTACTTCATGGCCCATTTCCCAACGGACTTCCTCGGCGGCGTAATGAATCACCGCTTGTTCCAGCGAAATCCAAGATTGGGGCAACCCCTGGGCTGACAGCTTCAAGACTTTCAAACGAAACCTCCTGTGACCGCATAACAAACCGCTAGGACACAATATACCCCTTTTACATGACAAATCTGTGTCTGGGGCTTTCAGATTGAGCGCTGGCAGCTACAAATTTCATAACATCAAATGAAGATTTTTCGCGGCTTCAAACACCCAGAGGTGGCAAGCGCATGTGCGTTGACGATTGGCAACTTTGACGGCGTGCACCGCGGCCATCAGGCCATGCTGTCACTGCTGAAAGGCGAAGCACAGCAACGCGGCGTGCCCAGTTGTGTACTAACCTTCGAGCCCCACCCGCGCGATTTCTTTGCTGGGCTCACTCACAATCCAGACTTGGCACCGGCCCGGGTGGGCACCCTGCGCGACAAGCTTAGCGACCTTGCAGCCTGTGGCGTCGACCAGACCGTGGTGCTGCCGTTTGACACATCGCTGGCGAATTTGTCACCACAGGCTTTCATTGACACGGTGCTGCTCAAGGGCTTGGGCGCGCGTTATGTGCTGGTGGGTGATGACTTTCGGTTTGGCCAGCGCCGTGCCGGCGACTACACCTTACTGGATGCGGCCGGGCTCAAACAGGGCTTTGATGTGGCGCGCATGAACAGCTACGAGGTGCACAACCTTCGGGTGTCTAGCTCGGCGGTACGTGCGGCACTTCTAGAGGGCCGAATGAAGGACGCCACCCGCCTGATGGGCCACCCCTACCGCATCTCGGGCCATGTGGTGCATGGGCGCAAGCTGGGGCGCTCCCTGGGCTTCAAAACCCTGAATCAGCGCTTTGCCCATTGGAAGCCGGCCGCCAGCGGCATCTTCACGGTGCTGGTCTACGGCTTGAGCGAGCGGCCGTTGCCGGGTGTGGCCAACCTGGGTGTGCGGCCATCGCTTGACCCACGTGATGTGAACGGCGGCCGGGTGCTATTGGAAACCCATTGTCTGGACTGGCCGACCCACTTGGGCGCTGAGGGAGCCTACGGAAAAATCGTGCGCGTGGAGCTCCTGCACAAATTGCACGACGAGCTCAAGTACGACTCCCTCGACGCCTTGACCGCTGGCATCCAAAAGGATTGCCAGGATGCGCGGGCCTACTTTCCCGGGTAGCCTTTAGGCCTCCCGATTAGGTGAATTCAGGTAACACCGCCGCCCGGCGCAGCAAGTTTGCAGGCGTATCCAGTCATCCCGAATGCACCTTTGAATTCACAGGCAAATGGTATGAAAACATTGATCGAGACAGAGCGATTGTTCTTTCGTGAATTGCTTCCCGCTGATGCTGACGTCATGTTTGAACTTGATTCCGATCCAGCAGTGGTTCAGTATGCGGGCGACAAGCCGCTTACGCATATTGACCAAGCCCGTCAACGGCTCGAAAGCATCTTGCAGCAATATCAGGATGTCGGGTTTGGTCGCTGGGCTGCCGTTCTAAAGGAAACCAACGAGTGCATCGGCTGGGCCGGATTGAAATACATCAAAGAACTCAACGGTCGCAAAGACAACTATGACTTGGGTTATCGCTTCCTGAAAAGACATTGGGGAAAAGGTTATGGCACTGAATCCGCGAAGGCACTTATCAGCTATGGGTTTGATGAGATGAAGCTCGCGCGCATCAGCGCTTATGTTGATGTGAATCATGTTGCCTCGGTGAAGATCCTCAAGAAGTGCGGACTGAGATTTACCAATACGTTCATGGGTGAGGGCGATCTATGTGCCTGGTATGAAATAGTGAATTCGCCGTTGAGTGGCGATTGATGGCACGGCTCCCCTTGCTCACCCTGGGCCAAGCCCGCGATACAAAGCTTTAGCGGAAGGCGCGCGTCGAAGGCAGTCGCGCACTACCCCGCCACCCCGCGCGTGATTTCACCCCAAAACCGCATGCACATGACCCAGTCGCCACGCCGTACACAGCATCTACCGGCCACCGCGCAGTCACCACCCGCACCCGCGTGGCCAGCCAGGGCCTACAGTAAAATCCGTCAACCCACGCAGCCACAACAACTGCGCGACGAGCCCAAAACGAATCCCTGGACACGCTGACGGCTGGCATGCAAAAAAGTTGCCAGGATGCCCGTGCTTACTTTGCCACCTTGTGCCACCATGACCACTCAAACCACAACCGCCGCCGGGACTGCCGAACCAGTCGAAAAAGTCGACTACCGCAGCACCTTGAACCTGCCGGACACACCGTTCCCGATGCGTGGCGACCTGCCCAAGCGCGAACCGGTGTGGGCCAAAGCCTGGGACGAGCAAGGCATTTACAAAAAGCTGCGCGACGCTCGCTGCGGTGCGCCCAAGTTTGTGTTGCATGACGGTCCGCCCTATGCCAATGGCCAGATCCACATGGGCCACGCGGTCAACAAAATTCTCAAAGACATGATCGTCAAGGCGCGCCAGCTCAAGGGCATGGACGCTGCCTACATCCCCGGCTGGGACTGCCACGGCCTGCCGATTGAGAACGCCATCGAGAAGAAGTTTGGCCGCAAACTCGCCCGTGACGACATGCAGGCCAAGAGCCGCGCCTACGCCACCGAACAGATTGACCTGCAACGCGCTGACTTCAAGCGTCTGGGTGTGTTAGGCGACTGGGACCACCCATATCGCACCATGGACTTCAAAAACGAGGCCGATGAAATCCGCGCCTTCAAACGCGTGATCGAACGCGGCTTTGTGTACCGTGGCTTGAAGCCGGTGTACTGGTGTTTTGATTGCGGTTCATCCTTGGCCGAGTTCGAGATCGAATACGCCGACAAAAAATCGCAAACACTGGATGTGGGCTTTTTGTGCGCCGAACCAGCCAAGCTGGCAAGCGCCTTTGGCCTGCCTGAGATCACCAAAGAAGCCTTTGCAGTAATCTGGACCACCACGGCCTGGACCATTCCTGCGAACCAGGCGCTCAACCTGAACCCTGAGTTGACCTACGCCTTGGTCGATACCGAGCGCGGTTTGTTGGTGCTGGCCGAGAGTCTGGTTGAGAAATGCACGGTGCGCTTTGGCTTGACCGGCAACGTGATCGCCACCACCCTGGGCAAGAACTTGGGTGGCATCAATTTCAAACACCCGTTGGCCCATGTGGACGCTGGCTACGACCGCTTCAGCCCAATTTACCTGGCTGAATACGCAACCGCTGAAGACGGCACAGGCCTGGTGCACTCCTCACCCGCTTACGGCGTGGAAGACTTCAACAGTTGCGTCGCGCACGGCATGGCCTACGACGATATCCTGAACCCGGTGCAGGGCAATGGCGTCTATGCCTCTGAATTGCCCTTGTTTGGCAATCAGCAGATCTGGAAAGCCTGCCCGGTCATCATTGACGCGCTGCGTGATGCAGGCCGCTTGTTTGCCACCGAGAACATCGTCCACAGCTACCCGCATTGCTGGCGCCACAAG
>DFWT01000193.1 GCA_002381045.1 Rhodoferax sp. UBA4127
GATGTGGATGCGCAAGCCGCCTGCGACTGGCTGCGCCGTCTGCGCGCCAACACACTGATCCACGGCCACACCCATCGACCCGGCGAACATGTGATGGACGCCAGTTCCTGCCCACCTCTGCGCCGCCTGGTCTTAAGTGATTGGGACGCCATGGCCCTGCCGCCACGGCTGGAAGTCTTGCGTCTGCAAGTGAGTCAGGCGCCACAGCGTGTGAGGGTGAACCCAGCCGTTTAGGAGATTGCGCCTGAACTCGAAGCAAGCACCTGGCCTAGAACCAAGCGTCATAGCGCCCGGGTCAGACTTCAGGGCTTGAGCAGCACCTTCAACACGTTTTGTAATCGGCGTACCTGCCCTGCATCAAAACCGCTGGACAGCACCGTGGCCACGTCATCGCCCCAGGTCTGCGCGGGCGGTGGGTCATTGCGTTTGGTCAGCAGTTGTAACTGCAGCATGCGCCGTGCACTCAAGTGCTCGGCCGGGGTGGGCGCTTCAGCCGCCATTTCAAGGCGAAGCAAGGCGGTGGCCGCATCGCCACTGGCGGGCTGCGCCAAGGCCTTGGCCCAGGCCCCTCGGGTTTGCGGGTTGACCCGGTTGCCCAGGTCTTGCACAGAAGGAACCTGCGCTGCGTCACGTGTTTCCCAAGCGCCTAACAGGTGGGTCAATGCTTCACCATGGGCCTGTGCGGCGAGTTTGCGTAGCGCAAACTGCGCCTGATCCAGCGCATCCCGCTGGGCTCTGAAAGCTGCATCTCCAAGGCGTGGCGCGTCTGAGCGTTCGCCATAGGCTGGGCGCTCGCTGCGGGCGCCAAAACCACCACGGTCATCCGGACGGCCGGGGCCACGGCTGTCCCGTCCACCGTCACGGCCGCCGTCACGCCCGCCACCACCGGGGCGACCCGCGTCTTTGCGATCCCCAAATTTGCCTGGACGGCCAGGGGCTACCGGGGCTTCTTTGCGCATACCCGGGCGATCATCACCACGTACTGCCACCACGCGTTTGACCGGCGCCACCGGGGCTGGTTTGGCTGCGGGGGTGTCCTCGGCGGTACCCGTGCTTGCATCGGCATCACCTGGCAGGTCTCCAGCCACAGCGGACTGGCCTTCTGCATCGCCGGCTTCAGCTACATTGATTGCAGCATCCGGCCCTTGATCCGTCTGGGCTGGAGGAACATTTTCTTCAGAAGGTCCGGCCGCCACCACAGCGGCTTGAGCCTGCGCCTGGCCACGCAAAGCAGCGTCCAGGCCGGCCATGGCGGCGCGAATCGCCTGCGCATCGCCCGAGGCATTGGCCGCTTGCAAGGCCTTGGAGGCCTCCAGCACCACACGGTCGCGCGCGTTCAATGCGCTCTCGGCCTTTTCACGCTCCAGGGTCTTGCGGTTGAAAGCGTCATCGATCGGCTTGCGGAAGGCATCCCACAACTTTTGTTCCTGGCGGCGCTCCACTGGCACCCGGTGCGCCTCTGCCTGCCAGCGTTGCTGCAAGGCCTTGACGGCATCAATGCGCAACATGGGCTCGGCACCCAGCGCCTGGGCCTCTTCAATCATGGCGTGGCGTAAGGCCAGGCTTTCCGCTTGCAGCGCCTCCAATGGCGCTGCTGCCTTCGAAATGGCGGCCTTCCACAAGGGNNCAAGCTGAGCTTTTGCAGGCTTTCCAAAGGTTCGGCCGCATGGCTAATGGCTGCCTTCCAGAGCGGTTGCAACTCGGCAAACATTTTTTCGCCCACATGGCCGGAGTCGCGCCAGCGGTCAGAGAACTGAAACAGCACCCGGTTGAAACCTTTCCAGTCGTCATCCAGAGCTGTGCGATTGGCCTCGGCCCAGGCCTTGAGTTCTTCAATCAGAGCCAGGCGCTGCGCGCGGTTGGCAGCGGTTTCGGCCTTGATCTTGTCTAGCCAAACTTCCACCACTTTGTGGGCTTCGTTGCAGGCTTCATCAAATCGCTTCCACAAGGCATGGTTGGGTGCACCACCCTGGTCGGTAAGCTTCCACTGTTCGCGCAATTGGCGCAGGGCGTCTTGTATCTTGCGCCCGCCCATGGCCTGGCCTTCGGGCCGGTGAGTGAGCCCTTCGGCCTTGGCTACCAGTTCTTCCCGCAGCTGGTCGGCACGCCAGCGTTGCCAGCCTTCGAGTTCACCTGCAGCCACCAGCGCCGCATGGGCCTGGGATTCCAGCTTGTCGTCGATCAAACGGCCGCTGTCCTTGAGCGCCTGGCGCAGAGCGTTGGCCGCACCAGCGCTGGCCTTACCATGGCCCTGGGCCATTTCGTGTTCAAGCTTGGTCAACACCTCGCGCACCGCCGCTGTCGCTTTGGCGCGGATTTCCGGGTCCACTTTGGGCTTGGCGACCACCACGGGTTCCACGGCAATGCCACGCAACTTGCGCAACTCATCGGCCCACACCGGCACTTGTGGCAGCGGCGCGTTGGCATCCTGTGCGGCTGCAATCGTCATGGTCAGGGCATCACTGAACGCCTGCCACACCAGCAGCAGTTGCGCCAATGAATCATGCAACTGGGTGGCAAAACGCACATCGACACTGGCCCAGTTGGCATCACCCGAGAGGCCTTGAGCCTCGGTTTGCCAGTTGGTCACATCGGCTGCAAGCAATTCGTGGGCAGCCTGGGCATCGGCCCACGGCTTGGTAGACAGGACCTCGATGCGCTGAGCCAACAATACCGCCGCCTCACGCTGCACCTGCACCCGGTGCTGCAGGTCTTCAATGGCGCGCACTCGCTCCACCAACTGCTGCTTCAGGCCGGCCAGAGGCTCCTTGCTCAGGGGTGCGCCCGCCTTGGCCGCGTCACGTTGCCAGGCCAGGGCATCGGCAAGATTAAGTTTGGACAGCGCCAGCAAAGCCTGCGCCTTGTCAGCCCACTCCTGGGCGATGGTGGCCTGGGTCTTGCTGCGCTTGATTTCATCGAGCCGCTCGCGAACCAGCTTGGCGGCACCCTTGTCTTTGACACTGAGTTCCTTGAACACCTGCTGCAACTGATCATTGCCAGGTGAGGTGGCCAGCCATTCACGAATGCAGGCCATGCGCTCGCCCGAAGTGTGGGCAGAGAACGCGCCTTGGGTCAACGCGTCAAGCGGATGCGCCTCAGCCGACTTGGTTGACGCAACTGGAGCTTCTGCCGCAGGCGTAGAAGCACTGGAATTGTTAAAGGGAAACATCGACATGGGACACAAAAGAGAATTCGGCCGCCGCCAGAGCAACGGGAAAAGACGCGTATTTTCGCCGGGTTTTGATGTGCTTTGAAAACCTTTGCTGGCAATGTGCCTCTGCGCTTACTCGGAAGCCAGATTCAGCTCAGCGCGGGGACGCCATTTGGCCTCAGGCGGCACCGCTTTGGCCGCCCCTAAAAACAGCCGCTCCAGCGGCAACTTGAGGCTGGCAAGGTAGTCGCGCACCACCACGCCGCGCTTGACAGCAAGATCTTGCATGGTGGCTTCTGTGGCGGGCAAATTTGTCAACAGCAGCGCTTCCATCTCCGGCCCAGGCAAGTCTTTGGCCATGCCAATCAAGTTGCGCGGTTTGGGAAAGTCAGCACGTTTGTAAACCGCTTTGAGAAGCAGCGGGTATTCCTGCGGCGTGACAGAGGGCGTGTCAGCATCGGTGGTTGTACCCCTGGCTCTGCGTTTTTCTGCCAGCAACAAGGCTTGCAATTGCTCGCGCTTGAAGCCCTCACGCTCGAAATCCAGACTGGCGGTGCCCACCACCGTCATTTTCAAGGCCGGACGAGCCTCCAGCGCTTTAGCCACTTTGTCCAGACCCGCCTTGGCCTCAGTTGAGAGCACGGCAGAACCGGGCGCAAAACTGACCATGCTGAGTTCATCACCGCCGCCACCCAATGCACTGGCCAGCAAGGAGAACGGTGCGGTCACGGCTTTGACGATCAAATTCACAATCAGCTTGAATACGATCGGTCCCAAACGGAATTGCGGTTCGTTCAAGGAACCACTCACCGGCAAATCAATGTCGATCACGCCATTGCGATCAGCCAGCAGTGCCACCGCCAACTTGACTGGCAGGCTGTTTTCGGCACCAGGCACCTTGTCGCCGAATTTGAGTTGATTCAAGACGATGTTGTTACTGGCGGTCAGTTGACCATCCGGTTGCACCTTGTACGCCACATCGACACTGAGCTTGCCACGCTCAATGCCATAGCCGGCGTAACGCGCTGAGTAAGTAGACAGCGGCGCCAACTCCAGGTCACGCACCCTCCCCTGGATGTCCAAGGCCACAGGCTTGGCCAGCGGATTGACCTTGCCCAAAATCTCCAGACTGGCGGTGCCCTCCACGCGCCCACGCAGTTCCAGGTCAGCCAGTTGCACCTGACCTCCCTCTGCCACCGACGAGAACGCGCTGAGCTTGCCAGTCAGTTCCGACAAACGTGCCGAGTAGTTGGGTTTAATGAAGCGGTCGTTAAAGTCAACCCGGCCATTGGTCAAACTGACCGGGCCGAACTTGACCACCGGCGCCATCCCATCTTGTGCATCAATTGCGGCGCTGGCCCTTTTATCATCTGGGCTGGAAGCTTCATTTTTTGAAGTGGATGTGGCTGGCAAAGTGGCTGTATGCGTCGAGCCCCCTGCGTTTGCTGCCAACGATACGGTTGAGGCTGGCGTTCCCGCGGGGTTGGCTTCGCTGGCGGTGACGTCTTGTAAGTTCAGACGACCGGTTTCACTCAAAGTCAGTTTGGCGAAAAAGTCACTCAAACTGGTCTGGCCCACTTCAATCTGCGGCGCTTGTCCGGGTTGCATGACCACCGCCAGGCCGCCCAGGCTCAGATATTTCCAACTCAGGAGTTCTTCAGCCGGTTTGAAGGGCTCGGGCTGCGCCAAGGTGTCCACCCTCAAGTCTTCCAGCTTCAAATCCCCTTTGACTTGCAACGCCAGACCGTTGGCTTGGCTGACCATGTCCACCCGACCCTTGAAACTGGTGTCAGCCCGCAGCAGGTCCAGCTTGGCCACAGAGGCCAGGTAGGGTGCAAACGCCTGCATAGGCAACCGCTGGGCAGTCAGGTCGGCTTGCACATGAACCGGGCTCAAGCTGGCCGTGCCGCGCCCGGAGAGCATGCCGGGCTCGGTCTGACCCTGGCGCATATGCGCGGCCAGCGTCCAACTGGCCGGTTTGGACTTGGCCCGTGCCGGCCAGGCCAGTTGTTTGACCTGCAGGCTCAAGGCCGACACATCAAAAGCCACCGATTTGGAGCTTGAGTCATCAACGTAAGTCAGTTCGCCCTGGGTGACGCTCACATCTGCCAAGGCCAGTTGCCAGGTCGGCTCTGCGGGCATGGCTTTGGTCGGTGTCCGAACAGGCGCGGGGGCCGCGGCACCTACCAGCCAGTCCTCCACCATCCAGTGCCCGTCAGTAAAACGCTGCAAACTCAATTTGGGCTGCGTCACGCTAAGCTGGCCCAAGCCGACCGTCTTTCGTGGCACATCCACGTCCAACTTCGCCAATTGCAGGCGTTTGATGCTGGCCAGCGGCGACTTGGTCTTTGCCGCGGCCTGACCTGCGCTGGTTTGGGTGAGCGCGAGTTTGTCAACTGCCAGGTTCGGAAAGTTCAGCGTCAGGGCCATGGGCTGATCGGGCCCACGCGCCGCAGCCCAGGTCAGCGCCAGGTCAGCGTTGAGCACACCGTCCAGGCGCGGTTTGAGAAACTGCGCCAGATAAGCGGCACCGGCGTTCAAGGGCAAGTCGGTGAGTTTGGCGTTCACCGTGGCCAACGCGTCGGTGGCATTGCCGCTGATGCGCAAGCCAGCTTTGTCCAGCACGGCGCTGCCCTCAAACGGCGCAGCCTGCTCAAACGGCCATTTCAAGGCCGTGACCGACAGGTTGACTTGGCTGAGATCCATCTGCACCGGCTTGGCCACGCTGGCATCTGCCCATCGGACCAAGCCGTCTTGCAGCTTGACACTGGCCACCGCCACGGTCCAAGGTGAAGAATTTGCTTCCTTTTGACCTTTAGCCCTTAATTTATCTGCGTCAGATGCTTCTTTTTCAGGAGCACTTAGTGTCGTTGCCCCGCCTGGATTGCCTAAGGCTTGCCAATTCAACTGACCAGATTTGTCGCGCGCCACATGCGCCACAGGCTTGACCAGCTCCAAACTTTCAAGCCTGATCTGCCGAGCCAGTGGGCGGGTGCCATTCAGCTGGAGTTTGAGTGCCTCGAAGCTGAGCAAATCGCCAGCTGACACACCCACCATGGCCTTGCTTGTGTTTGATGCCAACTTGACCTGCGTGGCAGCCAGAGAGCCGCTCAGACCCACCGAAGCTTGTGGTGTCTGCTCAAAATCCACCGTCAAATCAGCGTGCAACACGGCTGAAGTCAGGCGCACCGACAGGTCTGCGGGAAGGTAGCCCAGATAAGGTGCCAGATCAAGCGCCGGTATCTGGATATGGGCTTGGGTTTTGCGGTCTGGGGCAAACGGCGTGCTTTGGGCACTGGAATCAAACTTGCTGCCATTCAGGTCAAAGGCCAGCAAGGGCTGAGTTAACACTTCGCGCTTGGAGTCAAGATTGCTCAAAAAAGGCAGATTTAGAGTCAATTCGCGCAAGTTGTGCACTTTTCCTAGGGGTGTGTCATCAAAGACTACCTCACCCTGGGACAGCACCAAGTTGTACAAGGCAAAGTGCAAGGGCTTGGCATCCGGCTCAGCTGGGCCTTGATTGAGGCGCTGCAAGATGTCATCGATGTCGTAGCGGCCCCCGCCCAGATGCTTCAGACGCAGCCGAGGAGACTCCATTTGTAGCGCATCCACCACAGGCGCCAACCTGAACAGGGATTGCATCTCCAGATCTACATAAAAGCGTTGNNCGCCTCAAGATCCACATAAAAGCGTTGGATGGCCAGTTGCGGTGGCGCATTTGACGTCCCTGCTTGCGCAACTGTGAAATCGTTGACCTCCAACTCCAGTGACCACGGCTTGAAGTTCACCGCGCCCACACTCACTTGGCGGCCAAGCAACTCAGTCAAGCGACTTTGCGCCTGACTTTTGAGCAACGGTGGAACGGCCAACCAAGTGACCGCCCAGAGTAACAACACTGCGCCTATGGCCATTGAGAGACGGCGAGAGATGCTGTTTTGGAACAGAGTGTCTAATTTCATGCCCATGATTTTGAACCCGGTCAAACGCCAACTGCAGGAGGGAAACAAAGAAATCCACGTCAGAAGATACATTCTTATGCATAACGATTGAGTTTGTTATGGTTGACTTGTTATAAATACCCCCCATAGAATCCGCCAACTCTGAAAATATCAGGGATAACCCGAACTCGCTGCCGATCCCGGCAACATCAAGTCTCTGCACTTACAGGAAGCCAACTCGCAGGATATTGATAGCGTAACAACCCAAACATTGGTCAGTGCCACGGTGCATCAAATGCCCATTGGAACTGACCAGCGCGCAAGAAGGAAAAGCTATGTCAGCATCTACACGAATCAACGCCAGCCTGAGGCGAGCGGCATCTGCCGTCACAAAAGGCATTTTTGACATTACCCACAACAGCGTGGCCTTGATTGGTCTGTCTGTTTTGTTTGCAGGCGTGGTCTTGATGGCCCGGCCCGAACTGCGTCAGATCAGCGAAGTCACGCTGTTTGGCTGGTTGCAAGAACGCCAGGTCACGGTGACCGGCATGCTGGGCGATTCCGACGCCAGCGACCGTGCCACCGCCGCCGACCCGAAAGAACTGCCCAAACAACAAGCTGCCGTGGCCTTTTGGCTCAGCAAAAAATACCGCGTGGCACCTGAACCTATCAGCGCCCTGGTGTCTGAAGCTTATGACGCGGGCGCCCGCGCGAAAGTCGACCCCACCCTGATTCTTGCCGTCATGGCCATTGAATCCGGTTTTAACCCGTTTGCCCAAAGCTCGGTGGGCGCGCAGGGGCTGATGCAGGTCATGACCAAGATCCATAGCGACAAATACGAAACCTTTGGTGGCAAGTTCGCGGCCTTTGATCCCCTGGCCAATCTGCGTGTGGGCGTCAAGGTGCTAAAGGACTGCATCCAGATGGCGGGTTCAGTGGAAGGTGGACTGCGCTACTACGTGGGCGCCGCCAACCTGGAAAATGACAACGGCTACGCCGAGAAGGTGATGGTGGAGTACGGCCGGCTTCAGCAAGTAGCCACCGGTCGCTCAGTCCCCTTGACCTCGCCGCAAACCGTGTCCGTCCCAGTGCCGGCCATTGAATCGCTTGCCCCGGCCGAAGCCTCGCCTTTGGCCAGCAACGACCATGCCACCACTGTAGCGATGGTGTCACGCTAAGCGTCCTGGCCCTCAGCTAAAATCCTTCGGCACGCGACTGGCGATAGGCAGCAACCCACCGGGTGGCTTGCTGACGTGGGAACACCACTGGGGAGCGTGCCGCAGAACCTGCCTGGGGTCTGCGATCAGCCGTTCGCCTGGGCAGCCCTGGATTCTGGTGGCATAAAAAACCGCTAAGCATCACAGGCTCATCGTCTTCAAGGACTGCCATGTTCAACAAAAACATCCTCATCGAGCAAACCGACCCCGAGTTGTTTGCAGCCATTCAATCTGAAAACCAGCGTCAGCAAGACCACATCGAGCTGATTGCAAGCGAAAACTACGCCTCGCCCGCCGTCATGGCCGCGCAAGGCACCCAACTGACCAACAAATACGCCGAAGGTTATCCCGGCAAGCGCTATTACGGTGGCTGCGAGTTCGTCGACATCGCCGAGCA
>DFWT01000153.1:0-3266 GCA_002381045.1 Rhodoferax sp. UBA4127
GACCGTCTTTTCCAATGCGCCCACCCGCACACCCAGCAAGCGCAGCCGTTGTGTCAAGGGTGCACGCTTCAGGCACAGGCCAGCGGCACGGCGAATATGTTGGGCGTCCGCCGTGGGATGTTCGATGGTCAGGTCGCGCGTCACGCCTTTAAAGTCGTCATACCGCAGCTTGATGCCNNCCCAGCTCGGCCTTGTCACGCACAGCGTGCAGGTCGCGCTCAAAAGTGGTTTCACGACTGATCGAGACCGGTTCGCTCTCCAGCACCACCGGGCGCGTGTCAATGCCGTGGGCGGCGTCATGCAGCCAGGCGCCGGTTTTTTGGCCAAAGTGGTCAATCAGCCAATCCAGCTCTTTTTGGGCCAGTTCACCAATGGTGCTGATGCCCAGGCCACGCAGTTTTTCGTCAGCCTTGGGGCCAATGCCATTGATCTTGCGGCANNTCGCTGGCCATTTTGGCCAGCAGTTTGTTGGGCGCCACACCCACCGAGCAGGTCAGGCCTGTAGCGTCAAAAATGGCTTTTTGAATCAGCCGCGCCAGCACCCGGCCGCCCTCGCGTTGCCCGCCTGGGACATCGGTGAAGTCAATGTAGACCTCGTCCACGCCCCGGTCTTCCATCAGTGGCGCAATGTCCAAAATGATGGCCTTGAAGGCCCGGGAATAGCGCCGGTATTCTGCAAAGTCCACCGGCAGCAAAATCGCCTGTGGGCACAGTTTGGCGGCTTTCATCAACCCCATGGCCGAACCCACGCCAAACTGGCGCGCCGCGTAGGTGGCTGTGGTGATGACACCGCGGCCGGTGTAGCCCGCGAGCCTGGGAAATGCGTCTACCGGGATCTTGTTTAAGGGCCTGTCACCGTACTGTGCGATCAGCGCTTCGTCGTCTGGCCGGCGCCCGCCACCAATCACCACTGGCAATCCTTTGAGTTGTGGGTAGCGCAGCAACTCCACTGAGGCGTAAAACGCATCCATGTCCAAATGCGCAATGCGACGCAAAGGGGATTGAGCCACTTTCGTTACAGGCACAGTTTCCCAATGCTGGGGTTTGGCACCAAAATGGGGCGCTGGATGGACTTTAGCCATGTGGCGTGGGGGAACATCGTGGGCAATTGATCAGGGTATTGATTCTGCGCTGTGGTGCGCAACGTCAACAAAATAGCAGACAGACAGGTTAAGCTTGGGCGGTTTCATTCACTGCATCGATCAATAGTCAATAGGTAGTTTCATGGATAAGCATTTTCTGAGTGCGCTTTTCACACCGGCGTCCATTGTGGTGTTCGCAGGCAAGCCAGACAGCCCTGAAACCCACACACCGCAGGCTCAGGCGCTGCGGCAAACGCTCACCGCTCAGCGCTTTGCTGGCACGATTACGTTTCTGGACGTGCAGGTGAGCGGCACACTGGCCGACTTGGCGACACTCCACGCCGATCTGGCCATCATTGCCTTACCGCCGGCAGAAGTGGTGGCCGCACTCGAGATTGCAGGGCGCATCAAGTGCAAAGCAGCGCTGGTGATCTCAAGTGGCATTGACGCGTCGTTGGCCTCCGACTTGCACAAGATTGCCACCCGCGATGGCATCTATCTGTTAGGCCCCAACAGCCTGGGATTCCAGCGACCCCACTTGAATTTGAACGCCAGTATTGCCGGTGCCTTGGCCACGCCGGGTCCGCTGGCGCTGGTCTCGCAGTCGGGCGCGCTCACCTCGTCGATTCTCGATTGGGCCAAGAAAAACGCGGTGGGATTTTCGACCGTGATTTCGCTGGGGCCGAACACGGCAGTGGACTTGGCGCAAGCGCTCGACTTCTTGGCCGCAGATGCCAAAACCCACAGCATCGTGGTTTACCTGGAAGGCATTACCAACGCCCGGCGCTTCATGAGTGCGTTGCGTGCGGCGGCCAATGCCAAGCCGGTGGTTGTGCTCAAGGCAGGGCGCAAGGCGCCCGCGCATCGGGCTGCGCTGACCCATTCGGGTGCGATTGTGGGCAGTGACGATGTGTTTGATGCCGCCTTGCGTCGCGCGGGCGCGGTAAGGGTGCGCTCGTTTGTGGCCTTGTTTTCAGCGGCCAAATGTCTGGCATCGCGCTATCGGCCAGTGGGCCGGCGTTTGGCCATCGTGACCAATGGTGGTGGGCCAGGTGTGTTGGCCGCCGACTGGATCAGTGAAATCAATTTGGAAATGGGTCGACTGTCGCCACAGGAAGCACTGGCGTTGAAAGCGATGATGCCGCCTTTGGCAACGTTCACGGACCTGCTGGATGTGTCAGAAGAAGCCACGCCCGAGCATTTCCGGCTGGCCATTGAAGCGGTCAGCAAAGCCAGTCACGTCGACGGCATACTGGTGATTTACTCGCCCAAGGTCGGAGTTGAGGCAGATGCAGTCGCCAAGGCCATTGCAGATTTCAACAGCCATGTGAGCAAGCCGCTGCTGACTTGCTGGATGGGCGACGCCACCGTGGGTGATGCACGGAAAATTTTGAACGACGCCGCCATTCCCACTTTCCGCACGCCCGAAGCGGCAGTGGGCGCGTTTGGCAATATCGCATCCTTCTACCAAAACCAGCAACTTCTCCAGCAAACCCCGCCACCTTTGTCTGACCTTAAACAGCCCGACGTGGAAGGTGCCCGTCTGCTGATTGAAAGCGTGCTGGCCGAACGCCGCAAAGTGCTCACCGAAATGGAATCCAAGGCGCTTTTGGCGGCTTTCCATATTCCGGTCACCAAAACCATCTTGGCGCGCAGCGCCAATGAAGCCATGATGATTGCCACCCAGTTGGGGTTTCCAGTGGCGCTCAAAATTGATTCGCCTGACATCAGCCACAAATCCGATGTGCAAGGCGTGGCGCTGAACATCATGAACGCCACCGGCGTGCGCGACACCTTTGTGGACATGATGCAAACGGTGAGCAAGTTGATGCCGAATGCGCGCATCAACGGCATCACCATTCAGAACATGTCCAACCAAAAACGTGGCCGTGAAGTGTGCGTGGGCTTGGTCACCGATGAGCCGTTTGGCCCCACCATCGCCTTTGGCGCCGGTGGCACCATGATCGAACTCATCAACGACCGCACCATGGAACTGCCGCCCTTGAATCAGTTTCTGGCGCGTCGAATGATCGAGCGCTCGCGGGTTGCGGAGACACTGGGCGCCTGGCGTGGGGCACCGGGGGCGAACCTGGAGGCGCTTGAGCAGATTTTGCTGAGGGTTTCTGAAATGGTGTGTGAATTACCGCAATTGCGCGAGATGGACATCAACCCCATCATCGTGGA
>DFWT01000153.1:3333-6251 GCA_002381045.1 Rhodoferax sp. UBA4127
CGCGCTTCACGCTGATCGACTATGACCGCGAGATGGCGCTGGTGGCTTTGGTGACAGAAGAAACGACCAATCTGGAAGGGCAAACGATCGAGTCCACCCGGATCGTGGGCGTGTCACGGTATATCACCAACCCGGACCGCAGCACCTGCGAATTCTCGCTGGTGGTGGCTGACGAGTTCAAGGGCAAAGGTTTGGGCTCAAGGTTGATGTTGTCCATCATGGACTTCGCCCGTGAAAAAGGCCTGACGGAAATTGAAGGCCTGGTGTTGGCCAACAACCCCAACATGCTCAAGCTCATGAAGGGCCTGGGATTTGCCATCAAGTCCTTCCCCGAAGACGCTGACTTCAAGCTGGTGACGCACCATTTGCAGGTGGTTTAGTTCACACTAGCTGTTACCGATCTTTGATTTGTCCGCTCCGGGTATAGGTTTGGCAGGTTCGTCGTTGCGACTGATGACTAAACCTATTCGGCGCAATTGAAGTTCTCAGCGGCATCGGTGCTGCCTTGGCCGCGATAGACCGCGAATTTAGGCCAGGCGCACAACGGGCGGGAGCGGATCACCTCGGTTGTTGGGTCGGTCGGAACACGGTGCCTGACAGCGATGACCCGGTCTGGCGCAACACCTTGCTCGACCCAACGACGTAATGCGGCACCCAGGCTGCGTTCTGGGTCACCGTCAGCAGAAGAATGCTGCCCGAAGCGATCTGGCCCCGGCCCCCCGATCCCGTGCTCGACTCCCGGTGCCATGAACAACCGGACCGTACGGGTGGCCACAGCCGGCCCCAAGCTCCGCAGGACTTTGGCGTGATAGGCCACAGCAAACGAAGACTGCACCACCACGTCATTCCACCCATGCCAAAGGATCAGCTTGCCGCCTCGTGCCACAAAGCGTCCAATGTCGGGATCAGCGGCGTCCAGAACCACAGCCAACTTGCGCTGGGCCTTTTGGCCTTCCCGGTCTAGCTCGAACTGTTTCAAGTCCCAGCCGTTGTCGTCTTGCACCATGTGGCGGAAGAATCCAAGGACGGGCGCATAGAACTCTGCGCTACCCGGTTTGTCGCCATACAGAAATGCGTGCCAGCGGTCCTCTGAACCGTACGACAGGCCGCCCACCGCAGCCTGATCGGGTGTGAGATGCAAGCCTTCGTAGAGGCGTCGCACGCCTGAAATCTGCGCTGGGCTCAGGCAGTTCGCGCTTGATTCCGCGTTGCAGGCCAGCACGTCCGGATCGAAATTGCAGCGCAAAGGGTTTTCAATGACACCGTCACTTACGCCATCAAGGTGGTCACAAGCCTTCAGCACTGCCGCCGACAGGTTTGCGAGTTGCGCGGCGGACAAATGGGCAGCTGGATTGACCAACAGGTGAGCTTGGAACTGTGCCAACCCGCTGTATAGGTTGGTAAGTTCGTTCGCGGGCGCACCAGCGATGATGCCATCGTAGTCGTCAGGATAGCGCTGCGCCAGCATCAGGGCTTGGCGGCCTCCGTTGGAATAGGCGCTGAAATAGGAACGATCAGGCTTCCGACCAAAATAGGCCTCAGTAACTGCTTTGCCGTGGACGGCAGCCAGGTGGATTGCGCGGTGCCCGTAGTCGGCGACTTTTTCGGGTTGCCTAAGCGCCCATTGAGAATCGGAAGGGTCGGCCTGATGACCTGTATCGGTAGCCACTACCGCGTAACCTGCACCGACCCGCAAGCCCAGACCTCTGTGAGCAATTTGGCCGGCAAACGACCCATTGCCCAGACCCCAAAAACGCCCGTTCCATTTGGCGGCTTCAGGTAGCCAGACTTCGATCTGAATCTCTGACGAAGGTGTTGGTCGCGCGACCACTTCGACAAGACAGTAGGCTTGGGCTACATCAAATGCGGCGCCCACCGCTGGGGTGAAGCGTCCGGCCGAATGATGCTGCGCCGCGACGACCTTGGCGTCGGCCAGTTTAAGCTTTGCAATTTCGGTGCAGCGATTTTCTGCAGCAATTGCGGTTTGGAGCAAAACCGCAGACGCTACCAGGCACCATCGGCCGAAAAGCCAGAGAAAGCGTGTGGGCAGAACTGTCCAACGGCGTTTATCCATTGCTACTCCCAAAAAATAGAATCCAAAACATTGGGCCGTTGCCGATTAGTTGAAGTTATATGGCAATTACGTCGGATACGTCCCCGGCAGCAAAATACCTTTGTCTACCGTGTCAATCTGCGTATGGCCACAAAATGCCATGGTCAGGTCGAGTTCCTTTTGGATGATCTCCAGCGACTTGGTCACACCTGCTTCGCCCATGGCGCCCAGGCCGTACAGAAACGCGCGGCCAATGTAGGTGCCCCGCGCACCTAAAGCGCGGGCTTTGAGTACATCCTGCCCGCTGCGAATGCCGCCATCCATGTGCACTTCAATCTGCGAGCCAACGGCTTCCACGATGGCTGGCAGCGCCTCAATGCTGCTTTGCGCACCGTCCAGTTGGCGCCCGCCATGGTTGCTGACGATCAGCGCGTCGGCACCACTGGCCACGGCCAAGCGGGCGTCCTCCACATCTTGAATGCCTTTGAGGATGAGTTTGCCACCCCAGCGCTTCTTGATCCATTGCACGTCGCCCCAGTTCAGGCGANNCACCAGCGCGGCTTGGTGGCCAGGTTGAGCCAGTTGCGTAGAGTGGGTTTGGGCGGCACGCTGAGGCCGTTTTTCAAGTCTTTGTGCCGTTGCCCCAAGATCTGCAGGTCCAGCGTTAAAACCAGCGCGCTGCAGTTCGCCGCTTTGGCGCGGTCGATCAGGCGTTCGNNTCATGGTGGAAAGCGTGAACGGGATGCCGAAGCGCGCGGCTGCGCGTGCCACCAAAATCTCACCATCGGCATGGTGCATGCCGACCGAACCGACGGGTGCGATGGCCACTGGCATGGCCACACTCTGCCCCACCATGGTGCTGGCG
>DFWT01000009.1 GCA_002381045.1 Rhodoferax sp. UBA4127
TTCATGTAGCTCCAGGAGCGCACTTCTTCCTCAATCAGGTCCAAGTACTTCTGATCGTCCACACCGTCGAAAAGAATTCGACCATTCGCATCGCGTACCCGCAAGACACCGTCGTACAGGTCCATCGCGCCATCGGCGCGCACCAAAGACAAAAGATTCGAGCGAAAGCTACCAAACTCGCGGTACATCACATCGCTCTGAGCGTGCAGTGACTTGGCGATGTCCACGGAGTCCTGTGCCCACTGAAGCATCTGCGACAAATCCTGCTTGAGAGCATCACGTTCTTCTGTGGTGACGAGTTTGTTGACGCCGCCCGGCACAGCGCCGGTGCCGTGGACGCGCTTGCCTGAGGTGATGCGAATGATTTCCTGGCCGAACTTGCGCAGCAAAATGCCCTTTTTGGCGACCTCCGGGTGGGTTTGCGCCACACCAACGATGTTGCGCTGGGCGACAGGTGAACTGAATCCAAACAACAGGTCGGGCGACGAGAGATGAAAAAAATGCAAGGCATGCGATTGCAACATCTGGCCGTAATGCATCAGCCGTCGCACCGCCTCTGCACTGGCGGTGATGGGGGTGGCACCCAGCACACGGTCGAACGCTTTGGACGCAGCCAGATGGTGCGATACCGGGCAGATGCCGCACAGGCGTTGCACCATCACGGGCACCTCCCAGTAAGGTCTTCCCTCGATAAACTTTTCGAAACCGCGGAACTCCACAATGTGCAGTCGCGCTTGCTGGACTTGGTTGTTCTCATCGAGCAGCAAGGTGACCTTGCCGTGACCTTCTACCCGTGAGACCGGGTCGATCGCAATACGACGCAGGCCCTTCGGGTTGGCTGCAGTTTCAAGTTCAAAGCTCATGGTGTCTCCTCGTCAAGCTCAGTCGTAGTGCAACAGGCCGTGGCCCAAATGCGGTGTGCGACCAGCCAGTAAATCTGTCAAAAAGGTCCAAATGGCATCACCCGAGGGTGGGCAGCCCGGTAAAAAGTAGTCGATGTGCACGACCTCATGAATGGGATGTACACGGTTGAGCGGCAGTGGCAGTTCCGGGTCGTCGGGGATCTGATTGCCAGCGGTGCCGCCGACTTGCCGACAGTACACATCGTGCATCATTTGTCCAACATCGCGCTGGTTGCGCTGGGCTGGCAACCCGCCGTTGACCGCACATGCGCCCATAGCGATCAGGATTTTGCAACTTGCCCTGAACTCACGCAGCACATGCACATTCTCGGCATTGCACAAGCCGCCCTCAATCAGGCCGATATCGCAACGGCCAATGGTCTTGATGTCGGTCAGGGGCGACCGATCAAACTCCACAAGTTCCAACAATTCGAGCAGCCGCTCATCAATGTCCAGAAAAGACATATGACAGCCGAAGCAGCCTGCCAACGACACGGTGGCGAGCTTGAGTTTTCGTGGGTGGTTCATCACAGGCGCATTCATATCCGAGTCTCCTCGACCTGCTCAGACAATGCCACCGCGTCAAACTTGCGTTTGCCGATGGGGGTAGCAAAGCCGACCCGCTTGTGCAGAATGGCACCCACGGGGCACACGTTGGCCGCCCGATCCGTGGCCTTGAGTTCACTGTCTACCATTTTGCCGCTGGGACTGTTGATGAGCAAATGCGTCTGGATGCCATGTCCACCGATTGCAAATACATCCTTGCCGTCCACGTCGTGACTGGCCCGCACACATAGCGAGCACAGAATGCAGCGGTTGAGATCGAGCAGCAGGTCGGGGTGGGTCGCGTCAACCCGGCGCTCAGGATAGAACTCCTCAAAGTATGGTCCATCCATACCCATGTCGTAGGCAGTGGCCTGTAGCTTGCAGTTGCCGCTCTTTTCGCAGGAGGGGCAAAAGTGGTTGCCCTCAATGAAAATCATTTGCAGCAGTGTCTTACGCAATCCGTTCAGATCGTCGGTGTTGCTCTCCACTTCCTGGCCCGATGCCGCTTGCACCGCACATGCGGCCCCAATGCGCCCGTTGATCCGCACCGTACACAGCCGGCACGAGCCCTTGGCACCAAACTCCGGGTGCCAACACAGATGCGGGATGTAGTGCCCGGTGCGCGTGGCAGCTTCCAGAATGGACTCGCCGGGGCCAAAGTCGATTTCTTCGCCATCCAGGATGAAGGTGCCTGGACTCAGTGCGTCAATGCGATCGTTTTGGCTCATGCGAGTGTCTCCAGGTGTGCGCCGCTGTCGTCTCGACCGGTCGCCAGGCGGGCTTGTGAAAGCTCGGCATCCATATCGAAACCGGGAGCGAAGTGCAGGGATTTCATGTGCTGCTCGTAGGCCGGACGGAATTTGGCAATGGTGTCGCGCAGCGGATTGCAGGCAGCCGCGCCTAGACCGCAGTGGGTGGAGCCGTGCATCAGCTTGTCCAATTCATACAGCACTTGGACATCTTCGCTAGAGCCATAGCCGCGTTTGAGTTTGCCCATGCGTCGCACGACAAGTTCGGTGCCGACACGGCAAGGTGTACAAAAGCCGCAACTTTCGTGGGCGAAGAACTGCGCGAAATTCAAGGCCACTTCAAACATGTCGCGGGTGCGGTCAAACACCATGAAGGCACCCGCAGTCGGCACGTCTTCAAACCCAATACGCCGCCCAAACTCCATGGCCGAAAGGCACACGCCAGACGGGCCACCCACCTGCACGGCCTGGGTGTTGCGCGCCCCACAATCTTCAAGGATGCGTCCGATTCGGGTACCAAACGGGTATTCGTACAGGCCAGGGCGCTCACAGTCGCCTGACACCGAGTGAATTTTGGTCCCGGTTGATTGCGGCGTGCCGATCGAGGCCCACCAAGCACCGGTGTGCACGGCAATATGGGTCACGGCACAAAACGTTTCGACGTTGTTTACCGTGGTGGGCTGATTCAGGTAGCCGCGCTCCACAGGAAACGGCGGGCGGATCCGCGGTGTGCCCCTTTTTCCTTCAAGTGACTCAATGAGCGCAGACTCTTCGCCACACACATAGGCACCGGCACCCACATGGATTTCTATGTCAAAGTCGAATCCCGCCCTGCCCTGAATGGAACTTCCAAGCAGGCCTTGTTGACGACGCCGCTCAATCACGGCTTGCAGCGAGTCGAGCAAATAGCGGTATTCGCCCCGCAAGTAAATCAAGCCTTTGCGCGCCCCCACGACGAAGCCTGCAATGGTCATGCCTTCGATCACCGTATCTGTATAGCTGGTGAGAAGTACCCGGTCTTTAAAGGTTCCAGGTTCGCCCTCGTCGGCATTGCACACCACGTAGTGTGTGTCAGAACGGGCATTTCGGCATAACTGCCATTTGGTGCCAGTGGCATAACCTGCGCCACCGCGACCCCGCAGTTTGGAACGTTTGACATCATCAAGCATTCCTTGGGGGCCGCGCGCCAGTGCTGCGGCANNGGTGGCACCTGACGCTCAATCAGGGCCGCCATGTGTTCAATGCGTCCAGGTGTGAGACGCGTCACGATCTGATGGTGGTTGATGAGTGCGGCGGGACCCTGGTCACAAAGGCCGGTGCACGAAGTGGTTGACACGCTTACCCGGCCGTCTGCCCGTACTTTGTTGGTTTCTATTTTGAGCAGATGGCGAAAGTGGCGCATCATCTCCTCGCTACCGCCCATGCGNNTCAGTGATGTTGTCGCTGAAAAGCACGCGGTATTCGCCGACCGGGCTGCTATGGAAAAAGCGGTAGAAACCAGCCACCCCTTCAACATGGGCAAGCGGCAGCTTCAGGGTGTGAGCCACGGCGCTCAGTGTGTCTCGCGACAACCACTTTTCCTGGTTCTGTAGTTCCCGCAGAATTTGCACCAACCGGTGCGCAGCATTTCCATGGCGCGCCAACAGCGCTTCAAAATTGGCTGGGACTGGAGGCATGGTCGATCACCCTTCGTAGATGTACCCTACAAAATGAATCTCAGAAATGCGGGAAGTGAACGCTTAGAAATGGGTCGCTTGGGAAGCGATATGGAAGCGACGCAGCACTTCATAAGTGCAGGCTAGGCGGAGTCAGCAGACCTAATTACTATACTTAATATAGCTTCTAGCCCCTGTTTCATAAGGGCTAGAAGACTATTTCTTACATCATTCCGAGCATGCGTGGGAACCAGAGGGACAGGCCTGGCCAGTAGGTCACCACACCCAGGAAACACAGCATGGCCAAGAGCCATGGCCATACCGCTACCGTGAGTTCGAAANNTGGGCGCAAAGATCAGCACGATGCTGGAGGGCTCCATGAAATTGCCCGCCAACAACAGCATGACGTTCACCGCCAACAAGAAGGTGATCATGCCCAGACCATTGCCCAACATCCAGTCGGCTAACGCCTGCGGAATGTTTTCGTTGGCCATGATGAAACTGAACAGCACCGCGTTGGTGA
>DFWT01000201.1 GCA_002381045.1 Rhodoferax sp. UBA4127
GACCTGCTGCTCCTCGACGAGCCCACCAACCATCTGGACCTGGACAGCATCGAGTGGCTGGAAGGCTTGCTTTGTGACTTCAAAGGCAGCATCGTCACCATCACCCACGACCGCTCGTTTCTGGACAACGTGGCCACCCGCATCATTGAACTCGATCGGGGCCGGCTGCTGTCCTACCCCGGCAACTTTGCAGCCTACTTGGTGCAAAAGGAAGAGCAGGCCGCGCAAGAGGCCGTGATCAACGCCCGCGCCGACAAGCTGCTGGCGCAAGAAGAGGTGTGGATTCGCAAAGGCGTGGAAGCCCGGCGCACCCGCGCGCAGGCCCGTATCGTGCGTTTGGGCGAGCTGCGCGCCAAGCATCAGGCACGCCGTGAAGCTGTTGGCAGTGTGAACATGGACATTGCCAGTGGTGCGTCCAGCGGCAAGCTGGTGGCAGAGATGACACATGTGTCCAAGAGTTATGGCGAACGCAAAATCGTGGACAACTTTTCGGCCACCATTTTGCGTGGTGACAAAATTGGTCTGCTTGGACCCAATGGCGCAGGCAAGACAACCCTGCTCAAACTCATTCTGGGTGAACTCAAGGCCGACCCGGCGCCTGCCATCTCACCCGCACCGGAACCAGGCCACAGCCCCTGGGGCACCGTGCGCCAGGGGGCAAACATCACCGTGGCCTATTTTGATCAGATGCGCAATGCGCTGGACCTGGATGCCACCTTGGAAGACTTCATCAGCCCCGGCTCCGAGTGGATCGAAATCGGAAACCAGAAGAAGCACGTCAAAAGCTACCTGGGGGACTTTTTGTTCTCACCCGCCCGTGCCAATTCACCGGTACGGTCTTTGAGCGGTGGCGAACGCAACCGCCTGCTGCTGGCGCGCCTGTTTGCCCGACCGGCCAATGTGCTGGTGCTGGACGAGCCTACCAACGACCTGGACATTGACACTCTGGAGCTGCTGGAAGACCTGCTGCAAAACTACGACGGCACGGTGTTTCTGGTCAGCCACGACCGCACCTTTCTGGACAACGTGGTCACCAGCACGATTGCCTTCGAGGGCAATGGCCAATGGCGCGAATTTGAGGGCGGCGTCACCGACTGGTTGACGCAAACCAAGCGGGCCAATGAGATTGCCAAAAGCAACGGTCAAAAAGGTGCGCAGCCATTTAACTACGGGCGTGAAGCGCTATCAAAACCTGCATCCATACCCGGCGCACCATCAGTCGCTGCGACACCCTCTGCGCCGGCGCAAAAGTCCCGCAAACTGAGCTTCAAAGAGCAGCGCGAACTGGACGGCTTGCCCGACATGATTGCAGCGCTGGAGACCGAGCAAAAAGACATCAACGACCAGCTGGCCGACGGCAGCTTGTACGCGGTGGACAACGCGCGGGCCATGAAACTGGCGCAGCGAAGCGCCGAAATAGATGACGCCTTGATGACAGCGCTGGAGCGCTGGGAGCTACTTGGCAGTTAAATCGGCCCACACCATTTCGTAAGGCATGGTTTAATTTTGACCATGCCTCGACTTCGTCACCTGATCCTCTTCCTGGGCTATTGTCTGTGGATGGGGAGCGCTCTGTCCGCAGAGCCGGTGCGCATTGGGGTGCTGGCTTTTCAGGACAAGGCGGCCACCCTGGCGCAATGGCAGCCCACTGCTGTGAGTCTGGCGCAGGCCGTTGCCAACACCGAATTTCAGATCGTGCCCCTGAGCTACGAGGAGCTTGACGACGAAGTTGCGCACCAACGTCTGGCATTTGTTCTAACCAACCCCGAGCACTATGTGGTGCTGCGCAACCAGCACAAACTGCGACCCATGGCCACGCTAAGCAGGCGCATCGGTGAACAGGTGGTGGCTGAATTTGGCAGTGTCATTTTTTCCCGCAAAGATCTTGCAATTCAAACGTTGAGTGATGTGGCTGGCAAGCGGGTGGCCGCTGTGGGTCTGAATTCGTTGGGAGGTTATCTGGCCGGCGCTGACATACTGGTCGACAACCATGTTGATTTGAGCGATCCGAAGGCAGTGAAGTTGAGTTTTCTGGGTGTGCCCCACAGCCGGGTGGTGCAGGCGGTGGTGGCTGGTGAGGCCGATGTGGGCATCGTGCGCACCGGTGTGCTTGAACAAATGGCCGGTAGCGGCCAGCTTGACCTGGCCCAGTTGCGGGTGCTAAACCAGCAACCCACTACCCGGTTTCCACAACTGCTGTCGACCGACCTTTACCCGGAATGGCCCTGGGCGGCGATGCCGGGTACATCCAACGCCCTGACCAAGGCGGTGCTGGTGGCGTTGCTGCAAATACCCGCCGACTCTCACGCGGCAAAGGCGGGAGGGATTCAAGGTTTTACCGTACCTGCCAATTACACCGGTGTCGAAGAACTGATGCGCCGCAGGCATGCCTACCCCGGCGCGCCCGAAGAGGCCATTTGGGACTCGGTTTGGGAACATTATGAGGGTCCAATCAAGCTGGCTCTGGCACTGGTCGCCATTGCAATGTTGCTGGTTCTGCTCAAAGTGTGGCGCAGCAACCAGCACCTGCTTGAGCTCACCCAATTGAGTCGTGCCACCCAGGCCGATCTGGAACTGACTGCGGCTGCGTTTAATAGCCAGGTTGGCTTGATCGTGACCGATGAACTCACCCGCATTCAGCGGGCCAACACCGCGATGACCTGGGTGCTGGGGTACAGCCAGGAAGACTTGCAGGGGCAGGCCACCAGCATTCTGCGTGGCTCTGCGATAGAAGACGGCGCACTGCGCGGTGTGTGGCAAGAGATCCAGGCCAATGGCCGCTGGCAGGGGGAGCTGTGGTGCCGGCATAAGCTGGGTCACAACGTACCGTGTATGGTTTCCATCTCGGCGGTACGCAATAAAGCCATTGGGTTGAGCGGGTTTGTGGGCTCGTTCACCGACATCTCTTTGCAAAAGAAGGCGCAGAACGAAATTCGCCAACTGGCCTACTTTGACCACCTGACCCAGTTGCCTAACCGTCGCAAGTTTATGGAGACACTGGCGCTGACCATGCGCGACTGCCTGGACCGGGGTCGCCTGGCCAGTTTGATGTTCATTGATCTGGACCATTTCAAAGACCTTAACGATGCCCATGGTCACACCGTGGGTGACGAACTGCTTTGCCGCCTGTCGCAGCGCTTGTCTTTTTTGCTAGGCCCCAACGACCTGGTGGCGCGACTAGGTGGCGATGAATTTGTGGTGATGATGGCTGACTTGGTGCCCAACGAGACCCACGCCATGGCCCAAACCATGGTGCTGGCACAGCGCATACATCACACCATGCTGGACCCGTTTGACTTTGAAACGCCAAACGATATGGACCCGCAGCTTCAGCATCTGCGTTACAGCTGCAGCGGCAGCATTGGCGTGGCCCTGTTTGGTCACAAGGAGGAGCCACTCACTGAAGTGCTCAAGCGCGCCGACGTGGCCATGTACAAGTCCAAGCAGGACGGTCGAAACCTGATCCGCCAGTATGACCCGCTGGCACAGCGCCAACTCAGCGAACGCATGGCGCTAAGCAACGACCTGAATGTGGCGCTGCGCGACGGCCAGCTGTTCTTGCTGTATCAGCCCCAGATGGACGCGCAGAATTTGGCCATGGGTGCCGAATGCCTGATGCGCTGGCAACACCCCAGCCGCGGACTGGTGTCACCGGTGGAATTCATCCCGTTGGCCGAAGACTCCGGCGCCATCGTGGCCATGGGTTACTGGGTAGTACAGACCGCGTGCGAAACCCTGCGGCGTTGGGCGAACATGCCGGCGCTTTGTGACATGACGCTGAGCATCAACGTCAGTCCTCGCCAGTTCAATGACCCCGGATTTGTGGCACGGGTGTCGCGCATCTTGCTGCAAACGGGTGCGCGGGCAGAAAAGCTGCGGCTGGAAATCACCGAAGGGGTGATGATGCAGGAGCCCCTGAAAGTAGTGAACCAGATGCACGAGTTGTGCGCGTTGGGGTTGAGCTTCTCGGTGGATGATTTTGGTACCGGGTATTCATCGCTGTCCTACATCCAGAAGTTGCCACTTGCCGAGTTAAAAATTGACAAAACCTTTGTCAACGACATGACTGACAACCAGCGCTCTGTGGCCATTGTGAAAGCCATCATCGCGCTCGGGCAGACCATGGGCGCAGTAATTGTGTCAGAGGGCGTTGAGACCGAAGCCCAACGCCAGCGGCTGCTGGAACTGGGCTGCACCCTGATCCAAGGTTTCCTGGTGGCCCGGCCGATGGCCCGCTCGGCACTGGAGGAACACATTGCAAACAACGATTGGGCAAGCAGCCCTGCGCCACCCCAGTAATCGGTTAAATTTGTCGGATGTCCGTGACCACTGAAGCCAAGCGCGCCCGCGCACCCCATTTCTCCAGCGCCGAATTTCGCACTGCCCTCGGAATGTTTGCAACCGGCGTCACCATCGTGACAGCGCGTGCGCCAGATGGGTCCTTGGTGGGCCTGACCGCCAACTCATTTAACTCCGTCTCACTCAACCCGCCGTTGGTGCTTTGGAGCCTGTCACAAGCCGCCAGTTCCATGGCGGCTTTTCGCACCGGCAGCCATTACGCCATCAACATTTTGGGCGCTGATCAGCAAGCACTCGCACAGCGCTTTGCCACCCGGCACACCGACCGGTTTGCCGATGTGGCCTTTGTGGATGGCCAAAGCGGTGCGCCTTTGCTCACTGGCACGGTGGCCAGTTTTGAGTGCTTTAACCGCAGTCGTTATGTGGAAGGCGACCATGTGATTTTTGTCGGCGAGGTCGAACGCTGTAGCCACCAAGCGGGGTCGTCACCGCTGCTCTATCACGGTGGCAAGTTTTACACTGAACACCCCCTTTAGCTCATGTATTCATAGCTATTAGCCCTTATTTATAATGGGCTAAAGGCATAATTTGCCAAAATCATTGGTGCGTGATTGGCATCGTGGATGGGAAAAACCTCTGATGTGGATCACATGGTTAACCCCTAGTCCGGGCGTAAACTGCACGCCACTCCGCATTTCAAGAAGGTACAACGATGGGTAGTTACACATCTGAACAGATCCGCAGTGTGGTTTTGGCTGGACACGGTGCCGTTGGAAAAACCACCCTTGCTGAGAGTTTGCTTGCTGCCACCAGCGCGATTGCCAGCCGCGGGTCGGTGGAAAAGGGCAACACCGTATGCGACTTTGATCCTGTGGAAAAGCAGTTGGGCCACTCGCTGCAGTCAAGCATCGTCAGTCTGCAAACGGCGGGCACATTGGTCCACCTGATCGACACCCCCGGCTACCCGGATTTTGCGGGTCAAGCCATCAGCGCCTTGGCTGGGGCAGATACGGCTCTGATTGTCATCAGCGCTCAGACCGGCATTGAACTCAGCACCGAGCGCATGTTCACTCTGGCCGGTGAGCGCGGCTTGTGCCGCATGATCGTGGTCAACAAGATTGATGCCGACAACATCGACCTGAGCGCCTTGGTAGAAGAAATTCGGGAGCGCTTTGGCAAACAGTGTTTATTGCTTGACCTGCCCACAGGTCACGGCCGTGAAGTGGTGGAATTGCTGGGCCATGACGACGGCGAAAGCGACTTTGCATCTGTGGCTGTGGCGCACCGCACCTTGATCGATCAATTGATTGAAGAAGACGAGACCCTCTTGGCGCGTTATCTGGAAGACGGTGTCGACCCGAGTCCAGCCGATTTGCATGCACCTTTTGAAGCGGCTCTGCGCGCCGGGCACTTGGTTCCCATCCTGTTTGTATCTGCCAAGACCGGTGCCGGTGTGCCGCAACTGATCGACGCGTTGGTCAAACTGGCGCCCAACCCGGCCGAGGGAAACCCACCACCGTTTTACCGAGGCGACAAGGTCCAGGATTCGCAAGGCTTCCAGGCGCAACCTGACCCGCAGCTGCATGTGCTGGCCCATGTGTTCAAGGTGGTGATTGATCCATTTATTGGCAAGGTGGGTATCTTCAAGCTTCACCAAGGGACGCTGCGAAAAGACATGCAATTGTTTGTGGGCGCCAGCAAACACGCCTTCAAGGTCAACCACCTGTACCGTTTGCAAGGCAAGGAATACGTTGAAGTTGACACCTTGATGCCAGGTGACATTGGTGCGGTGGCGAAGGTGGAGGAACTGGTGTTTGACTGCGTGCTGCATGACTCGCATGACGAAGACCACATTCACCTTAAACCCCTGAGCCTGCCGCAACCCATGCAAGGCTTGGCCGTTCAAACCCAACGCAAAGGTGACGAGCAGCGCCTGTTTGAAATCTTGCACAAGCTCGAACAAGAAGACCCCTGCTTCGCCGTGGAGCGCCATCCCGGCACCAATGAGACCGTGATCCGCGGCTTGGGCGACATGCACCTGCGCGCCAAGCTGTTGCGCATGGAGCAGCAATTCAAGTTATCGCTAACCACCAGTACTCCACAGATTGCCTATATTGAGACCATCACTGGCAACGCCGAAGGCCATTGCCGACACAAAAAGCAAAGCGGTGGCGCTGGCCAATTTGGTGAAGTCATGCTGCGTGTTGAACCGCTGGCCCGTGGTGCGGGTTTTGAGTTCGTCGATGTGGTCAAGGGCGGCGNNGTGGCCGCTGCGCGCAAGGCCACGCTGCAGGCCGTGCGGGCTGCCAAACCCATCGTACTGGAGCCACTGGTCAACATCGAAGTGGTGACGCCTGAGTCTGCCATGGGCGACCTCACTGGCGACCTGGCCGCCAAGCGGGGCCACATCACTGGTTCGCAGGCTCGCGCAAACGGTATTGTGGTCATCACCGGGCAGATGCCACTGGCCGAATTGGGCGACTACCAGAATCGGCTGAAATCCCTGACGGCAGGCCAGGGGTC
>DFWT01000226.1 GCA_002381045.1 Rhodoferax sp. UBA4127
CAAGCTGCCCGCGTCCGTGTTGATCTGGCTGCTGCCGTATCGGCATTGCGTCAAGCGCTTGGATTGTTGCCAACGTAACGCTCATTCAAAACATACAACTAGCAAATTTTAGGAATCAAATGATGAATTTAAACAAAAGGTTAAGAACCTTGGGCGCGGTGGCACTGCTCGCTATGACGACGTTCACCGCCTGGGCTGGCGATGGCCATGATCACGGTGAAGCACCGGTGTCGGCTGCGGGTCCAGCGCAACCACGGTTTTCTGCTGTGTCAGAGAATTTTGAACTGGTTGGCGTTGTGAACGGCAAACAGATAACCCTCTACCTGGACCGAACGAGCGACAACAGTCCTGTCAAGGATGCCAAGTTGGAACTTGAATTGGGAGGTGTCAAGGTTCCCGTAAAACCACATGGTGAAGGCGAATTCGAAGCCATGCTGGCACAAGAACTCAAACCCGGTGAGATTGCTGTATCTGCGACCGTGTTTGCCGGAAAAGAGACCGATCTGCTCGCGGGCGATCTGGACATTCATAAGGATACACACACCGATGAAGCCACGAGCAGCCAGGCATGGAAGCTCTACGGTTTATGGGCCTTGGGGGTGCTGAGCGCTTTAGCGCTGATGGTCTGGGGATGGCGTCGTGTCCGTGCCAATCGAATCAACCGTGTTGGAGGTGTGGCATGAAGAAATCTGTACTGAAAGTAGCCGTATGGGCTTTGGCAAGTTTGTCTTTGGCTTTGTCAGCGCAAGCTGGTGATGGGCATGACCATGGTGATGCGCCTGCTGCAGTCAACAGCAGTGGCCCCAAAAGATTGCCTGATGGCAGTGTCTTTCTACCCAAGCCCGCACAACGCCAAATTGGTGTGCGCACGCTACCCGTGGCGGTTGGTGACCTACCGCGCTCTATCGAATTGGCGGGCAAGGTTGTCATGGACCCCAATGCAGGTGGTAAGGTCCAAGCACTGGTCGCAGGACGTATCTCCGCAGGGACACTTGGTTTGCCAAGCGTAGGGCAAGCAGTCAAAAAAGGGGATATTTTGGCGTATGTCACACCGTCAAGTGGTGTACTTGAGCGTTCAAATCAGGCGGCGCAATTGGCAGAACTGCGTGCCGCCAAAGCCCTGGCCGACAAGCGCCTTGCGCGTCTGCGCGAGCTCTCGGACACGGTGCCGCGCAAGGACATCGAGGCCAGCGAGAGCGAAGTCAGCAGTTTGACCGAACGTGTTTCTGCCGTGAATGCCGGTTTGAACAGTCGTGATGCACTGGTCGCACCTGTTTCAGGTGTTATCGCATCGAGCAGCGTGGTCACGGGTCAAGTTGTTGACGCACGCGAACTGGTGTTTGAAGTGGTTGATCCCAAAAGATTGCGCATTGAGGCTTTGGCCTATGACGCAGAAGTCGCCAGCAATGTAGCGGGTGCGGCTCTCGCCGTAGGTTCAGAGCGTGTGCCCCTGACGTTTGTGGGTGCGGCTCGCAGTTTGCGTGAGCAGGCGCTGCCGATGATATTCCGTGGTGAGGGCGCAGCCTTGTCCAAGCTGGCAGTGGGGCAATCCGTCAAACTGTACGTCCAGACCGCCACAACTGTGAAGGGCTTGCGTGTTCCGGCTTCGGCGTTGATGAAAAACCCGGCAAATCAGACGATTTTGTGGGTCAAAACAGCACCAGAGCGGTTTGAACCCCGCACGGTCACCGCTGAACCCCTGGACGGTGTGTCTGTTGCAATCACCTCTGGCATCAAAGCCGGAGACCGGATTGCCACGCAGGCGGCCACCTTGATCAACCAAATCCGTTGATAAGGAACCTGACCCATGTTTAAGTGGCTTCTTGATAACAGCCTGAGTAACAGGCTGCTGGTGATCATTGCCAGTCTGGTGCTGATGGCATACGGGGCGTTCACCTTGTCGCAAACCCCCGTGGATGTTTTTCCTGATCTGAACAAACCTACCGTGACGATCATGACCGAAGCGGGGGGGATGGCCTCCGAGGAAGTGGAGCAACTCATCACCTTCCCCCTGGAAACCACTATGAATGGTTTGCCGGGTGTGGAAAGTGTGCGCTCGGTGTCCAGCGCAGGTCTATCCTTCATTTACGTGACCTTTGACTGGAAAACNNGCTGGGGTGATTCCACGCATGGGGCCCATCAGCTCCATCATGGGTGAAATTATGCAAATCGCGATCCCCATTGATGCAACAAAAATTTCATCTATGCAGGTGCGCGAGTATGCCGACTGGGTATTGCGTCCCCGACTCATGGCCATCCCAGGTGTGGCACAGGTTATCCCCATCGGGGGTGAAGTTCGTCAATTTCAGGTGCAACCCAACACCACGCGTATGGCGGAGTTGGGTATCACACACGATCAATTGGAAGCGGCCCTTAAAGGCTATTCGTCTAATACCTCGGGGGGGGTCTTGGAATTGAATGGGCGTGAATACCTGATCCGCAATATCGGAAGGACGTCACGGCTAGATGATTTAAAAAATCTCGCCTTGACGGCTAAAAACGGCCAAGCTATCTTGCTGCGTCAAATTGGAGACGTGACATTTGCACCCGCGTTGAAACGTGGTGATGCGGGTTATGAGGGCAAACCTGCTGTTATTTTGGGAATTCAAAAGCAACCCACAGCCGATACGATTCAATTAACGCGTTCCATTGAATCTGCCTTGGTTGAAATGAAGGGCTCCCTGCCCAAAGGGATGGATACACCCAAAGTGACCTTCCGACAGGCCAGCTTTATTGAAGCATCCATCACGACGCTGCAGGGCAAGCTGATTGGTGCATCGATATTTGTTGCTGTCATTCTGTTTTTCTTCCTGGGAACACTGCGTCCCACGGTGATTGCATTGACCGCCATACCGGTATCCATTTTCATGACGGCGCTGGTGTTTCAATATTTTGGACTATCCATCAACACCATGACGTTGGGTGGTTTGGCCATTGCTATTGGTGGACTGGTGGACGATGCGGTTGTTGGTGTAGAGAATGTGCTGCGGCGATTGAAAACGGATCGCTTAAAACACCCAGACCATCACCTGCACCCCATGCTGCTGGTCAACCACGCGACCATGGAGGTGCGTTCTGCGATTCTCTATGCCACGATCATCATTGTTTTGGTGTTTCTGCCTTTGTTCGCCTTGCCTGGCATGGAGGGACGCCTGTTCGTGCCACTGGGCATTGCATTCATTGTTTCGACATTGGCATCTTTGATTGTCTCGGTCACGGTGACACCAGTCTTGTCGTACTACCTGCTGCCAAGTATGAAGTCGTTAGACCATGGCGATACAAAACTGCTGGCTTGGCTCAAGCGTCGTTATCAAACAAGCCTTCAAGAGGTCTTGAATCGACCCAAAGTAGCATTATTCGCTGGTGGTTTGGCGGTCGTGATTGCATCGGTAGCGGTGCCTTTCTTTCCAAAGACTTTCCTTCCACCCTTCAATGAGGGAACACTCTTGATCGGGCTGCGCCTTAATCCGGGTGTCACCTTGGCGGAATCGTCCGCTTTAGCGCAGCAGGCGGAGAAATTGGTCAAACAAGTGCCAGAAGTCACACACGTTGGCCGGCGCAGTGGGCGGGCAGAATTGGACGAACACGCCGAAGGCGTTCATGTCAGTGAACTGGATGTGGGCCTGAAACCGACTTCAGAGTTGACCCGATCTATGGGTGAGATCACCGCCGACATCCGTGCACGCCTGGTCAATTTGCCAGCGGCAATTGGTATCGGGCAGCCCATTTCGCACCGTATTGACCATATGCTCTCTGGCGTGCGTTCACAAATTGCGATCAAGATATTCGGAGACGACCTAGACACACTGCGTGGGCAGGCTGATCTGCTTCAATCCAAGCTGGCGAGTATTCCTGGTATTGCTGATCTTGAGATAGAAAAGCAGGTTCTGGCACCGCAAATCAAAGTTCAAATTGACTATGCGGCAGCCGCCCAGTATGGTGTACCGACTCCGCAGATTTTGGCAACCCTGCAAAGNNTTCGCTTTGGTGGTTCGACTTCCAGAATCTGCCCGATCCATCGAGGGTTTAGGGCAAATTCTTTTGGAAACACCAACGGGCCGCGTGCCTTTGTCAAAGCTTGCCACCATAGAGAGCAGCGATGGACCCAACCAGATCAGCCGCGATGATGGCAAGCGACGCATTGTGCTCTCTGCGAATGCGCAAGGACGTGCGTTGTCCGAGATTGTTGAGGATATCCGCAAGGTTGTTGCTGAAACAAAGCTGCCCGAAGGCTACTTTGTGACACTGGGCGGGCAGTTCAAAGCGCAGGAAGAAGCCTCACGCTTGGTGGGTTTACTGTCCATTGTCTCGTTGATTCTGATGTTTGTGGTGTTGTTCAGCCGGTACCAATCGGTCACGCTGTCTGTTCTGATCATGGCCAATATCCCTTTGGCTTTGGTTGGGGCTGTCCTTGGATTGTGGCTGTCTGGTCAGCCTTTGTCCGTTGCAGCTCTGGTCGGCTTCATCACGCTGGCGGGTATTTCGGTGCGCAATGGGATTTTGAAGGTGAGCCATTACATCAATCTCATGCGTATTGAGGGTGAGTCGTTCGATCAGAAAATGATCTTGCGAGGCTCTATGGAGCGTTTGAGTCCCGTGCTGATGACCGCTTTGGTGACCGCCTTTGCTTTGGCTCCCTTGCTTTTCGAGGCTGAGCGACCTGGTACTGAAATTTTGAACCCCGTTGCCGTGGTGATCTTTTCAGGTCTCATCAGTTCAACTTTGCTTGATACGTTTTTGACACCCGTTTTGTTTTGGCTTTTTGGCCGAAAAGACGCAGAGCGTTTGCTGAACGACCGCAATGCGGAAGCCTTCTAGTTTTTTTGTTTGTGTTTTTACTTTGAAAGGAAATTTTATGAAATTTGCGCAATTTTTAACCATCATTGCACTGGGTACGGCCAGCGCGTCATTTGCGGCGGACAAGCACGATCACGGGCATGAGCACAAGCCCTTGCATGGCGGTGTCGTCGTTGAAGTCAAGGATATGGACTATGAGCTGGTTGCAAAAGCAGACGTATTGCAGCTTTACTTGCGAGATCACGGAAAGCCAGCTGACATCAGCAAGTCATCAGCCAAACTCACATTGCTGACAGGTTCAGACAAGCAAGAAGTGGAGTTAAAGCCTGCTGGCGACAAACTGGAGGCGAAAGGCAGTTTCAAAACAGCAGCCAACACCAAAGTGGTTGCGGTTGTTTCGACAGCTGGGAAATCATCCACCGCGCGTTTCGTGCTGAAGTAATCGTTTTGTGCGGCTAATTGCCGCACTTTTTTACACTCTGGGGAGTTAAATATGAAGTTGAAACTCAATGGCCTGCTAGCTGTTATCGTACTTATCGCATCAGCGTTGTTGTCGGGTTGTGCCAGCCAGCGCGAAAGCAATAACGACCGATTTTCATGGCAGGATGGCTGGCGTGTAGGCATCGTGATCGCTGTTGGTGAGGGGCCTATCTTTGCGGATAAACTGGCCAAGAACTGCAAAAACATGCCAGTAGCTCAATCAGCCCGCTACGCAACCATCTCCTACCGACCTGTCACTGGACGCATCTGGCTGACCGTACCCATACCGGATGATTCTTCGCTGAAACAGGATGATTCTGTTGTCGTCAATGTGCTCGACTGCAGCAAACGCGTTGAACGTAGGTCAAGTTAATGTCAGATGGCAAGGTCGAGTGTTCACAGGCAGATTGAACACGCACGAAAAAGGCGTTCAACAACTGAACTGTCACGTATCATCTGATAGAAATGAAACAAAAAGCGTCAAGTCACCAAGATGAAAGCCCGCATGCATGAGCCGTGTTGACGAATTCATCAGCGCGGCTGAACGCAGTAACACGCGTCGCAGTTACGCCTCTGCCGTTCAGCACTTTGAAGTTGAGTGGAAAGGTTTCTTACCTGCGACCAGCGAAGCCGTTGCCCGCTATTTGGCTGACTACGCATCCAGTTTGTCAAACAATACGTTACGCCAGCGCTTGGCGGCCTTGTCCCGTTGGCATACGGATCAAGGTTTTGCAGATCCGACCAAAGCGCCCGTCGTTCGCAAAGTTCTCAAGGGCATTCGCGCCGTTCATCCCGCTTTGGAAAAACGCGCACGCCCGCTCGAATTGGAGCAACTCCAGCAGGTGGATACATGGTTGGAGCGCGCCATCGAAGCAGCCCGTCATCGTGACGATCAACCCCATTTGTTGCGGTATACCCGAGACCGTGCACTGATTTTGTTTGGATTTTGGCGCGGGTTTCGGTCGGATGAGCTCATCCGGTTGAAACTTGAAAACATGCAACTCTCGCCTGGCGAAGGGTTGACTTGTTATCTGGAGCGCAGCAAAACAGATCGAAATTATGTCGGACGTGAGTTCAAATGTCCGGCTTTGTCACGCTTGTGTCCTGTGACCGCCTTGAACGAATGGGTAAATCTGGCGGAGCTGCACACGGGCCCCGTTTTTCGCAGAATTGACCGATGGGGACATCTTGGTCAAGAAAGCTTGGTCTCAACCAGTGTGATACCCATTTTACGCAACTTGTTTACATCAGTCGGTCTGGCTTCAGCGCAAGAATACAGCAGCCACTCCTTGCGGCGTGGATTCGCCAACTGGGCGCGTGCCAGCGGTTGGGATATCAAGGATTTGATGGCCTATGTGGGCTGGAAAGACATCAAATCGGCCATGCGGTATTTGGATGCATCTGACACGGCCTTACAGGCGCGATTTGAGAAAGGACTTGAAACATTGGCACCAGCAGCCTCAGTCGCATCAGAGGCGGTTGCAAAGGCAAGTCATCAACCAAGTGAATCTGGCTCAGAAGCGTTTGCAGTTTCTCAGACAGCGATCATCGACGTGACCATGACTTTAGCGCGGTTCAACAAGCACAGCCGTGGTCTCACGCGTGGTCGTCGTTTGATCGAACAGATCTGTTTTGAACGCTACGCCATGCAACGGCAAGACACGGAGGGCACCCGCTATGGGTTGACCGTTCCCTTTACGTCCCGTGAGCAGCTGGGCGACGACCTGTATGCCTTGCTGGACGATATGTACCGCATCGCGGATGACAACCAGTGCATGTTGGAGGTTTCATTTCATGAACCGTTGACGGGTTCCCATTGGGATTGATCAGACATGTTGGTGACGCAAAGCTGAATAAATGAGCGTAGGGATTGGGTAAAGCATGACGACATTACACGAGACGGCCTATCCTCAACTCAACGTCGAACCAGCAGCCCGAGAGCTCGCGGAAATCTACACCCCCACGCCGGATGAGCTCGATTTTGTGGCGAGTATTGGCAAACGACTTTTGCCACGTGCTGCAGCGCTGATCCATCTAAAAATGTTCCAACGGCTGGGGTATTTCATCCGCTTGAGAGAAGTGCCACCCCTGATTCGAGAACATATTCTTGCACATGCCAATCTGGCTAATCCACCAGCATTT
>DFWT01000211.1 GCA_002381045.1 Rhodoferax sp. UBA4127
GGCGTTGGTGGCTCAGTGGGGGATGATTCCGCCCGGTTCCAAGTCAAGAATCCCTTTGCTGCCCAACGGCCAGCGTTTGAGTACCAACAATGCCCGTCGTGAGCGCTTGGCCAGTGCGCCCACCTTTCGCCAAGCTTGGGAATCGGGACAGCGATGCATCATTGCAGCGGACAGCTACGACGAGCCCAACTGGACCACGGGTAAAATNNACAACTGGACCACGGTTAAAAACATCTGGTGGCGGTTCTGGCGCGCCGACGGCGAGCCGTGGGCTTTGGCTGGAATTTGGTCAGAATGGACGGACCCTGAAACCTGCGAAGTGATACCCAACTTCACCATGATCACCCAAAACTGCGACGGCCACTCTGTTTTGAGCCTTATGCACAAGCCTGACCCCAAATTGCCCGCCGACAAGCAAGACAAGAGGGCCGTGGTGCCATTGGAGCAGAACGATTGGGATGCCTGGCTGCACGGCACCAAGGCGCAGGCTGAGCAACTGATTCAGTTGCCCGATGCAGCCTTGTTGCGCCACGGTCCGGCAGACCCTGGCGTACAGGCAAACCTGTTTTGAACAAGCCAGAAAAAAGCCCAGCGATCAGCTGGGCGAATCCGCTAACCTGCGGCACGCTCAAGGTGAGAAAAACGTGAGGCCATTGCCTGTTTTTAAGAGCAACGCATTGGCAAAAAAGTTCCCTTATCCTTACATGCTGTTACCGCCTAACCTTCTTGCCTTTGAAATTTGGAACCAATACACCGTGTCAGCACTCAAAGTGCGCATACCATCCCCATCCGTCAAAATCCAGTGCGTACTGTGACCGGAACACCATGAACATTTTGCTGTTGTGCCACTGCCATAACCAATCATGCGAGCCATCTTTAGCATTCTGAGTCTGCTTGTGGTGGTGGCCGTAGTGGGCATGCTCGCCAAGAAGCAACTCCACGCCGTTTCTGACATTCACCCTGCGGCTCCTGCCAATGTGCCGGGTGGTGTGCAAGCCACCGCGCCTGAGACCACCGTGCAGCAGCAAAGCCAGCAAATTCAGCAACAGGTCAAGAAGTCAGTGGAGGAATCTTTGCAGCAAACCCGGCCTGTGCCCGACAACAAATAGGCAAAGCTTGTGCATACTCAAGAACGACAACCCCCCAGTCCGTCAAAATACGGGTTATCGTTGGGCACAAACAAATCATGATTGAAGACAGCCAAAACTACCAACTGGTGAATGCCGCTTTTCCGCACATCGGAAGAAAGATCAAACTTTTGTGGGGTTACCCCGAGTTTGTGACGATGATGCTGCAATTGCAAACGGACACCCGGGGTGGCAAGCGCAAGGGATTCCCGGGTGACGTGCTTTTCGCGCTCATGGATCTTGAGGAAAAGCACGACATTGAGTTCCCCCACCTGAAGCGTCAAATCACCAGCAACTGGCACACCCTTTGAGCCGTGACCGCCATCGTCTTTGACCAAGAGGGCACGGTTGCAGAGTGGCAAGCTGTCGATGACCGGGTGATGGGCGGTATCTCGTCGAGTCACATGCGTTTTCACCCGGATGGTCATGCTGTATTTGAGGGTGAGATGTCTCTGGCGCAAGGGGGCGGCTTTGCATCGGTGCGTACCCAATCCAACGCGTTGCAGGCCACCGGCATCCACAGCTACCTGATCGATCTATGTGGTGACGGCAAGCGCTACAAACTCAGTTTGCGCACTGACACCCGCTTTGATGGCATCACCTACCAGGCAGAATTCGCAGCCCCGGCGGGCCAATGGGCAATCATCCAACTGCCCGTGGCCGCTTTTGTGCCACGGTTTCGTGGCCGAGCGGTACCCGATGCCCCGGCCTTTGCACCCGCTGAGGTCTGCCAAGTAGGGCTGATGATTGCCGATAGGCAAGCAGGGCCGTTTGCGCTGGGCATTCGGTCCATTCGCTGTATTTAGGGCAAGATGCGGGCTTCGCCAAACCAGTTCCGACCCACCCATCGCCATGGCCACCCGGATTCCATTGATCGACCCCGCGCGCTGCTCAGGCTGTGGTGCCTGCATTGGTGCCTGCGCGCCCGGCGTTTTGGCCTTCGAGCGCCGGGGCTGGCGCAAGGTGACGGTGCTGCAGGCCGAAGAGCCGTGCACCGGATGCGCCAAATGCCAGGTGCGCTGCTGGACGCATGCCATCCGAATGGTGTTGCCCGCCACCGCCAGCCCGGTTACCGCTGTGTCAAACTAGCTTCAGAAGCTATTTTTTTGGAAGCTGGTAGCCCTTATAAAATAGGGGATAGAAGCCTATTTCTTATAAATTTTCAAGCAGGGAATGAATCCAAAGTTAATTGGCAACCTGTTGGTCAGTGCCCAATTTGGCGCCCTGGCGGTGCTCGCCTTGCAAGCTTGGGACGCTTGGCAGCCCGCTGCCAGCCACGCACCTGCTTGGCTGCTGCTGCTGTTCGTAAGCGGCATGGTCGGGCTTTGGGCGTTGTCAGCCAACCGTCTTGGCAACTTCAACATCCACCCCACACCGCATCCGCAGGGCCAACTGGTTGTGCACGGTCCCTACCGTTGGATTCGCCACCCCATGTACACGGCGGTCCTGCTGTTTGGCGCAGCGCTGGCCATACTAGCTGCGTCATCCGTGGCCTGGCCGCTATGGTGCCTGCTGCTGGCCGTTTTGCTGGCCAAAGCCCTGCTGGAAGAGCGGTGGATGGCGCAGAAGCACCCTGCTTACCCGGCCTACCGTGCCCGCACGCGCCGGTTTCTTCCCTACCTGCTTTAGCCACCCGTGTTCATCGCTGCCAAATTCCTGGCCTTTCTGACCCAGCCGCTGGCTTGGGTGGCGGTGTTGATGACAGCGGCGGTGTTGGTCGTTCGCATTCGGCCAGGATGGGCGCAAATGCTCGGCGGTTCGGCCGTGCTGCTGTTGGCCCTTTTGGGTTGGGAGCCGGTACCAGATGCGCTTCTGCGCCACCTGGAGAGCCGTTATCCGCCCATCGCTGCGCAGGCCAATCTGACATCCTATGCGGGCGTGGTCGTGCTTGGGGGCGGGCTGGAGCCTGCCTATGCCTGGAGTGCCCCGGATCAAAGCGCCCTGGGTGACGCTGCCGAACGCGTGACCGAAGTGTTGCCGCTGCTCAAACGCCAGCCGCAATTGCGCGTGCTGTTCACCGGCGGAGAAGGCGAGTTGTTTGCCAATGACCTGACCGAAGCTGAGCGCGCCAAGCGCTTTTTTGCGGCGCATGGCGTATCTGCCTCGACATTGATTCTGGAATCTGCGTCACGCACCACGTTTGAGAATGCCGTGTTGAGCAAAGCCCTGCCCGGCGTGGATGCTAAACAACCCTGGCTGCTGGTGACCTCTGCGTGGCACATGCCCAGGTCCATGGCTGCATTCGAGCGCGCCGGTTGGAACGTGACCGCGTACCCTGTCGACTTCCGCGCTGGTCAGTCCACACCCTGGACGCAGTACAGCATGGATGGTGGCGTCAAAAAATGGCGCATTGCCTTGCATGAAGTCATAGGCCTGTGGGTCTACCGTTTGACTGGGCGGGCGTGAGCAAACCCTGACACGTCAAAACCAAAAGTCCACTTAGAGTGGCGCGGGCTGGGTTCCTGGCAAGGCTCTGGGCATCTCACTGGCCAGCACCTTGTCAACCCGTTTGCCGTCCAGATCCAGCACCTCGAACAACCAGCCTTCGCACTTGATTTTTTCGCCCGTCACCGGCAAGTGGCCACTGACGGCCATCAGCAGGCCAGCCAAGGTGTTGTAGCGTCCCCGGTCTTCCATCGGCAACTCGTCCAAATCCAAGCGGGCTTTGAGTTCGTGGATGGGCATCAGACCGTCCAGCAGCCAGCTGCCATCGTCCCGAGGTGTGGCCCAGGCATCGTTCTCTGACACCGGTTGCAGCTCACCCGTGATGGCTTCCAGCAGGTCGTGTGGCGTCAGCAAACCCTGCACCACACCGTACTCATCCACGACCAAAACCAGGCGGCCCACCTTAGCGCGGAACTGCTCCAGCAGTTCCATGCCGCTCAAGGTCTCGGGCACAAACACCGCCGGTGTGACGTAGTCCATCAGCGTGCCTGGTGCGCTGGAGCCAAGTTCGAGCAAATGGGCAAGGCTGATCTTGCCCACCACATCCTCCATCGACCCACGACACACCGGGTACCAGGAATGGGCCTTGTCTGCCCCATCGCTGCCAACTTTCTGCAAACTGTGGGCCACGGTGCTGGCCGCATCCAGCCAGTCCACCTCGGCACGTGGCACCATGATGGAGGCCAGTGGCCGGTCGTCCAAACCAAACACGTTCTGCACCATTTGGTGTTCGTGTTCTTCAATCACGCCAGCGTCTACGCCCTCCTCCAAGCTGGCACTGATTTCTTCCTCGGTCATGGCACGGGAACCGCGAGTGTCAATCCTTAGCAGGCGCAGCATGGCGGCTGTGGTACCGGACAAAAGCTTGACAAAGGGCGCGGCAGCAATCGCCACCCAGAGCATGGGCCGAGCCACCCAGCGCGAGACGGTCTCGGGATACAGCTGGCCAATGCGCTTGGGCACCAGTTCGCCAAAAATGATAGTGGTGAAGGTGATGACCACCACCACAAACGCGGTTGACGCAATCGAGGCAGCGCGTTCCGCAATGCCCCAGCTGTGGATGAGACCGGCCAAACCGTCGCTGAACGCAGCCTCGCCCACAATGCCGTTGAGCATGCCAATCGAGGTGATGCCCACTTGCACAGTGGACAAAAACCGGTTCGGGTCGTCGAGCAACTTCAATGCCGCCTGCGCGCCTTTGTCGCCTTCATCAGCCATGCCATTCAGGCGCGACTTGCGGCTAGCCGCCAGCGCCAATTCGGACATGGCGAAGACACCGTTGAGCAGTGTCAGAAAAACGATCAGCAACAATTCCATGAAGACGGCACGACAATAAACACCATGGCACTTTACTTGATTGGTGACGTTCAGGGTTGCGATGCTGCGTTGGCCCACCTGCTGGACGAAATTTCTTTTTCCCCGAGCCGCGACACCCTCTACTTTTTAGGCGATTTGGTCAACCGCGGACCCGACTCTGTGGGCGTGCTGCGGCGCTTGATGGCTTACGGCGCCGCCGCCCAATGCCTGCTTGGTAACCACGACCTGCATTTGCTGGCCACAGCGTCCGGCGCACGCCGACCCAGCCGCAAAGACACCCTAAGCCAGGTGCTGGACGCGCCCGACCGTGCGGTCATGCTGCACTGGCTGCGCCAGCAACACATGGCACTACAACTGGTTCACCAAGACCAAACGTATTTATTGGTTCATGCCGGCGTTCTACCTGAGTGGACAGCTACTCAAACCATAGCGCATGCCCAAGAAGTTGAAGCCGTTGTGCAAGGGCCGGATTTGGACGAATTTTTGCGCCAGATGTATGCCAATGAACCTGCCGAATGGCGCGATAGCTTGCGGGGTGCCGCGCGCCTACGGGTCATCGTCAATGCGCTGACACGGCTGCGCTTTTGCAGCGCCGAAGGCATCATGGAGTTCGATGCCAAGGAAGGTCTGGACAAGGCTCCCAAAGGCTTCATGCCCTGGTTTAATGTGCCTGGCCGCCAGACAGCTGATGTGGTGGTGGCCTTTGGTCACTGGTCCACTTTGGGTTGGCTAAACCGCAGCGACGTGCTGGCACTGGACTCAGGCTGCGTCTGGGGCGGGCATTTGAGCGCATTGAAGCTTGGCGGCGGCAAACTGGCGCATGAACTGATTCAAGTGCCATGCCAGGGTTGGCAAATGCCTGGTACGTAATCAATGCCGGCAAATTGCTGGCAAATCAGTCCGGCATAACCGTCAACAATTGGGATCCTTCGTCATATTTGCGCAGGTATTCGCCAATCTTCTCAAAGGTGGCGGTTACCGGGCTGCCTTGCTGGTCACTGGTAGAAACCTCGGCACTGAGCATCGACCCCAGCATCAACTTGAATGGGTTCACGTTCACCGGTTGTGCAGAAAAATACGCCTTTGTGTTGGCTTTGATGACCTTGATGTCGGCGGTTTGGTAGATGGCCGAATTCACGACGTCAAGCACAAACTCCGTGCAGTTCTGTTTGCCCAAGTTGAACGGATTGGCAATCACTGAATAGTGCGGCTCATGCAAAGCGGCATATGTGGGGGATGCAATCACCTGCAACAGCCGCGCTTGCAATTCGGGCGAGGGCACGATGATGCCGGCTTCAAGCTGCGCCACACCGGCGAAAAAGTCCACCGGAAAATCTTGTACGAGCGCGCTCACATCCGGTTGCTTGTCGAGCTGATAAAGGTTTTGAATGGCGTAACCTGGCACAGTGCGGCCATCGCTGATGGTGATTTGCGAGTCCNNCCCATGCGGGCCAGAATCGCGACCCTGGCACCTTTGGATGCCAGCGCTTTCTCCACTTTCTTGGCAAATGAGATGATTTGCTCTGGTTTGAAATGGACTTGTTCACCCGCCTGGCTGCTGGCCGAACTGAAGCCGGTCGCCCCAGCGCCCA
>DFWT01000003.1 GCA_002381045.1 Rhodoferax sp. UBA4127
GGTGACGGCACCATGCTGGGCATCGGCCGGCAGTTGGCGCCCTTTGGCGTGCCGCTCATTGGCATCAACCAGGGCCGCCTCGGCTTCATTACCGACATCCCCTACGGCAGCTTTGCTGAAAGTCTGGCGCGCATGCTGGCTGGCGAATACACCGAGGACCACCGCAGCCTGATGAATGCTGGCGTGATGCGCGACGGCCATTGTGTGTTCAAGGCCATGGCCATGAACGATGTGGTGGTCAACCGAGGCGCCACTGCGGGCATGGTGGAGCTCCGGGTAGAGGTAGATGGCCACTTTGTGGCGAATCAGCGGGCCGATGGCTTGATCATCGCCACCCCCACGGGATCAACCGCCTATGCGCTGTCATCTGGTGGCCCTTTGCTGCACCCCTCTATCCCTGGCTGGGTGATTGTGCCCATCGCTCCACATACCTTGTCAAACCGGCCGATTGTTCTTGCCAACACATCACGTATCGCGATAGAGATCGTCGCCGGCAGGGATGCCAGTGCCAGTTTTGACATGCAGTCTCTTGCATCTTTGTTGCATGGTGACCGGATTGAAGTGGTGCGATCAGAACACCATGTGCGTTTTCTCCACCCCAAAGGCTGGACTTACTTTGACACGCTGCGCGAAAAGCTGCATTGGAACGAAGGAGTAACTGCGTCGTGAGCCTGAAACGGATCGTTCTTCGCGACTTTGTCATCGTCAGTTCACTTGACCTGGAACTTGACCACGGCTTCACCGTATTGACTGGCGAAACGGGCGCAGGCAAGTCCATCCTGATTGACGCGCTGCAGTTGGTCACTGGAGGGCGCGCGGATGTCCACGCCATTCGCGAGGGCTGCCCGCGCACCGAGGTCAGCGCCGAATTTGGTAGTACTCCAGCCATCAGCGTGTGGCTTTCCGAAGCAGGTTTCGACCGGGAAGATACCCTGTTGCTGCGCCGAACCGTGGACAGTGCTGGCAAGAGCCGGGCCTGGATCAATGCCAGTCCAGCCACCGCTGGCCAGTTGCGCGCTCTGGGTGAGCAACTGCTCGATATTCACGGCCAGCATGCTTGGCAAAGTCTGACTCAGCCCGATGCCATGCGCGGGTTGCTGGATGCCTATGCGCGGGTCGACACAACCACCGTCATTTCCTCCTGGCAGCAGTGGCGTGCAGCGCAGGACGCATTGGCCAATGCCCGTGCCTCTCAGTCCAATCTTGAGAGCGAACGTGACCGGCTTGCCTGGCAGATTGGTGAACTCGAAAAGCTCAGTCCACGTCCTGAAGAATGGCCTGACCTGAATTCAGAACACACCCGACTTTCACACGCACACGACCTGTTACGCGCTGCTGAAGATGCCGTGGCAGCACTCGATGACGAAGATGGCAGTGCCCGCAGCCGTGTGGGAATGGCTCACGATTTGCTTCAAAAACAGAAGCATATTGAGCCCACATTTCAAGGGCTAGAGGCCATTTTGTCATCAAGTCTTGCCCAATTGGATGATGCGGTGCACACGCTACGCAGCTACTTGCGGAAAACCGAGTTAGACCCGGCTCGCCTGAGTGAGCTTGACGATCGAATGGGCTTGTGGCTGTCCCTGGCCCGGCGCTACAAGCGCGAGCCGCAGGAGTTGCCAGAGTTGCTGCAACGTTGGCAGAACGAATTGAAAGCATTGAATGCGGCAGCTGACCTAAACGCGCTAGAGTTGGCGCAAGCTTCCGCACAAGCCGCCTACCAAAGCGCAGCCAAAGCGGTAAGCAAAGCCCGGCAACAGCACGCGCCACGCTTGAGCAAAACCATCTCAGATGCTATGCAAGGCCTGGGTATGCAAGGCGGCCGGTTTGAAGTGGCAGTGTTGCCCGCGTCCTCACCCATGCAGAGCGGTTTGGATGAAGTGAGTTTTTTGGTGGCAGGTCATGCCGGCAGCACACCGCGGCCGATTCAAAAGGTGGCATCCGGTGGCGAGTTGTCCCGCATCGCCTTGGCGATAGCGGTCACCACCAGCCAATTGGGCAGTGCCCAAACCCTTATTTTTGACGAGGTCGACTCTGGTGTGGGTGGTGCCGTAGCCGAAACGGTGGGTCGACTGATGTGCCAATTGGGTATCGATCGCCAGGTGTTGGCCGTCACCCATTTGCCGCAGGTGGCAGCCTGCGCCAACCACCATCTGGTGGTCAGCAAGCAGACCCAAGGTAAGCAGACACTAAGCCAGGTTGCCCACGTGCTGGGCCNNACTACTGCGTGGACAACCTGCCACCCGAGTTGTTGGCCTCGCTGGTGGCGCTGGAGCGAACCGGCTTCACCAACCAATTGGCCATTGCGGTGGACGTACGCAGCGCCAGCTCCTTGCCTCTGGTACCCAAACAATTGCAAATGCTCAAGGACCAGGGCCTGCGGGTCGACTCCATTTTTCTGGATGCCACCACCGATACCCTGATCCGTCGCTTTTCAGAAACACGGCGTCGGCACCCGCTTTCGCAGACCGGCCCCAACCAGGCGTTGACAGACCAGCGGCATGCGTTGACCGAGGCCATCGAACTGGAGCGCCAGTTGCTCAGCGAATTACGTGAGCAAGCCTTGGTAATTGACTCCAGCATGATCCGCCCGACGCAGCTGCAAAGCTACATCAAGGACATGATTCAGACTCCCAACACGCAATTGACGCTGGTGTTCGAATCCTTCGCTTTCAAGCGGGGGATCCCCAGTGATGCAGATTACGTGTTCGATGTGCGCATGTTGCCTAACCCGCATTACGAACCCACCTTGCGTGCACTCACCGGCCGCGACGCGCCGGTGGCCCAGTTCCTGGCACAAGAGCCAGATGTCGCGCGCATGCTTACCGAAATTCGAAATTTTTTGGACAGGTGGCTGGATGCACTGGCGCGAAATCATCGCAGCTATGTCACGGTGGCCATTGGTTGCACTGGCGGGCAACATCGTTCGGTCTACTTGGTGGAACAACTGTCGATGTTGTTTGGCCAACAGTGGAGCACCGTCAAACGCCACCGCGAAATGGACGCACGCTAAGCACTGTCAGGGGTTTGCAGCATTTTTTTTATGGGTGCGGGCAGGCCCAACATCTTTATCTGAGTCAAGTCATACCACGCCCCGTCGGCACCTGGCTGTTCTGCACCAGCGTACACCACATGGACGGCATGAAGATACAAGTCCATGTGAGTCAGAACATGTTTGAACGCGGGCAAGTCAGATTGCGTTACCCAGCGGGTGTTGTCCAAAGCTGCGCGCAGCCCTGCTTCATCTTCAAAAACAGGAAAACAATACAAACCGGCCCAAACCCCAGGTGTCGGCCGCCGGCTTAACCACACAGCACCATTTGCCGTACAAGCCCACAGTAGCCAGATCGATTTACTGCTGCGTTTCACTCGCCGGCTTTTTACCGGAAAACGCGCTTGTTCGAGGCGGGACAAGNNAAACGCACTTGCTCGAGCCGGGATAATGCGGCACAACCTGAGTTCAGTGGACAAGCGTTGCAATTGGGACTTTTGGAGGTGCAAAGCGTGGCCCCCAAATCCATCACACCTTGGGTGTAGCGCGGCATGTCCGCCGTCATGTCGGCTGCTGGGAGCAACCGCTTCGCCTCAAGCAGAAGTGCCCGCTCACTGGCAGCCTTTGCCAAATCGGCTTCGAACGCCAGGTAGCGGGTCAATACACGTTTGACATTTCCGTCCAGGATGGCGGCCCGCTCGTCAAAGCAAATGGAGGCAATGGCTGCTGCTGTGGAGGGGCCGATGCCAGGCAACGCCGTCAATTGCGCTGCACTTCGGGGAAATGCGCCGCCATGCACATCCATGACCGCCCGGGCGCAGGCATGCAGGTGACGCGCTCGGCTGTAATAGCCCAAGCCACTCCACAACGCCAACACTTCGTCTAGAGATGCGTGGGCCAAGGTGTTCACGTTGGGGAACCGCACCAGAAACCTGGCAAAGTAAGCCTGCACTGTGACCACCTGGGTCTGCTGCAGCATGATCTCTGACAACCACACGCGGTAGGGATCGCGGGTGTTCTGCCACGGCAAATCGTGCCTGCCGTGCGTCAGTTGCCAGGCCACAATGGCTTTGGCAAAAAACGCATCCTTCGCTAGCGCGGATGCCTCAGGCCGTGACCGCATCACCCATCAAGCCGAATCGGTGAGGCGCAGTCATTTGGGCGAGCTGATCCGTGAACTCAACCAGTTTTTGTTCCAGTTGGTCAAGTTCAACACCGCGTCCATCTATTTCACCAATACGCTCGTCCAGTCCACTCGACGCTTGGGAAATTCGGTCAATCGCTTCGAGCCTGCGCACAAAGTTTTTCCGACGCTCCCTGAGTTGGCTATCGAGTTGGGCTGCCGCAGATTTGCTCCAGGCTTCAACGTCTGCCAGCGCGGCTTCATGAACACCACGTACACGGGTCGCCAGCGCCCTGACCAAGCGCTCGGCAAAGGCACTTTGCGCCAGACGGAAGGCATTGCCCAGGCCCAGGTACTGCACGTGTCCAAGTTCAATAAGATCCAGATCTCGGACAAACGGACTGATCTGCGGCTCCTCCGGCGCTTGAAGTGAAAAACCATAGTCAGTGTTAAGTTGCAAAAAGGTCGCCACAAACATGGCGTGAATCTCCAGGCTTTTGGCATGCACCAGCGCCATGTTGGCGCGCAGCGCGTCAAAGGTTTCACCGTAAAGGCGCTTGACACCCAGCTTCAAACCAGATTGCTGTAAAGCCTGGCGCAACCCACCCATCTCCTCTTTGAGTCTGACTGGCCCCATCAAAGTAAAAATTTCGCGCAGCAATTTCAGATGAACCGAGCGCACTGCGTGAATTCTGGCGCCGCCAGCGTCAAACTCGGTTTGCTCCTGGGCAATACGTGCCCGCATGGTCCGAATGACGGGGGTGTTTTTGCCGCGCAGGCTACGCAGTTCGGCCAGTTGCTCACCCAAATCTCTGCGGCGCATGCCAATCACCCGCGAGGTCTCCGTGCGCAAATCGGTAATGCCCGTCAACACCGCCTGCGCCAAAATTTTCTGGCGCTGACCCATGATGTCCCGGCTTAAGGCTTCTTCCAGCTGACCGAGGCAACTTCGTTCAAGCAAAGCGGCGTCTTGATTGACCTTGGCCAACAGACCCTTTTGCGCCGACACTGCAACCACCTGGGCTACTGGTACACCCAGAATCTCGGCGGTGCTTTGGCGCTGGTCTTCAATTTGCAAGGACACCTGCTGCGGTGTATCCAGCGCGTCCCACAAGGTATCGATTTTGTTTAACACCACCAAGCGAGTGGCCATATCGCGCGCATCATGCACCAGATGCTCGCGCCAAATGGACAAGTCTGACTGCGTGACTCCGGTGTCTGCTGCCAAGATGAAGGCCACCGCCTGGGCTTGCGGGATCAGGCTGACGGTCAATTCCGGTTCTGCACCAATGGCGTTCAAACCCGGTGTGTCCAAAATCACCAAGCCCTGCTTGAGCAACGGGTGCGCAATGTTGATGAGGGCATGGCGCCACTTGGGAACTTCAACCAGCCCCTTGGCGTCCAGCATGGGCTGCATGGCCGCCGCCGTATCGCTCCAAAAGCCCAGTGCCATGGCTTCGTCCACTTTGACTCGATGCGTTTCGGTCACTTTGGCGAAGGCTTCAGCAAGTTGCCTTGGGTTGGTGACATCCAGGTCAACTCTCTCCCACTTGTCGGGCGTCATACGCCACTCCATCAGGCTTTGCGGCTGCAACCGGGACTCAATGGGCAGCAAACGCAAACACGGTGGAATTTGCGCGTCGTAGCCCATTTCTGTGGGGCACATGGTGGTACGCCCCGCACTGGCTGGCATGATTCGTCGACCATAGTCCGCGAAGAAAATGGCGTTGATCAACTCCGACTTGCCGCGCGAAAACTCGGCCACAAAGGCCACCATCACCTTGTCGGCGCGCACCCGTTCTTCAAGTTTTTGCAGGCGGTCTTCTACGGATGCATCCAGCAAATCCCGTTCCTTGAGCCACTGCACCAGCAGTTTCAGGCGCAGCGCAAACTCACGCCTCCAGGAGCCGTGCTGGTCGAATTTCTCGTTAAACGAATTTCCCAATGCGCCTCCGCACCTGCCAAAGGCGGCCAATATAGCATTGCCAGGGGCTGCAACCCCGCCCTGGCCTTGGTGTCAAGGCTTTTGGCACTTTGGGCAGTAGAAGGTGGCGCGCTGCCCTTGCCTGATCATCTTGATCGGCGCAGCACATTTCTTGCAAGGCAAACCGGCGCGGCCATAGGCCATGGCCTCCAGCTGAAAGTAGCCGCTTTGACCATCGGCGTTTGAAAAATCTCGCAAAGTGCTGCCCCCGCGCTCCACCGCCCGGGCCAGAACCTCGCGAATTGCGCCGTGCAGGCGAGCCACCCGTGGTCGGCTCAACCGGTTCGCTGCCAGCGTTGGGCGAATACCCGCCAAAAACAACGCTTCAGAGGCATAAATGTTACCAACCCCCACCACCACCTCGCCTGCCAAAAGTACTTGCTTGATGGCTGTTTTCCGGAGATGCAATTGCTCATAAAAAGCGAGCGGACTGAACCCATCTAACAAGGGCTCTACCCCTAATTTACCCAAAAGCTTCTGCGCCTGGGGATCGCCTATTTTGTTCACGAACACCACTGCACCGAAGCGCCGCGGGTCGTTCAAGCGCAGGGTGCCCGCGCTGGTCACCAGGTCAAAGTGGTCATGGGTTCCAGATTCTGGCAGCTCTTGGCCAAAACGCAGGCTGCCAGACATACCCAAATGAATCAGCAATACGCCATCGCTGAGTTCCACCAGAAGGTACTTGCCGCGCCGCCCTACACCCAGCACCTGCTGGTTGAACAGCCGGTCTAATCTGCAACCCAAAGGCCAACGTAATGGCTTACCCATGCGAACCGCAAGCACACGAGCACCGCTGATGGCACCCACAAAACTCAGGCGTGTGACTTCAACTTCGGGTAATTCAGGCATATGGGAACTTTTTTACAGGTCATGGATTATTATGGTCAGATGCCTTTGAAACACCGTTTGATCTTGTCTGTATTGGTCGCAACGACCAACTTGGCGCAAGCCCAACCCAGCGTTGAGCCGCCAAACAAGCCCCTGGTTTCTGAGCTAAGCAGCGGCCTGTTTTACCAATTGCTGTTGGGTGAACTGAATGCCCGCGCAGACGAACCCGGTGCTGCGTTTTCTTTGATTCTGGATGCCGCACGCAAAACCAATGACGCTGTCTTGTACAAGCGTGCGGTGCACATTGCCCTGGAAGCGCGCGCAGGCGAATCCGCGCTCCAGGCGGCGCGCGCCTGGAGCCAGGCACAACCCGAGTCCCGCGAGGCCAACCGCTACGTGTTTGAGGTGCTTCTGCGTCTGAACAAGGTCGCTGAAACGCTTGAATCCATGCGGCGTGATGTGCTGCTGAGCCCAACAGCCGACCAACCCAGCGTCATATGGTCGATTCCGGGAAGCTTCGAACGCCTGAGCGATCCCCTGTTGGCCGCCAACACAGTTCAAAAGGCACTGGCGACTTGGCTTAAAGATGCCACACTTGGACCATCGGCTTGGGCAGCCATCGGCCGAATGCGGCTCGCAGCGTCAGACCAAGCGGCTGCGCTGGGTGCCGCCAAAGCGGGTTTGGCATTGGACCCTGGTGCACAACACCCTGCCTTACTGGCGTTGTCCATGATGAAAGCAGACTTGCCCGAGGCAGAAGCGCTGGTGCTCAAACATCTTCCAACGGCCCGGCCAGAGTTTCAATTGGCCTACGTGAAAGCCCTGCTCAACAACAAACGCGAGGCCGATGCAACGACCCAACTGCAAAAAATGGCAGTGGAACACCCCAATTTCCTGGAAAGCTGGTTGCTTTTGGGTCTGCTGGCGGTGCAAAGCGGTGATCTGGACCGCGCCGAGCGCGACCTGAAAGCTTACCTGAGCCTGGCGGACAAACTCGACCAGGCACAAACGCCAGCTGAGGTGCGCCGCGGGCGCAGTCAGGCTTTTCACGCGTTGGCGCAGGTGGCTCAACAACGCAAGGACTATGCGGGTGCCGATGCCTGGTTGCAACGCATTGACAACCCGGATGACGTGCTGCGGGCGCAAATCCGCCGAGCGGCCTTGCTGGCGATGCAGGGGCAGCTCGACGAAGGGCTGAAGATGATTCGCAGCCAGCCTGAGCGATCACCGAACGATCTGCTTGCCAAGCAGTCCGCCGAAATTCAGCTGTTGCGCGAACACAAACAGTATGCGCAGGCGCGCACCCTGCTGCAAACCAAGTTGGCTCTCAACCCAGACGACTTGGACGACCAGTACGAACTGGCCATGCTGCACGAGAAGCTGGGCGAGTTGGGTGACATGGAGCGTTTGCTGCGTCAGTTGATGCAAGCCAAACCGGATGACCCGCAGGCGTTCAACGCACTGGGCTATTCGTTGGCAGACCGGGGCCTGCGCCTGCCTGAGGCCAAGGCCTTGATCCAGAAGGCGCTGCAACTTTCACCGGGTGATCCATTCATCACCGACAGNNTGCAAGGTGCGTTCAAGGAACGGCCCGATGCCGAAATTGCCGCCCATCTGGGTGAAGTGCTTTGGGTGTTGAATCGCCAGTCTGAAGCCCAGGAGATCTGGCGCGAGGGTCTCAAGCTGCATCCCACCAATGAGTCTCTGACAGACACCTTAAAACGCCTTCAAGTGCGGCTGTGAAACGTTTTCTTATCCTGCTTGTCAGCACTCTCTTTGCTGCGTTGTTTATAGCTGGTTGCGCATTAAATACGAGGGTTAAGGGCATAAATAGCGCAGAAGCTGCGTTTTGGCATGGCCGCTTGTCAATGCAGGTTGAAGTGCTGCCTGATAACACTGCCTCGAAGCGCCAAAGTTTCGCAGCCAGTTTCGAGCTTTCAGGCACGCCGCAGGCGGGTGAACTTCGGCTGCTTACGCCCTTGGGCAGTACCTTAGCCGTTATTCACTGGACGCCACAGAATGCGGTGCTTGAAGCCCGCGGCGAAAGTCGAAGCTACGCTGGGCTGGATGTGCTGACACAAGACCTTTTGGGCGCCACGGTTCCAGCACCTGCTCTTTTTGCTTGGCTTAAGGGAAACGCTTTGGCAGGATCTGGCTGGCAAGTTGATCTGTCTGAATATGCGCAAGGCAAAGTCACCGCGACGCGTATTGACCCGCTTCCACAGGCGCACCTGCGTTTGATTCTGGAGCCCTGAGCCACCCCAATTTGCAATGAAATCTCTCTACGACGTTCCAGCGCCTGCCAAACTCAATTTGTTTTTGCACATTGTGGGCCGACGCCCTGATGGCTACCACCTTCTGGAGTCAGCCTTCATGCTGATTGATTGGTGCGACACCCTGCACTTTGAACTGCGCAGCGATGGGCAGATTAGCCGTGAAGATCTTGGCGCCGCCTTGCCCGCAGAAGATCTGGTGGTGCGTGCCGCCCGAGCCTTAAAAGCGTACAGCGGGACCCCTCTTGGCATACACATCTCCATCGACAAGCAGATTCCTTCCCAAGCAGGAATGGGCGGTGGCTCTTCGGATGCAGCCAGCACCTTGCTGGCACTGAACCGTTTGTGGCGACTGAACCTGGGGCTCGATGCCCTCTTGCCACTGGGTTTGGCTTTGGGCGCTGACGTGCCATTTTTTCTGGGTGGACATAACGCCTGGGTCAGTGGCATCGGTGAAAAAATGTCTCCAATCGAATTGCCACCCGCGCAGTTTCTTGTGGTGAAGCCGTCACAGGGGCTGGAAACCCAGCGAATTTTTTCAGATCCTGCCCTGAAGCGGGACACCGAACCCGCTATACTCGCAGGCTTTATTGCAGATGCCTACGGCTTTGGTCGCAACGATTTGCAGGTGGTTGCAGAGCGGATTTGTCCTGCTGTGCCGCTAGCGTTGTCCCTTCTGAAAAGCAGGGGTCTTCAGGGTCGAATGACAGGATCAGGAAGCGCAGTGTTCGCGGTGACGACCGGCAGTGTGGCCATTGATTCAGTGCCTGGTTTTCAGGTACGGCATTGCAGGAATTTGCGGCATCACCCATTGCTCGGCTGGGCTGCATGACATTTTTTTGGTGACGCGTGTTTCATGTGTCACCGGTGTAGGGGAGTCGCCAAGCTGGTTAAGGCACNNCATGCGAAGGTTCGAATCCTTCCTCCCCTGCCAAATCAACGGTGTGTGCCCTTCGGCGTACACAAGCGAACAACAACTGATGAGTTGGGATTTCAATGCAAGCCGATCAAACCCCTGATTTCATGGTTTTTACCGGCAATGCCAATCCGGCTCTGGCGGAAGACATTGCCCGTCATTTGCATACCTCGGTGGGGTCTGCCCATGTAGGTCGTTTTTCGGACGGTGAGGTCACCGTCGAGATCAAGCAAAACGTCCGTACCCGCGATGTATTTGTGGTGCAGAGTACTTGCGCACCGACCAACGAAAACCTGATGGAACTGCTGATCATGGTTGACGCCCTGAAGCGGGCCTCGGCAGAACGAATCAGTGCCGTTATTCCTTACTTTGGTTATGCCCGGCAAGATCGCCGCCCTCGCTCAAGCCGGGTGCCGATTTCAGCCAAAGTAGTGGCCAATATGTTGCAAGCAGTTGGCGTGGCCCGGGTTCTGACAATGGATTTGCATGCCGACCAGATTCAAGGTTTTTTTGATATTCCGGTGGACAACATTTACGCCTCCCCGGTTTTGTTGGGCGACTTGCGGCAAAAAAATTATGACGACCTGATTGTGGTCTCCCCTGACGTGGGTGGTGTGGTACGTGCACGTGCGCTGGCCAAGCAACTCGACTGCGACTTGGCCATCATCGACAAGCGTCGGCCACGGGCCAATGTCAGCGAAGTCATGCATGTAATCGGCGAGATTGACGGACGCAACTGCGTCATCATGGACGACATGATTGACACCGCGGGCACCTTGGTGAAAGCCGCTGAAGTTCTGAAGCAGCGTGGGGCCAAAAAGGTTTATGCCTACTGCACCCACCCCATTTTTTCCGGCCCGGCGATCGACCGCATTGCCGGTGGCGACGCGTTGGACGAAGTGGTGGTGACCAACACCATCCCACTGACTCCGCTTGCCATGAGTTGCCCGAAAATCCGCCAGCTGAATGTGGCACCTTTGATTGCCGAGACCATTGAGCGCATCGCCAAGGGCAAGTCAGTTATGAGTTTGTTTTCTGATCAGGACAACCTGTTTTGATCAGATTTTTGAGTGGCTGGCAAAACCGCAAGGTGAGTCGGCTTTTTTGTAGTCAGAGCCAACTGGTCGCGGTCGGCTCTTTTAGGAGTTAGTTATGAAATTTACCGCTTTTGAGCGTTCCAAGCAGGGCACGGGTGCGAGCCGCCGTCTCCGCATTTCTGGCCGCACGCCCGGCATCGTGTACGGTGGTACCGCCACCCCTCAGTTGGTCGAACTCGACCACAACGCCTTGTGGCACGCCCTGAAAAAAGAGGCGTTTCACTCCAGCGTGTTGACCATGCAGGTGGGTGAAACCGAAAGCCCGGTGCTGTTGCGTGACGTGCAAGTGCACCCCTTCAAGCAAATGGTGTTGCATGTGGACTTCCAGCGTGTCGACGCGTCCACCAAGCTGCACATGAAGGTGCCACTGCACTTTGTCGGCGACGAGCTGTCACCTGCGATCAAGTCCGAAGGTTGCATTGCCAACCACGTGATCAGCGAAATTGAAGTCATGTGCCTGCCAGCAGACTTGCCCGAGTTCATCAAGGTGGACCTGAGCAACCTGAAAAAGGGCAGCTCGCTGCACCTGGCCGAGATCCCCATGCCTAAGGGTGTGAGCGTGGTCGCTCGTGGTGCAAATAAGAACCCGGTGGTGGTGTCTGTGGTGGCCGTGGCTGGTGCTGAAGTTGAAGCAGCTCCAGCTGCTGCCGCTGCGCCTGCAGCTGATGCCAAGGCCGCAGCTAAACCGGCTGCGAAAGCACCGGCTGCCAAGCCTGCCGCCAAGAAGTAATTTACTTTTAGGTAGCAAACGGCCCACTGTGTGGGCCGTTTTTTTTGCCTTAAATCAGCATAATCTCACCATGATTCAACTGTTTGTCGGGCTCGGCAACCCTGGGCCGGAGTATCAGGACACCCGCCACAACGCCGGCTTTTGGTGGATTGACGCACTGGCCAAATCGCTGAAAACCAGCTTGGTCATGGACAAGGGCTACCACGCCAAGGTGGCTCGCATCAACCTGGACGGCCGACCCATCTGGTTGCTGCAACCCCAAACTTTCATGAATTTGAGTGGCAAATCCGTTGCCTCGCTGGCCAACTTTTTCAAGATTGCCCCACAGCAGATTTTGGTGGCGCATGATGAGCTTGACATCGCACCCGGTGAGGCCAAACTCAAGCTCGGTGGCAGTCACGCGGGACACAACGGCCTGCGCGACATCCATGCCCAACTTGGCACCGACCAATACTGGCGGCTGCGGCTGGGCGTTGGCCACCCGGGCAACAAGGAGGAGGTGGTGGGCTGGGTGCTTAAAAAACCATCGCTGGACCACCGCATTGCCATTGACCAAACCATTGACCGGGCGCTAAAAGCTCTACCCCATTTTTTGACCGGTGACATGGAGACCGCCACGCGCTTGGTGCACACCAGCAAACCACCACGCCCCAAACCGCCGCGTCCTGCCGCGATCGACACACCACCTGGCCCCGAAACCCCTCCCGCCATCCCCTAAGCGAACGCATCATGAACGCACACGCACCCACTCGGACCAAGCCACCTTTCCTGAGTGCTCTTTTTTTTATCGTTGGTAGCGCCTGTTTGTCTGGGCTACAGGCCCAAACCATCTATAAGTGCGGCAACACCTATAGCCAGGTCGCCTGCCCGGACGGGACGACAGTGCAGGTGAACGACAAGCGTGATCCCGAGCAAAAGCAGCAGGCGGATGCCGCCAGCCAGCGAGATGCCAAACTGGCGAAGTCACTTGAAAAAGAACGTCTGGCATTGGAAAAATCGACAGCCCACGCCGGCAAACCCAAGCGCAAAGCTTCTTCAGCCGTCGCCCTGAAGCAAGAAACACCTGAGCTCAAAACGCTGACCAAAATTGCTCCCAAACGACCGCAAAACAAAGCAGCCAAACCCGAAGGCTTTGTGGCTCAGGTACCGGCATCGGCACCGAAGTCGGGGGTCAAGAAATAAGCGTGGGCGCTTGGGTACCGGTTGCTTCCTGTAAACGCCGGTATTTTTGCCACAGTGTTTCTTGGCTCTCTACCCGCTGCGGGTTCACAGGTATGCAACTCACAGGGCAGATCTGCACGCACTGAGGCTCGTCAAAATGTCCCACACATTCGGTGCATTTGTCAGGGTCTATCTCGTAAATCTCCTGGCCCATGTAAATGGCATCATTCGGGCACTCGGGCTCACACACATCGCAGTTGATGCATTCGTCNNGCACTGCGCAGCGCACTGGTACCACTGGCGCCCATGACCACCATGTCGCAAGCGTAGTTTTCAAGAATATCCACCAAGGTATGGGCTGGGTCGCCAGAAGCCACCTCGCTTTCGTAGGCCAATTCGGCATCTTCCAACATGGCCTGAGCCACCTGCAAGATATTGGCCCCGGCTTTGGCACTGACCTGTTCGATCACCTGAGGGTCGTGCGCCACCATCAATTCATACAAGCTGGCGGGCTCCTGCACATTGGCCAGCACCACCTGGGTGTCCAGTCCGTTGTCAGCCATGCGGATCACTAAACGCACGGCCTCCAAAGCCAGGTCAGAGCCATCAAAGGGCAATAGGATCTTCATGTTTTCTCCAAAAATGAACGTCGCTCACACCGAACGGCCCAGCTTTTCAAGCAGCCTGCGGTTCACGCCTGGGGAGACAAATTGGCCCACATCGCCACCCAGTGTGGCGATCTCACGCACATAGGTGCTGGAGATGTACTGGTACTTGTCGCCTGGCGTCAAAAAAATGGTTTCCACATCCGGCATCAAGCTGCGGTTCATGCCGGCCAATTGATACTCGTAATCAAAATCGGTCACTGCGCGCAAGCCCCGCACCATGGCGCTGGCACCACGCGCAAGCACAAAATCACGCATCAGGCCGCTGTAGCTTTCCACCTGCACGCCGGGGTAGGCTTGCACCGCCTCGCGCACCATCGTCAAGCGCTCTTCCAGGCTGAACAAAGTCTTCTTGTGGTGACCGACTGCCACTGCCACCGTCAACCGACTGAAGAGCAGGGCTGCACGGCGCAGCATGTCTTCATGGCCCAGGGTAATGGGGTCGAACGTGCCAGGGTAAACGGCGAGGATGTCTTTAGACATGATGGTGCAAAAGTTTCGGTAGGTCGACGCAGATTATCAACCTGCGGGTCGATCAGGGCGCAAGCGGTTTAAGCAGATGCGCATGCACTTTGCCCGCCTTCAGATGGCGATGCACCTGCAAACCCGCCGACTGCAAGCTGTCATCCAGCCAGATTTTGGGTGCCTCCAGGTAAACAAAGCCGCTGGTTGACACCGCCCTTGCCGCCGCCGCAACCACCTTCTCGAACATCTCAGAATCAAACGGCGGATCCAAAAACACCAAACTCAGACTGGCAGGCGCTTGCTGTTTTAGTACAAGCAGCCCGTCGCCACGGGTGACGTGCACGGCTTCGGCACCCAATTTGTCTTGCATGCGCTTGATCTGTGCCACCAGTGCCGGGTCAGTCTCCACCAGTTCCACTTGCACCGCACCGCGGGAAGCCGCCTCAAACCCCAGTGCACCAGTTCCTGCAAAGGCATCCAGGCAACGCCAGCCGCTCAGGTCTTGGCCGAGCCAATTGAACAGGGTTTCACGCACCCGGTCGGGGGTGGGACGCAGGCCCGGCTTGTCGGCCACTTGCAACTTGGTGCGTTTCCACTGGCCACCAATGATGCGCACTTCATGGCTTTGCGGGGCTTTGGGCTTGGGCGCGGGGCGAGTCGATGGCGGCGTCATGGTTTTCATTGCTGCCCATCTTAGCTGCGGCACCACCCAACACCACGGTGGCCATGGCTTGCGGCTGCAACTTGCGTTGAAACGCAGCGCGGATGTCGGCCAGTGAAACCTTTTCAACCTGCTGCGTCCAGGTATCCAGATAGTCCAGAGCCAATTTGTTCCAGGCGATGTTGGCCACGTTGTCCAAGAGCTTGCGGTTGCTGTCAATGCGCAGGGCAAAACCACCGATCAGGTTGCTTTTAGCGGCCTGCAGTTCAGCCTCTGTGGGCCCTTCTGCCACAAACTTCGCCAGTACATCGCGTGAAACCTGCAGTGCCTGATCGGCCTGATCCGGGCGGGTTTGCAAACCCAGCGTAAAGGCACCGGCATGCATGGATGGCGCAAAGTAGCTGTACACGCTGTAGCTCAAGCCGCGTTTCTCGCGCACCTCATTGGTCAGGCGCGACACAAACCCACCGCCACCCAAGATGTAATTGCCGACGGTCAGCGCAAAAAAATCAGAGTCATCGCGCTTGAAGCCAGGCTGCCCCACCAGCACATGCGCCTGCGCCGCGTCAAAGGCAATGCGTTGCTCGCTGGCCTGCGCCAGCGCTGCCACCTCGGGCACCGCAGGTAACGCAGCACAAGCCTTTGCATCTGCCGCTGAAGGTGTTGCCACCAAACCGCCGAGCAACTGAGCCACCAACTTGTCAGTCTGTGCGCGGTCGAGCGCACCCACCACCGTCACTTTGGCTCGGCAAGCTTGAATCAGTTGAGGGTACAGCGCGGCCATCTGAGTCACGTCGATGCGGGACAACGACTCCTGCGTCATTTCAAACCCGTAGGGATGCGCCCCGTAAACCGCCTGGTTGAAGGCACGGCTGGCAATGGTGGCGGGACGGGTGTTGGCTTCGCGTAGAGAGGCCTGCATGGCCTCGCGTTCTCGTGCCCACACCTCCGCCGGAAAAGACGGCTGTGCCAGTTGCCGTGCGGCCAAGTGCACCGCTTGCGCCAAAAGATCCGGGTAAGTGAGTGAGCGCAACGAGAAGCTCATACGGTCAGTGCTGGCATGGGCGCCAAAGCTGGCACCCAAATCGGCCCAGGCCTCACCCAGCGCGTTTTCATCCAGAGCGGGCTCATTGGCCGACATACCCGCGCGCAGGCCCTTGGAGACCATCATGGCTGTCACGCTGGCTAGCCCGGCTTGAGCCGCTGGGTCACGGCGACTGCCGGCATCAAAGTCGATTTGCACATCCACCATTGGAATGACAAGGCTTTGCATCAAGTAAACCTGCGCGCCAGACGCTTGCGTCCATTGCTGAATCGGAATTCCAGCCCACGCTGCATTTACAAGAAATAGGCCACTAGCCCATATAAATAAAGCACTGACAGCTACTTTTATTGATATTTTCATAAACATGGACATTCAGTTTCAGTGACGGGCGCCAGCCACGGCTGCTCGCAGTTTGCGGTTTTTGTCCAGTGGTTGTGGCAGCAAATGCGCCACCGTCAAGGCATCTTCGCCAAAGTAGCGTTGGGCTACCGACTGCACCTGCTCGGCAGTCACCAAACGCAGTTGGGCGATCAACTTGTCGGAGGCATCCAAGGCCATCCCCTGCGCCCACTGAGTGCCCAGTTCACGCGCCTGATTGAACAAGGAGTCGAGCTTGTAGACCTCTCCCGCCACCCACTGGGTTTTGACACGGGCCAGTTCGGCCGCCGTGATGCCCTCACGGGCGATGCGCGCCACCTGGGCTTTAAGCGCGTCTTCCACCAGTTGGGCGGTTTTTCCCTGCGCGGGTATCCCCATCAGCAAGAACAACTGCGGCCCTCGGCCCCACAGACCGTTATCCGAACCGGCGCTGTCGGCCACCCGGTCCGCCCCCTGAGTCAAAGCCCGCTCCAAGCGCGCGCCGCTGTAGCCGTCGAGCACCGCCGACAACACGGTCAACGCCAGAGCGTCCGCGTCGTCCGTGGGGTTGATGCCTGCCTGGTAACTTGGCACTTTGTAGGCCAGTGTCACAGTGGCCTGTTCAGCCGGTGCCTTGAGGGCAATTCGTTTGGTACCGGTCTGTGTCGGCTCAACGCGCGGCTTGCGCTGTGGCAGCGCGCGACTTGGCAAGCTGCCGTAATACTTTTCTGCCAATGCCTTCACCTGAGCCACGTCCACATCACCGGCCACCACCACGGCTGCATTGGCAGGCACATACCAGCGCTGATAGAAGGCGCGCGCGTCATCGGGCGTCATGGCCTCCAGATCGCTCATCCAGCCGACCACCGGTCGCCGATAAGGAGATGCTACAAATACAGCAGCATATAACGCTTCATTCATAAGGGATCGAGGGTTATCTTCTGTGCGCATGCGGCGCTCTTCTTTGACCACTTCAAGTTCTTTTTTGAACTCTTCATCGGGCCACNNAAGGCGTTTTCTCGGCCTCCCATGGCTGCCACCCGGCGCGAAAACTCACCCGCGGGCACTGTGGGCGTACCCTTGAACAGCATGTGCTCCAGCACATGCGCCACACCTGAGGTGCCATCCACCTCGTCCATGGAGCCCGCTCGTACCCACAGCATGTGCACAGCGGTAGGCGCTCGCCGATCCGGCTTGACGATCAAAGTCATGCCGTTGGCCAGGGTGAACTGCTGCGCCTGCGCCGTGGCCACTTGGGAAGGTTCAACCCTCGGCGCATCAGCCGCCAGGGCGTAACTGGACACGGTCAGCATCGCGGCCATACACGACCAAACCACCAAACGATTCAAAGGAGAAAAAGAGCCAATGTGTTTCATAGAATGCAATGACACCACAAACCCATTCAATGTTCAGTTTTTTCAAAAAAAAGACCCCAGCAGGCATCGCCACTGGCGTTGAGCCGCATAGCGAAGCGGTCAAACCGTCCACTGATGGCGTCAAGCCAAGCGCTCCCGCTGTGCCCGCCGCCATGGCTGAGCGCGCAATGGCACCCAGCACGCCGCTTGCAGGGCAAGACACGCCCCAGCTCGACAGCGCTCCACCGCGTAAATCGTGGATGGACAAGCTCAAAGCCGGATTGCGAAAGACCGGTGCCAGCATTGCCACAGTATTCACCGGCACGCAAATTGATGATGCGCTTTACGAAGACCTGGAAACCGCCCTGCTGATGGCCGATACCGGCGTGCGTGCCACCGAACACCTGCTGCAAGACCTCAAGCGTCGCGTCAAAGACAGCAAAACCACTGACCCAGCGGCGGTTAAATCACTTTTAGTGGAATCGCTCGCTGAGTTGCTGAGCCCGCTGGAAAAACCCTTGGTGATTGGCCGCCACAAGCCCACAGTGATCATGGTGGCGGGTGTGAATGGCGCAGGCAAAACCACGTCGATTGGCAAACTTACCCGTCATTTGGCCAGCGCCAATGCGTCGGTGCTCCTGGCAGCGGCAGACACCTTCCGTGCGGCGGCCCGTGAACAGTTGGGTGTGTGGGCAGACCGTACCGCGGTGGACATCGTCAGTCAAGACGGGGGCGATCCGGCTGCGGTGGCGTTTGACGCGGTCACCGCTGGCAAGGCCCGTGGCCGTGACGTAGTTCTGGTAGACACCGCCGGGCGACTGCCCACCCAGTTGCACCTGATGGAAGAACTCAAAAAAATCAAACGGGTCATCCAAAAGGCAGGCCCGGCCGGGTCGCCCGACCAGTCAGCAGCACAGGCAGACCTGCCACCGCACGAAGTCCTGCTGGTCATCGACGGCAACACAGGACAAAATGCGCTAACCCAGGTGAAAGCCTTTGACGATGCGTTGGGCCTGACAGGCCTGATTGTCACCAAGCTGGATGGCACAGCCAAAGGCGGCGTGCTGGCGGCGATTGCAAGAGAACGGCCTATTGCCGTGTACTTCATCGGGGTGGGCGAGAAGCTGGAAGACCTGGAAACCTTCAACGCCCGCGAGTTTGCCCAGGCGCTGCTCACTTGAAACACTGGCCGTTGCATCTTTTCAACTATCTGCCATGACGCATCTCGTTGACCAACTCGCTGACCTGACTGCCCTGCGCGATCGCGATGCCCTGGACGCCGCCCTGGTCTCGACGCTCAACGAGTTGCTGCACCCGGACAACATGTGCATTCACCGGCTGGTGGGTCCGAGCCATGACCAACGATGGTTGAGATGTTTGATGATGCAAGACGGCGTCATCATCGCCACAGCCAATCAAACTTGGGTTGAGCTGGAAGAATTGCCATCCGCCAATGATTTTCCGAGGCGCCAGGAGGCATTGGCTGAGCACCAGCCAGTCAAGTGCGACGCCATAGAGGGTTGTGTTTTCCCGTTGGCCACCCAGACCGCCAGCAGCGGTGTCCTAGAAATCCGCTGTCACAAATTGATGACCAACGAAAACCTGCGGCTGGTGAGTGCCGTCTTGCGGCTGTACCAGAACTTTCAGGGTCTGCTGGATTACGGTGAGCGTGATGCACTCACCGATTTGCTCAACCGCAAAACCTTTGATGGCGCTTTTCTAAAGGCAACCACAACGCATTTCGAGTCACCAGAGGCCATAGCGAACGACCGCAGACAAATTGGTGGCGGAGGCAGCTATTGGCTGGCCATGCTGGACATTGACCATTTCAAACGGGTCAACGACAACTTCGGTCACCTGATCGGTGACGAGGTGCTTCTGCTGTTGGCGAGGCTGATGCGTGACACTTTTCGCTTTCATGACCAGTTGTACCGGTTTGGCGGCGAAGAGTTTGTGGTGTTGATGCATTGCGCTGAGGAAGGGCAGGCACAAGGGGCGCTGGAGCGTTTGCGGCATCAGACTGAAGCACATGCATTTCCACAAGTTGGCACCATCACCGTCAGTATAGGTTTCACTGAAATCCAAGCAGGCGACACGCCTAGCGCCGCCTTCGAGCGCGCCGACAAGGCGGTTTATTACGCCAAAGAACATGGTCGCAACCAGGTGTTTGGCTATGAGGCGTTGATCCAACAAGGGCGTCTGGCACCAGAATCTGAGCACCTAGGTGACATTGAGCTTTTTTAGGGATTGATGCGACATGACTTCGCTGCTGCCACATATTCAAATGGACACCGGGCCGGCGCCAACTGCTTCGGTCATCTGGCTGCATGGTCTGGGGGCAGATGGCAACGATTTCGCTGCGCTGGTGCCAGAACTGGACCTGGCAAGTTGCCCACCGATTCGTTTTGTTTTCCCGCATGCGCCCAGTATGCCGGTCACCATCAATGGCGGCTATGTGATGCCGGCTTGGTACGACATTCGTGCCAGCAACCTCACCAGTCAACAAGACGAAGCTGGCATCCGGGCCTCTGAGCAAGCGATCCGCACCCTGATTGATCAGGAGCTTGCGCGTGGTATTCCTGCAACGCGCATTGTGCTGGCAGGCTTTTCACAAGGCTGCGCCATGGCATTGCATACTGGCCTGCGTTACCCCCTTGCTTTGGCCGGCATCATTGCTTTGTCGGGCTATTTGCCATTGGCAGACCATTTTGCAGCCGAGCGTTCGGCTGCCAATTCCCATACACCGATCTTCATGGCACACGGTAGCCAGGACCCCGTCGTGGTGCCGGCGCGGGGCGAAGCCAGTCGTGATCTTTTGAAAAATTTGGGCTATGCTGTCCGTTGGCACACTTATCCGATGCCGCACAGTGTGCATCCTCGTGAAATTGCGGATATCTCTGCCTACCTGACCGACGTATTGACAACTCAGACACCTTGAAACAGCCATCCAGTAGTACATTTGCACGCTATGCCACCGCCCGAAACTGCTGCTCCTCCCGCCATTGACAACAGCCTGCCCGGCTTGGGTAGGACCTTGGTCATGACGGGCAAGTTGGAGCAAAAGTTTGCGGAAGAGATTTACCGCAAGGCCAAAGCCAACCGTTCCAGTTTCATCGCAGAGCTCACTGGCTCGGGCGCGGTGTCTGCGGCCGATCTGGCCCACACCTTGTCACTGGCGTTTGCCGCACCCTTGATTGACTTGGCCGCGGTTGACCTGAATCGCTTGCCCAAAGGGCTGTTGGACAACAAAATTTGCCAGGATTTTCGATTGGTGGTGCTGGGGAAACGGCAAAACCGTCTGATTGTGGCGACGGCAGATCCCTCTGATCAACAGGCCACCGAGCGCGTTAAGTTCTCTACCCAACATAACGTTGATTGGGTCATCGCCGAATACGACAAGCTGCTCAAGCTGGTGTCAGCCAATACCGCCACCGCTGCTGAATCCATTGAAAACATCGTCGGCAGCGACTTCGAGTTTGACGAGATGGTGGCCGAGCCCGCCACAGACAGTGCGCCATTGGCTGCATCCGAAGTGGACGATGCGCCGGTGGTCAAATTCCTTCACAAAATGCTGCTGGACGCGTTCAGCATGCGTGCCTCTGACTTGCACTTTGAGCCCTATGAGCATAACTACCGGGTGAGATTTCGGATCGATGGCGAACTGCGTGAGATTGCCTCGCCGCCCATTGCCATCAAGGACAAGCTGGCATCACGCATCAAGGTGATTTCCCGCATGGACATCTCCGAGAAGCGGGTGCCCCAAGACGGCAAGATGAAACTCAAAATCGGCCCTGACCGGGTGATCGATTTCCGGGTCAGCACCCTGCCAACCCTGTTTGGCGAAAAAATTGTGATCCGTATCCTGGACCCGGGCAGCGCCAAGCTGGGCATTGAGTCCCTGGGCTATGAGCCTGAGGAGCGCGACCGTTTGGTCAAAGCCATTGGTCGGCCGCACGGCATGATTCTGGTGACCGGGCCTACCGGGTCTGGCAAAACGGTGTCGCTGTACACCTGCTTGAACATGCTCAACAAACCTGGGGTGAACATTGCCACCGCGGAGGACCCCTCTGAAATCAATTTGCCGGGGGTCAATCAGGTCAATGTCAATGACAAGGCCGGTCTGACCTTTGCAGTCGCCTTGAAGTCCTTTTTGCGGCAGGACCCCGACATCATCATGGTCGGCGAAATCCGCGACCTGGAAACTGCCGACATCGCCATCAAGGCCGCGCAAACCGGGCACCTCGTGTTATCCACTTTGCACACCAACGATGCGCCGGCCACACTGGTTCGCTTGCGCAACATGGGTGTGCCGGCCTTCAATGTGGCCTCCAGTGTGATCCTGATTACCGCCCAACGGCTGGCGCGGCGCCTGTGCCCGACCTGCAAAAAACCCACTGAACTGCCCGACGCAACCCTGCTGGAGGCCGGTTTTAAGCCAGAAGAGCTCGACAGCAGCTGGAAGCCATACATCCCGGTCGGTTGCAATGCTTGCAACAATGGTTACAAAGGCCGGGTTGGCCTTTACCAAGTGATGCCGATAAGCGAAGATATTCAACGCATCATCTTGCGCGACGGAAGTTCGCTGGAGATTAGTGAGCAGGCGGCGCGCGAGGGCGTGCGAACCTTGCGGGAGGCTGGTCTGCACAAAGTAAAAATGGGCTTGACATCATTGGAAGAAGTGTTGAATGTCACCAACGAATAATTCCGAAACCAGGTAAGCACTATGGCCACCGAGAAGTCAAAACCAAAAGAATTTGTCTTTGAATGGGAAGGCAAAGACCGCAATGGCAAGCAGGTTCGCGGTGAAATGCGCGCGGGCGGTGAGAACCAGGTCCAGTCCTCGCTGCGTCGGCAGGGCGTGGTGCAACTCAAAATAAAGAAACGGCGCATGAGTGCCGGGCGGACGATCAAGCCAAAAGATATGGCCATCTTTACCCGCCAACTGGCGACCATGATGAAAGCCGGTGTCCCGCTGTTGCAGGCTTTTGACATTGTGGGGCGTGGCAACCCCAACCCCAGTGTGACCCGCTTGCTCAACGACATCCGCACTGATGTCGAAACCGGCACCTCGCTGAGTGTGGCCTTTCGTAAATACCCGCGCTACTTTGACAATTTGTACTGCAACTTGGTGGAGGCAGGTGAAGCGGCCGGTATCCTGGACCAGTTGCTGGACCGGTTGGCGGTGTACATGGAAAAAACCGAGGCCATGAAGTCCAAGATTAAGTCCGCCTTGATGTACCCTATCTCGGTCTTGGTGGTGGCCTTTGTGGTAACGGCAGTGATCATGATTTTTGTGGTGCCGGCCTTCAAGGAGGTGTTCTCGAATTTCGGCGCCGACTTGCCCGCCCCGACGTTGGCGGTGATTGCCATCAGTGAGATCTTTGTCAGTTATTGGTGGCTGATCTTTGGTGGCATTGGCGGTGGTTTTTATTTCTTTTTCCAGGCGTGGCGCCGTAACCAAAAAATGCAGCAGTTCATGGACAGACTGCTTTTGAAAATGCCGATTTTTGGCACTTTAGTCGACAAGTCCTGCGTCGCACGCTGGACCCGCACGCTTTCAACCATGTTTGCCGCCGGTGTACCGCTGGTCGAAGCATTGGATTCGGTGGGTGGCGCCTCAGGCAACTGGGTCTATGAATCCGCCACCATCAAGATCCAGCAAGAGGTGTCCACCGGCACCGCTTTGACAGCGGCGATGACCAATGCCAACTTGTTTCCAAGCATGGTGCTGCAAATGTGCGCCATTGGCGAAGAATCGGGCTCCATCGATCACATGCTAGGCAAGGCCGCCGACTTCTATGAGGCCGAGGTCGATGACATGGTTGCAGGGCTTTCCAGCCTGATGGAGCCCATCATCATCGTGATTTTGGGCACTGTCATTGGTGGCATCGTGGTGGCCATGTACTTGCCAATCTTCAAGCTGGGACAGGTGGTTTGATGGGGGTATCGCCGGGGGCAGACGCAGCGCTGCTGGGTCTGCTGGGTTTGCTGATCGGCAGTTTTCTCAATGTGGTGATTTATCGCTTGCCGGTCATGCTGGAAGCCCAATGGAAAGCCGAATGCGCTGAGATGCAGGGGCAACAGGTACCTGAGTCGTCCACGTCTTTCAATCTGATGGTGCCGCGCTCACGCTGCCAGGCCTGCGGCCATCGCTTGGCCTGGTTTGAAAACATTCCTGTGCTGAGCTACTTGATGTTGCGCGGAAAGTGCAGCCAATGCAAAACACCCTTCAGCATCCGCTACCCGCTCATTGAAATGACAAGCGCTGCGCTGTTTGCTTATGCCGGCTGGCGTTGGGGCATCACCGCCCAAGGCCTCATGTGGGCAGGGTTTGCGGCTGCTTTGCTGACATTGGCAATGATCGATTGGGACACTACTTTGCTACCCGACAGCATCACCCTGCCGATGCTTTGGGTCGGATTGATGGGTGCGGCTCTCAAACTCACCGGGCCAGCCCTGCCTGATGCGTTTTGGGGCGCAGTAGGCGGCTACATGTCCTTGTGGCTGGTCTATTGGGGCTTCAAGTTGGCCACTGGCAAAGAAGGCATGGGGTTTGGTGACTTCAAGTTGTTTGCAGCGTTGGGGGCTTGGTTTGGCTGGCAAGCACTTGTTCCTATCATTTTGATGGCCTCGGTCATTGGCGCGGTGATTGGCATCGCCATGAAGTTTTCCAGTGGCCTGCGCGAGGGTGGCTACATCCCGTTTGGTCCGTTTTTGGCGGGTGCGGGCTTGACCGCTATGGTGGCTGGTCCCGGCGCAATTCTTTCTTCCGTCGGCCTTTGAAAATGGCGCATGCCTTTCGACTGGGGTTAACCGGTGGCATTGGCAGTGGCAAGAGCACAGTGGCATCGATGCTGGCCAATTGTGGTGCAACGGTACTGGACGCGGATGCGATTTCGCGCTCAGTCACAGCGCCACACGGCTTGGCCATCCCAGCTATCGCAGCTACCTTTGGTGCCGACACCATCACAGCAGCAGGCGCCCTGGACCGGGATCGCATGCGCGCTTTGGTGTTTGCCGAGCCATCCGCGCGCGCGCGCCTGGAGCGCATCATCCATCCTCTGGTGGCCGAAGAAACCGATCGACTAGCCCAGACCGCCGTTCTGGCCGGTGCGTGCTGTCTGGTGTTTGACGTGCCGTTGTTGGTCGAATCCCAGCGCTGGCGCAAAAAAGTCGACCAAGTTTTGGTGGTGGACTGTCTGGAAGCCACCCAAATCGCCCGGGTGATCGCACGCAGCGCGTTGACTGCAGCAGAGGTCGCAGCCATCATGGCTCAGCAAGCCAGCCGACATCAACGTTTGAAAGCTGCCGATGTGGCAATTTTCAATGAGGGACTGTCCATGAGGGAATTGGCAAGTGAGTTGGCAGAGTTGTGCCCACGCTTCGGGCTATCATCAGCGACGTCTTTAGCTCTTACCCGTTAGCGTGATCCTCTACGAATACCCGTTACATGAACGCGTTCGCACCTACCTGCGAATCGAACATCTGTCCTTGCGCCTGCGTCAATTGGTCGCCCGTGTGGACGCACTGGACCACCACTTTGCGCTGGTCACGCTGTTTGAAATTCTGGACGTGGCTGCACGGGCTGATTTGAAATCGGACCTGCTCAAAGACTTGGACCGACAAAAACATGCGCTAGAAGCCTACCGTGGCAATCCGGCGATTGCCGAAGACGCGCTTGAAGGCGTCATCCAGGATTTAAGCCATTGTTTTGAAACACTCAATAGCCAATCAGGTAAGGCCGGGCAAAGCCTCGCAGAAAACGACTGGTTGATGAGCATCCGCAGCCGCATCAGCATCCCGGGTGGCACCTGCGAATTTGATTTACCTGCCTATTACGCCTGGCAGCACAAAACCGGCGTCAAACGCCAGGAAGAACTTTCCCAATGGATCGCCAGTCTGATGCCATTGGTCGATGCTGTGCACTTGCTGTTGAAGCTTTTGCGCGACTCAGGTTCTCCGCAAAAAGTCATTGCCAATGGTGGTCAGTTTCAGCAAAGTCTGCCCCAAGGTCGCGCCTTCCTGCTGTTGCGACTGGCTCTGGATGTCACCCTGGAACTGATTCCCGAGATCAGTGGCAACCGTCTGATGGTGTCAGTGCGACTGATGCGCCAGGGTGAAGACCAGCGATTGCATGCCATACTTGACGATGTGCCATTTGAGTTGGCGCTTTGCTCGTGACCAAGTCAGCGCTTGACAATACCCCTGTCAGGCTGGTGATTTGCCCGACATGCAGCGGACCCAGCATTTACGCAAGCAGCAATCTGTATCGACCGTTTTGCAGCGAACGATGCAAAAAAGTCGATCTAGGCGCCTGGGCCAGTGAACAATTTGCGGTGCCCGCGATCCCGCCGGAAGAACCTGAACTACCTGTTCACTAACGGCTTGGCCGTCTGGCAAGGGCTTTTAAACCGCCCGCAACCCATCGTGCAGCTCAACCAGAGCCAACGTGATTTTGTGGTTCGGGTCCAGATAAATCATGGGGGTTGCCAATTCATGCGACTCGCGGATCCGCACTGACGAAGGCAAGTAAGGCTGCAACACCGGCAAGCCTTCGTCGATCAGTTCTGCCACCATTCGCTGGGGCAAATTGGCGCGGGCCTGAAACTGGTTGACCACAATGCCATCAACTTGGAGTTCAGGGTTGTGATCCGCACGAATTTCCTGCACGTTTTCAAGCAGCGCATACAGCGCCTGGCGAGAAAAGCTGTCGCAGTCAAACGGAATCAAACACCCAGTCGCACCAATCAACGCAGCGCGTGTGTAAAAGTTCAACGCTGGCGCAGTGTCAATGTAGATTCTGTCGTAAGTAGCGGCCAGTTGTTGTAAAGCCTCGCGCAGCTTATAGATTTTCTGACGCGACTCCAACTTCACCTGTAGTTCGTTGAGTGCAGGGCTGGAGGGCATCACATCAAGGTTCTCAAACGGCGTACTCACCACAAAGTCCGTCGGGACGACCGTACGAAAACTGTAGCTCAATGAGTGCTCAAAAAATCCGGCAACTGTCGGTTGATCTTCCTGCGCAGTGGCACCCAAAAGGTAGCTGGTGGAATTGCCTTGGGGATCAAGGTCAATCACCAGGGTGCGCAAACCTTGGCTGGCACTGATCGCCGCCAAATTGCAAGTGATGGTGGACTTGCCTACGCCACCTTTTTGATTGAACACAACAACTGGCATGCAATGGCTCCTAACGCTCATGGTGATTTCGACGGACGATTGTCTGCGACTTGTCTCTATCCGAGTTTACTTCTAATCATCAGATAACTCTGATATAAAAATCAATTTATTTGAATTTTCATGATGAATAAGCCTACCTATAGTTCGCTCCATTACCAACCCGAGCAAACGACAGGAGACACCCCATGGATCAATCCAACCGCTACGCTGACTTAAGCCTCAAAGAAGAAGACCTCATCGCCGGAGGAAAGCACATTCTGGTCGCCTACAAGATGGCCCCAAAACCAGGCTATGGGTACCTGGAAGCCGCCGCCCACTTTGCAGCAGAGTCTTCCACGGGCACCAACGTTGAGGTAAGCACCACCGACGATTTCACCCGCGGTGTGGACGCGCTGGTGTACTACATCGATGAGGCCACCGAAGACATGCGCATTGCTTACCCGATTGACCTGTTTGACCGCAATATCACTGACGGGCGCATGATGATCGTGTCATTCCTGACGTTGGTCATCGGCAACAACCAAGGCATGGGCGACATCAAGCATGCCAAGATTCATGACTTTTACATGCCGGAGCGCGCCATCCAGTTGTTTGATGGTCCCTCCAAAGACATCTCCGACATGTGGCGCATTCTGGGCCGTCCTATCAAAGACGGCGGCTACATTGCCGGCACCATCATCAAGCCCAAACTCGGCCTACGTCCTGAGCCGTTTGCGGCTGCCGCTTACCAGTTTTGGCTGGGTGGCGACTTCATCAAGAA
>DFWT01000033.1 GCA_002381045.1 Rhodoferax sp. UBA4127
CGTTGATGCCTTTCATGGTGTCCACCACTTGGGCAACCACTTCACCGCCTTGAATGGCCACAGTGCTGGCACTCATGGCAAGCTGATTGGCCTGGGCGGCGTTGTCGGCGTTTTGCCGCACGGTGGCACTGAGTTCTTCCATGCTGGAAGCAGTTTGCTCCAGGGCGCTGGCCTGGTTTTCGGTTCGGCCGGACAAATCGTGGTTGCCCTGAGCGATTTCTGTACTGGCGGTGGCAACTGATTCTGAGCCGTAGCGAACCTGACTGACCACCTTGGTCAAATGCCGCTGCATTTCGTTGAGCGCACGCATCAGTTTTGCAAACTCGTCGGTACCGCGTTCTTCCACCAGCGTTTGTAAATTGCCTTCGGCCACCCGCTTGGTGACTTTGACCGCGTGCGCCAAGGGCCGCAAAATCGATAAGGCGACCAGCCAGCTGAGCGCAGCCACAAGCAATGCCGCCACGGCCACCAACCCCATTGCCAACCAGCGCATCTCATTCGTTTGTTGGAGCACATGGTCACTTTGGTTTTTCAATTCGTTGACATGTTCTGTCACCACAGCCTCCACACTGGCCTGCAAAGCCACGCTGGCGGCATCAAAATTGCCCATCATCGGGTTCCCGCCGGCCGGGCCGCTTTGCACATAGCCCTTGGCCATGGCGACACCGCTGGTGTAGTACAGGTCAAACTCCTGCCGGGTTTTTTCCAGCAGGGCAACCAGTTTGGCGTTGCCTTGTTTGGACGCAACTGCCTTGAAGTTGTCCAACCGGGTCAGGAACTCATTGCGATTTTTCTCTGCTTCACCGAATCCGTCATCCAGGCCATCGAGTGCGCGGGTGGCAGAAACGTCAGACAAAAACTGCTGCACCTGAACCACATTGCGTTGCATGTCTTTGGCTTGCACCACCGCATCCACGTCGGTTGTCAGTGCCAGCACCAGGTCGGCTTGCAGAGCGCCAATACCTGACCACAACCAGGCTGAGAATCCAAAAAACAAGAGCACGGGCAAGCTGGCACTGAAGCCCAGGCGCCAGCCAATACCCAAACGGCCAAGCAGAGATTGCATTTGAAACTTCCTCAAACAAGGTGCGTTGATCTGTCCACCACGTCAACTGCAGTTGCCTGCGTGTCGGGGTGAGGGGTAGCGAATGTTAAGCGACAAATTTGCATACCGCGCCCACGTTTTGGATTCGAGCGGAGGGTGGTCATGGAGCAACCCGTCTATCATTGAATCAATGCGTCATCCACCGCCCTTTAGCCTGCCGCTGCGCCAGTTCCTGTTACGTCGGGTGGGCGTGTTGGTGGCATTAACTGCCGCCTTGGTGGTGCTCAGTTTTGCGCTGTTTGGTTTGCTGCCCTTGGCCCAGGAAGTGGCAGAGCAGCAGTTCGATGGTGCAACCGCCCGAGTGCAGTCGGAATTGGATGCGGTGTTTGCCCCGCCCAGGCATTTGTTGGTGGCCAGTCGCGGCTGGCTGGGTACTCAGGCACCCGACCTGGAATCGGCGCAGGCATTCAACCAGGTTTTTAAGCCTATCTTGCGGGCCTTTCCTACGATCACTTCGGTGGTGGCGGGCACGCCTGAAGGTCAAGGCTGGCTGCTGCTGGACCGTGGCAAAGGTCAATGGCGCAACCGCATGACCAACATCCCAAGATGGGGATTGCAGCGCCATTTGCTGCTGGACGAAGCCGACGATGGTGGTTTGCAAACCCATTGGAGCGAACAGGCTTACGACCCGCGCACCCGACCCTGGTTTATCGGCGGTATGGCTCTGCTGGATGCCACACCGGCAAGTCCTAAAAGCGCGGCAATTGACCCTGTTCATTGGACAGCACCTTACACTTTTTTCACCACGGGTGCCCCTGGCATAACGGCCTCCATGCGCTGGCGTCTGGTAGACGGACGCGACTTTGTGCTCGGCCTTGATTTGACTCTGGGTGATCTGTCGAAAGCCACGCTCAATGCCCAGGTGAGCCCACACGGCTTGGCGCTGGTGTTGACTGAGGATGCCAAAGTGCTGACCTTGCCGGCCAAGCCCGAGGAACTTCCCGCCGAGGTTTGGCTGGCCCGGGTGCTCAAGCCAGCCGACCAACTTGGCTTGCCGTCGGTTGCTGCCGCATTGGCCGAATGGCGTGCACGAGAAATGCCGCAAAGTCAGGTGATTTCTTTCGACGCAGAGGGTGCCCGCTGGCTGGCCAGCGCCAGACCCTACGATCTGGGCGGGCAGCGTCTGTGGGTATGGGTTTTGGCTCCAGCGGCCGACTTTGCGCCGGGCTGGTACCGGGTGGCCTTGGCCTTGCTGGCCTCGCTGGCGGTCGTAATGGTGTTCTCGATGTGGTTGACCCGCACCGGCACGGCGCGCCTGGCCGCCCCATTGGAGCGCTTGTCGCACAACAGCCGCTACATAGGTCGACTGGATTTTCAGGCGGTGCGAGAGGTGCGCAGTGCCGTGGCTGAAATTCAGCAACTGGCCAGCGACCAGCAGCAGATGATGCAAACCCTGCGCAGCAACCAGGAGCTGCTCGATGCCCGATCGCTGGAATTGACGCAGCAGGTGAGCGCGTTGCGTGCCACTGAGTCGCGGCTGCAACAGCAAAATGACATGCTGCACACCATCATCGACAACTTTCCGGGTGGCGTGTCGGTGGTAGATGCCAACATGCGGATTCTGGCCTTTAACCGCCTGTTCCAGGTGCTGCTGGATTTGCCGGAAGGCTTGCTGAGACAGCCCCAGTTGATGTTCGAAGACGTGATTCGTCACAACGCACAGCGTGGCGACTATGGCCCAGCGCCGGTCGAAACCCTCGTGGCTGAGCGCATGGTTCTGGCCCGCCAATTCAACCCACATCGCGCCGAGCGCACCCTACCCAATGGCACCACACTTGAGATTCGTGGGATGCCGCTGCCCCAGGGTGGATTTGTCACGCTCTACATTGATGTCACCAGCAACAAACAGCATCAGCGTGAACTGGAACATTTGGCGCACTTTGATGCGCTCACCGGTCTGCCTAACCGGGTGCTGCTGGCCGACCGCTTGCGCCAAGGCATGGCCCAGGCCCTGCGCCGGGGCCAGCAACTCGCCGTGGCCTATCTGGATCTGGATGGCTTTAAGCAAATCAACGACACCCTGGGTCACGAGGTCGGTGACCAGGTGCTGGTGGTTCTGGCAGGCCGCATGAAGCAGGCTTTGCGTGATGGCGACACCATCGCTCGCCTGGGAGGGGATGAGTTTGTGGCTGTGCTTGCCGATGTGGAAGGCGCCCAGGGTAACGCCCCGATGCTCAAGCGCCTGCTGGCGGCGGTGGATGCGCCGGTGCGCGTGTTGGGGCAGGACATGCTGCTTTCCGCCAGTGTGGGGGTCACGTTTTTCCCACAGGCCCAGGAAGTTGATGCCGACCAGCTCATGCGCCAAGCCGATCAGGCCATGTATCAGGCCAAACAGGCAGGCAAGAACCGCTACCACGTGTTTGACACTGAGCAAGACCGCACCCTGCGCGGCCAGCGCGAAAGCCTGATTCGAATTGAGCAAGCCCTGGCCAATCAGGAACTGCTCTTGCACTATCAGCCCAAAGTCAATATGCGCACCGGCGAGGTGTTCGGTGTCGAAGCCCTGATTCGCTGGCAACACGGTGAGCAAGGTCTGTTGCCGCCAGCCATGTTTTTGCCAGCCATCGAAGGGGACCCCTTGGCAGTCGAGGTAGGCGAATGGGTGATTCGTCAGGCGTTGACCCAACTTGCCGAGTGGCAGGCGATGGGTCTGAAAATTGGTATCAGTGTCAACGTGGGCGCGCGCCAGCTGCAGCATAGCGGCTTTGTTTCATTCATGCACTCCGCCTTGGCCGCACAGCCAGATGTAAACCCCGCCGACCTGGAAATTGAGGTACTGGAAACCAGTGCCCTGCAAGACATGGCCCGGGTTTGCGAGGTGATGGAGCAGTGTTGTGCATTGGGCATACATTTTTCCCTGGATGACTTTGGTACCGGGTACTCGTCGCTGACCTATTTGCGCCGTTTGCCTGTGACTCAGCTCAAAATTGACCAGAGTTTTGTGCGTGACATGCTGACCGACCCGGAGGACTTGTCAATTCTGGTTGGTGTGCTGGATTTGTCGGCCTCGTTCCATCGCCGCGCCATTGCCGAAGGGGTGGAAACCGTGTCCCATGGCTGCATGCTGCTGCAACTTGGGTGTGAGAACGCTCAGGGCTATGGCATCGCCCGGCCCATGCCTACCAAAGATTTTCCGAATTGGCTGGCCAACTGGAAGCCCGACCCACTTTGGCAAGGCGTGCGCGTGGTGCCGCATCCAGAGTTGCCGTTGCTGTTTGCGCAAGTAGAGCATCGCGCCTGGCTGGAGCGCCTGCAGGCGTTTTCTTGCAACGAACGCCTGATACCACCCACTTTGGATTCCAAGACCTGCCACGTCGGTCAGTGGCTGGCTGCAGCCACGAAATTGGGTCACACCGATCGCAGCGATGTCCAAATTTTGATGGGTTTGCATCAGCATTTGCACGATTTGGCAGCGCAAATGTGCGAAATGAAATCCTTGGGTTTCCCGGCGGCCGTGCAAGCCCTTTGGGTGGATGTGCGGCAAGCCGGTGACGCCTTGTTGGCGCAACTGCAGTCCATGATGCCGCCTCGTGAGGATTAGCCGCCTCGCACCGATTTCCTTGGGCGTCTTGGCGGGCAGCGCGCTGCAAATGACGCAGGGGGTCCTTTGGCCACTGGCGAGTTATCTGGTGGTCGTGGTGCTGGCGCTGGTTGGACTTCTCTGGTTGCGGCGGCGCCGCTGGACGATAGTGACAAGCCTAGCTGGGTTCCTGGCCTGCACGGCGCTGGTGTTTGCGCTTACCGGTGTGCGCGCGAGCCTGTTTGACGCCCATCGGCTGTCGCCTGCACTGGAGGGCCAAGACATTCAAATCACAGGGGTGATCGCCGCGATGCCGCAGCGCAATGACCTGGCCCTGCGATTTTTGTTCGACGTGGAATCTGCCACCCGCGATGGCCACGATGTACAACTGCCCAAACGCCTGGAACTCAGTTGGTACCGCGGTATGTTTGCACGGGGTGATGGGCCAGGCGAATTGATTGGCGAACTGCAACGGGTGCCGGCACCACTGGAGGCGGGCGAGCGTTGGCAGATGACGGTGCGGCTCAAGTCCCCCCATGGCAACGTCAACCCGCATGGTTTTGATTTTGAACTCTCACTGTGGGAACGCGGCGTGCAGGCGACCGGCTATGTGCGTGCGGGTCCAAAAGACCCAGTTGCTCAGAACCTGGGCCAAACCGGATGGCATCCGGTGGAGTGGGCGCGTGGTGAAGTCCGGGAGCGCATTTTTGCGCGCATCAATGACCAACAAGCCGCGGGCCTCACCGCAGCGCTGGTGGTGGGTGACCAGCAAGCCATTGACCGCGCCGACTGGGATGTGTTCCGGGCCACCGGCGTGGCCCATTTGATGAGCATTTCGGGCTTGCATGTGACCATGTTTGCCTGGGGCGCAGCCGTGTTGGTGGGCTTGTTGTGGCGGCGCTCAGGCGTGTGGTGCGAGCGCGTCAGTGCACCCAGTGCGGGTTTGCTGGGTGGTTTGCTGCTGGCAGGGCTTTATGCGCTGTTCAGCGGTTGGGGCGTGCCGGCCCAGCGCACCGTGTTGATGCTGGCCACAGTGGGTTTGCTGCGTCTGTCGGGCTTGCGCTGGCCCTGGCCACAGGTTTGGCTTCTGGCCTGCGCGCTGGTGCTTCTTGTCGACCCCTGGGCGTGTTTGCAAGCTGGCTTCTGGCTGAGTTTTGTGGCGGTGGGAGTTTTATTTGCCACCGATGTCACCGAACACAGCACCTCTGCCCGAAGCCGCTATGTCATGCTGCTGGCCATGTTGCGCGAGCAATGGGTCATTACCCTGGCGTTGGCACCGCTCACACTCTTGCTGTTTGGCCAGGTGTCCTTGGTGGGGCTGCTGGCCAATGCGGTGGCGATTCCATGGGTCACTCTGGTGGTCACACCCTTGGCCATGGTGGGAACCTTGTGGCCCCTGGTTTGGGAACTCAGCCAGTGGGCGGTCAGCCTGCTGATGGCATTGTTGACCTGGCTTGCCCGTTGGCCTTGGGCCACGTTGGCAGTGGCGCAGGCCCCGGTCTGGGCCGGCGCAGTGGGTGTGGTTGGCGGCTTGATTCTGGCCATGCGCTTGCCCTGGTTTTGGCGCATGGCCGGGCTACCGCTGGTGATGCCGGTACTGCTGTGGCAGGCACCAACACCACCGGCGGGTCAATTTGAAGTGCTGGCAGCAGACATTGGCCAGGGTAACGCGGTGCTGGTGCGCACCGCCCACCATGCGCTGCTGTATGACGCCGGGCCGATGTACAGCCAGGAAAGCGATGCCGGGCACCGGGTGCTGGTGCCGCTGCTGAAGGCGCTGGATGTGCGCTTGGACACCTTGGTGCTCAGCCACCGGGACACCGATCACAGCGGCGGCGTTTTCGCTGTGCTGGCGATGCAGCCAGGTGCAAGTTTGCTCAGTTCGGTAGGCGCACAGCATGCACTCAACGGCGTGCGGCCGGTTCAGCCTTGCGTGGCGGGTCAACGTTGGCAGTGGGATGGGGTGGATTTTGAAATCCTGCATCCGCTGGCGGACGACTATGCGGACAAACAAAAAACCAACGCCATGAGTTGCACCCTTCGCGTGGCCAATGGCAGTCAGGCAGCGCTGCTGACCGGCGATATCGAGCAGCCACAGGAAGCAAGGCTGGTGGCCTCTGGCGCGCCACTTCGAGCCCAATGGCTATTGGTGCCGCACCATGGCAGCAAGACGTCGAGCAGTGCGGCATTTTTGGACGCGGTGCAGCCGCGCTTTGCCATGGTGCAATCGGGTTACCGAAACCGCTTTGGCCATCCAGCAAGCCCTGTTTTGGTGCGTTACCAAGACCGCGGGATTGACGTGATGGATACGCCTCATTGTGGTGCGTCGCGCTGGCAAAGCGGCCAGCCTGACCAAATGACCTGTGAGCGCGAGGTGCAGCACCGATACTGGCGACACCGTGTGCCGTGAGGGTGCTGGCCCAAAGCTTGCTATAAACGAGGTAGGAGTTGATGACCATGCAGAAATTTGACGAGATGTACACCCAGTTGCCCTACGAGTTTTTCACTCAGGGCAAGCAGATTCGGGACCACTACAAAATCTACGACGCGTGGTTGGCCCGTCAGCCAGGGGACATGATGGCCAAGCGCCGCGAAGAAGCCGAGATGATTTTTCGCCGCGTCGGCATCACCTTTGCGGTGTACGGCGAAAAAGATGAGGAGGGCGCTGGCACCGAACGCTTGATTCCGTTCGATCTGATTCCGCGCATCATCCCGTCGCACGAATGGCAAAGCATGGAAAAAGGTTTGGTCCAGCGCGTGACGGCCCTGAATCGCTTTATTCATGACGTTTACCACGAGCAGGAAATCCTCAAGGCCGGTTTGATCCCGCGCGAGCAGATCGAGAAAAACGCCCAGTTCCGCCCGGAGATGATGGGCGTGGATGTACCCTTTAACGTGTACTCGCAAATCTCCGGCATCGACATCGTTCGCGCCCCGGACGCCAAGGGCAACGGCGAGTATTACGTGCTGGAAGACAACCTGCGCGTGCCCAGTGGCGTGAGTTACATGCTGGAAGACCGCAAGNNGTGGTGGTGCTCACGCCCGGCATGTACAACAGCGCCTACTTCGAACACGCCTTCTTGGCCCAGCAGATGGGCATCGAACTGGTCGAAGGGCAAGACCTGTTTGTCAAAGACAACTTCTGCTACATGCGCACCACCCGCGGCCCGCAGCGTGTGGATGTGATCTACCGCCGTGTCGACGACGATTTTCTTGACCCCAACGTGTTCCGCCCCACGTCCACCTTGGGCTGCGCCGGTTTGCTGGACGTGTACCGCGCTGGGCACATCAACATCTGCAATGGCGTGGGCACCGGCGTGGCCGACGACAANNAACGTGCCCACCTACATGTGCCGCAACAAGGACGAGCTGAGCTACGTGATGGCCAACATGAAAGACCTGGTGGTCAAAGAGGTGCACGGTGCCGGTGGCTACGGCATGCTGGTCGGCCCGGCAGCGACCAAGGCCGAGGTGGAAGACTTCAAAAAAGCAGTGGCCGCCAACCCGAGCGGTTACATCGCCCAACCGACGCTGAGCCTGTCAAGCTGCCCGACCTTTGTGGAAAGCGGCATTGCGCCGCGGCACATTGACTTGCGCCCCTATGTGCTGACTGGAAAAAAAGTGCAGATGGTGCCTGGCGGTTTAACCCGGGTGGCGCTCAAAGACGGCTCGCTGGTGGTCAATTCATCCCAAGGCGGTGGAACCAAAGACACTTGGATTCTGGAAGATGAGCCTGCATCAGCTGTGCCAGCGGCCACGCAAGTTCAAAGCCAATCTGCCTGAAGCCTTTATATAACAAGCCTAGACCGCTCCTGAAACAATAGAAAGCTTGTATGTTGTCAAGAACCGCTGACCACCTCTTCTGGATGAACCGCTACACCGAGCGCGCGGAAAACACCGCCCGCTTGCTGGATGTGAACTACCAGACCTCGCTCTTGCCCCAGTCTGCCGCCATGGCGCAAAAAGGCTGGCAAGGTTTGTTGTCAATCAGTGAACTGTTGCCGGCCTACAAAGAGAAGTACGACAGCATTCAAGCCAAAGAGGTGATGGATTTCATGGTGAAGGACGAACGTAATCCGTCGAGCATCATGTCCTGTTTGGGCGCAGCACGTGAAAACGCCCGTGCCGTGCGCGGCACGCTGACTACCGAAGTCTGGGAAACCCTGAACCAAACCTGGCTGGAAGTGCGCCGCATGATCAAGCAGGGCGACTTTGAGGCCGATCCGTCGCAGTTTTTTGAATGGGTGAAGTTCCGCTCGCACCTGTCACGGGGGGTGACTGTGGGCACTATGCTGATGGACGAGGCGCTGTACTTCATGCGCCTGGGCACCTTTCT
>DFWT01000146.1 GCA_002381045.1 Rhodoferax sp. UBA4127
CTGGCCACGCTGCAGGCGCTGTTCCTTGAGTGCCTGCCCGGCGAACCGATGATGAGCCGCGACAACCTGGCCTCGATGGCGGTGGACAACCTCGCGACAGGTCAGTGGCCCGGCCTGCCGTTGCTGGGCATTGAGCCAACCTCGGTGCGCGCCATCGCCCCGCTCTACCTCGGCACACACGGCGCCCTGGGGCACCTGGATCGACTGCGTCGCGGAGACCGCTGAAAAAGAACGCCACCAGACTTTGACCTGGTGGCGAAGGAGACCCCTGTCTCAGATGAAATCGTCGGGTTCGGCGGAGGGGATGTCAGAACTCGCCTTTTGAGGCGCGCTCCATCATTTGCCAGATGGTTTCCCGCACGGCCCAGGCCTCCTCCTTGAGCGGAGATGGAAGCTTGCGGCCCATCTTGACCATCATGTCCATGTTCAAGGTGTAGATCCATAGGCCATCGTCTTTTTCAACCACAGTCAAACGGCACGGCAAATACGCTGCCATGGCGGGGCTGAAATCCACCATCATGCGGGCGGTGGCTGGGGTGCAATACGAGTAGACCTTGAGAAACTTCTGCTTGACGCCAGTACGGGCTTCTAGTTCTTTTGACAGAGGCAATTCGCCCACGCCCTTCATGTTGCGCTCAGCAGAAATCTGCTCAAAGGCGTTTTCAATGTCTTTGATGGTCACACCATCCTTAACTTTGCGCTCCCAGGTGGTGGCCACCGCAATGTCGCCACCTGACTCCACCCAGCGGTCCCACATTTTGCTGGCCTCACCGCCGGCGCCGTCTTCAAGCTTGCCTAAGGTGCTGATCGAGCCGCATCCAGTCAATAGAAAGGTGATCAATATCGTTAAAAACAAAAGCGGTCGAGCAGAAAAATTCACGTGATATCCCTAAAAAAATGAATGCCGAGATGAAAAAAAAGGCAGGTTGACAGATCTGGCAAGGCATTGCCTAGATTTATATCAATCATTGTTTATTTAAGTGCATCCTCATATTGGGATATTCCCTGAGTGACTTAAAAAATCTGAGCGCCCTGACCAGGGCGTCACCGACCGCGTGGGTCTTTACGCCGAACCCTGGATGAGTTCGGGGTGCACCACTTTGTAAATGCGACCCTGTTTGTCCAGAGGAATGATCGCGCCCATTCGCACCAGGCGACTGACCTCTCGGCTCACGGTTTCTAGCTTCAGGTCCAACATGGCACCCATGTCTTCGCGGGAAAACACCATTGACACATCATGGTTGGTAGGGTTGCGCATTTTCAGGATCAAGTTGCCAACGCGCTGGCGCGCCACACCAAAGTTCATGTCGGCCAGCCAGTCATCTGCCTCTTTCAGCGCACGCTGCCACTTCTGCATCAACTGCGCATGAATGCGCGGGCTGCTCGCTGACAGTTTTTCGATCACTTCAAGAGGAATGCGGCACACACTGACAGGTGTCAGGGCGATGGCATCACTGTCATAGCGATCATTGGCCAGTGCCTCCAAGCCCACCACATCGCNNCCCGCACGATGCGAGAGCGCCCGTCCAAGGTAATGCGTACCAATTTGATCATGCCGCTGCGCAGCGTGTAGATCCCTTGGGTCAGGCTCCCCTCACCATAGAGTGCCGCGCCTTGGGCATACTCCAGATCATCAATGGGTGCATGGATGTGCGAGAAGTCCTGCTCATTCAAGTCCGCGAACAGCACCAAGTCACGAATCCCGCAGTTGCGGCAATCGGCGGTGCCTTTCCAGGCAGATTCAGTTCGAATTGGAATCATTGGCCTCCCTAGCCGGCAACCATCGACTTGGCAGCACGGACGCGCTCGTCCAAGTAATAGCCATAAAAGTCTGGAATATAGCCTCCAACCAGGCGTTCTGCCACCTCTGCACCTCCCGCCCCGAAAAACAGCACGGTGGGTGCAATCTTGATGCCCCAATTGCGGGTGATTTGGTCTTGGGTTTGGCTGACACCATCCAGGCCAATCAGCATTTGCCGATTGCGCATGTCAATTTGAACCATGGCCAAGCCTGTTTGGCGTTGCAAGGGCAGCAAATAGTTGGTTCTTGCAATTTTGCAAAACGGACAACCAGGCAAACTCACCATCACCAGCAAAGGACTGTGCTTTTTAAGGGCCGCTGCCAACTCATCGGGCAGCGAAGTTGGCATGGGCAAGCCAATTTCTTGAGCGGGTACCGCGCCAGCCACGCCAAGTGCCGCCGAGGCCAGCACCAGCTGCCGACGACTCAACAATGGCTCATTGAGCGGCATCACTTGGCCTCATGCTCAAGCAACAAATAGGTGTTGTAGGCGTTCATGCGGTTTGCCACACCAAACAGCGGCAGATGTTCAAACTGCGTCCAATCCGTCGCCTTGTAGGCTTCATCAAAAGGCGTCATGGCCTCGGTGGCCAGGCTCATGGTGGTACGCAGGTACACCAAATACTCCCGGGTCAACTGCATGTCTTTGCGGGCCTCGCTTGACAAGGGACCGTGGCCAGGCACGATCACCTGGGTATCAAAAGCCAAAAGCTGGTCCAGTGCCTCGATCCAGTGACGGCTATCGGCCTGGCCTACAAAAGGAATACGACTTCTGAATACCAAGTCACCGGCAAACAGGACTTTTTCACTGGGCATGTAGAAGGCCAGGTCTTCGGGTGTGTGGGCGGGGCCGACAGGTTGGGCATGAAACAACACGCCGCCAATCACCAGGTCTTTCGCACTATCCACCCACTCGTCAGCCGCCACCAGGTGGGTGTTGTCATCCACCCAGGGGAACAGCTGTTCGCGAGAGGCTTCCAGTCGCAACCGGGCGGTTTCACTGTTCATGTAAATCAGGGCTGCGCGGTGCCCTATGATTTTGGCGCCCATCGCCTTGAATGCCTGTAGACCGTAAACATGGTCGGCATGGTAGTGTGTGACCAGCACGTGCGTGATGGGCAGGGGCGTTACTTTTTTAATCTCCTTGGCCAACCGTTCTGCCAGCGCGGGGGAGCCCAGGGCATCAATCACCACAACGCCAGCGGGCGTCACGACAAAGCCGGCGTTCGAAATGAAATTCTGGTTGGCGGGAGACCCCAGCGCCGAAACTCCTTCCACATACCAAGCCGATGGCGACACCTGATGCAAGACCATCGGCACCAAGTCCGCAGCCCGCGACCCATTTGTGGCAAAAAACATCGCTCCCAGGCACAGAGCGAGATAACGGGCAGCAATGACAATATTTTTCAATGATGTCTCCAAAACAGCGTCGGTCGATTTATTCTTCTGATGCCTGTAATATAAGCTATATATGAATTATTCGGAGCGCCCATGAACATTGCTGGCCTGATTGAAAGCTACGGCGAGAAAACCGTTTTGGCAATCGGCGGCCTATTGATTGGCGCCCTGTTTGGTTTTTTTGCACAGCGCTCCAAGTTTTGTTTGCGCTCGGCCACGCTGGAGTTCTGGCACCGCAACTTTGGCGAGAAGGTCTCGGTGTGGCTACTGACCTTTGGCAGCGCAGTCGTGGGCGTACAGCTGCTCACCCTCACTGGGCACATGGATGCCGGTGCCACGCGGCAGATCTCGGCCACTGGTAGCATTTCTGGCGCACTGGTGGGCGGTGTGCTGTTTGGCGCGGGCATGATCATGACCCGCGGCTGTGCCAGCCGCTTGCTGGTGTTGTCGGCCAACGGCAATTTGCGCGCCCTGCTTTCAGGACTCATCTTTGCTGTCACTGCGCAAGCCGCGTTAGGTGGCGCACTGGCACCTTGGCGTGAAGCGATCAGCGGCTGGTGGACGGTGGATGGCGGCGCATCTCGCAATCTATTGGCAATCACCCACGCTGGACCATGGGGAGGTTTGCTGTTTGGCCTGGTCTGGCTGCTGGCAGCACTCTATTTCTCAGTGCGCAGCGGTTGGGGGTTCTGGAAATGGGTAGGCGGAATTGGCACCGGACTGGCGGTTGCAGCGGGCTGGGGCTTTAACTACTGGGTTTCAAAGAATTCGTTTGAAGTCGTGCCGGTGCAGGGCTTGACATTCAGCGGCCCATCAGCCGAGTGGTTGATGCGGGTGCTGGCGTCCCCAGCACCTGAGGTTGGCTTCAACTTTGGGCTGGTTCCTGGCGTGTTTTTAGGGTCGTTTGTGGGTGCTTGGATCGGCAAAGACTTTGCCCTGGAAGGCTTCAAAGATGGCTACAGCATGCGCCGCTACATTGCTGGTGCTGTGCTGATGGGTTTTGGTGCCATGCTGGCAGGTGGCTGCGCCGTGGGTGCAGGCATCACCGGTGGTGCCATTTTTGCAGTGACCGCTTGGCTGGCCTTGGCTGGCATGTGGCTGGGCGCGGGCATTGCCGACAAGCTGATTGACGCCCCGACAGCGTCTGCCACAACCACACCCACTGCCCCCGCAAGGGTCACGCCCTGAGCGCCACCCGGGCGGTTATTTGCCGCTGACATATTCAGCCACCGCCGCGATTTCCAATGGCGACATCTTGCTGACAATGGAGTGCATCACCGCGTTGTCATTGGTGCGCTCGCGCTGGCTAAACAACTTGAGCTGGGTCTCGATGTAAGACGCATACTGGCCCGCCAGGCGCGGGAGGTTGGCCGTACCCAAGCCGTCTTTCCCGTGGCAACTGGCGCAAGCCGGCACCCCGCTGAACTTGTTCCCAGTGTGAAAAATGTAGCGGCCCACATTGGCTAAATCCGGGTCTTTGATGGACTCAGGGTCAGACTTTTTGGACTCAAAGTAGCTACCCAAAGCCACCATGTCCTCCGCACTCAAACGGCTGGACATGTCGGCCATGGCTGTGCTTTTGCGCTTGCCGGCCTTGAAGTTTTCAAGCTGTTTGGCAATGTAGTTGGCGTGCTGTCCGGCGAGCTTGGGAAAGATCTCGCTGGACGACTCGCCGTTTTCACCATGGCACAAAAAGCATGACCCTGAGACGATTTTTTCGGCCCGTGCTGCATCTGTCTGAGCCGCAACTGAGCCCATGGCAGACACCAGCACCGGAACCAGCAACGCTGTTTTCAACCGCATGTTTACCCCAATGTATCTGCCCAAATGCCTTGCGCCCAGGCCAATGCAAAACGCCCTTCAAGTTCGTTCGCCGCTTTGGACACACCGCCCGAACCCGCCACAGCCACCATGGTCTTTTTCTCGGGGTCATAGGCATGCACACTGGCCACATGAACCACATCCTCGGGGCTCACAAAACTGTAGCAGGTGTTGTTGTAAATCGGCGAGGTGTTGACCTCTTTGCCGGTCAAAAGAGCAACCACGGCCGCCGCGCAGGTTTTGCCGTGCTGGTTGGCCATGTGCCCGGACTTGGGCATGGCTGGCGCAATCTGGATCGAGTCGCCAATCACGTGGATGTTTTTTACCGCCTTGGACTCAAAGGTCAAAAAGTCGACATCGCACCAGCGTTTGTTGGAAGTGGCCAAGCCGGTCTGCACCGCAATGGCACCAGCCCGCATGGGCGGCAGCACATTCAAAACGTCAGCCTTCACATCGTCTTGAAACTCAAATTTGATGGTGTTGGTGGCTGCGTCGACATCGGCTGCGCCGTGTTTTCCACGGAACTCCACCATGCCGGCATAACGATCTGCCCAGGCTTTTTTGAACAAGGGGCCTTTGGACGTCACGTCTTCGTTAGCATCCAAAATCAACACCTTTGACTTGGGCTTGGCCTTGGTGAAGTAGTTAGCCACCTGGCAGGCACGCTCATAAGGGCCGGGTGGGCAACGGTAGGGCGCAAGCGGGATCGACAAGGCGTACACGCCACCATTTGGCATGGCTTCAAGTTGCTTGCGCAAGGCGACCGTCTGGGCACCCGCCTTCCACGAATGCAGCACCTTGTCTTTGGCACCTTCTTTGGCCATGCCGGGCAAGGTTTCCCACATGAAGTCGATACCGGGTGACAAAATCAATCGGTCGTATGGCAATTCAGAACCGCCGGCCAATCGCACCATCCGCTTGTCTGGGTCAATGACCGTTACTGTGTCATGGACGATCTTGACGCCATGTTTTTTCTCCAGGCCATCGTAGGGCGTGGTGATGTCGGCCATGGTTTTCACGCCGCCAATCACCAAGTTGGAGATGGGACAAGAAACAAATGATGCTGCTGGCTCCACCAGGGTGACATTGATGCCGTAATCGGACCACATACGCACATACTTGGCGGCAGTTGCGCCACCAAAACCACCACCCACAACNNATAGATCCTACAAATTGACGACGTTTCATGTGAGCTCCTTATTTTTTCAGCGCGGCAAAGTAATCTGCCATCTGTTCAATTTGTTGATCCGAGTAACCCTTAGACAGCTGGTGCATCAAGGTGGCTGGCTTCTTGCCCGACTTGAAGTCCAACATCTTTTGAACCAGCTCATCTCTGGACTTACCCGCGAGTGACTCCATTCCGGGTTGAGCAACCCCATGGGTGCCGTGACAGGCCGAACAGGAAGCGGCCATACCGCGCACCTGAAGTGCATCCGCGCTGGCCAAAAAAGAGGCGCCAAGGCAGATCGCCCCGGTCAGTGCTTTGACAAAACTTTTCACATGNNTCTCCTAAAGAGGTTTTGGCTGAGAACCCGAGTAACCAACCGACCAAACCAAGTTCGTGTTTAATCAGTCAATGCGGATATACAAATGGTAGCCGAATCGGTGGGCTATCAATACGGTGTAAACCCGGAGCTTCCCTTGGACGGCCAGAATTGCCCACGAACTTTAACTTTCAGGATCCGAATATGCGCGCATTTTTTCTCTCCATACTTATGGGCTTTGCCTTGTTCTCGGCCCACGCCGAAGAGGCGCATAAGGTCGTCTACCATGTGACCGCTGGCATCGACTCGGCATCTGCGGCGCTGTACAACGTTCAAAATCATCTGAACGCTGATCCAAAGGTAAAAATTGTGGTGGTGACCAACGGCTCTGGCATCGAGTTTTTGGTGTCCGACGCCAAAGACCACAAAGGCCGCGAGTTCTCCGGGATGGTGAGCGATCTGGCCAGCCAGGGCGTGGAATTCAGGGTGTGCAACAACACGCTGGTCTCAAGCAACATCGACCCAAGCAAACTGCTGATGGAAGCCACCGTAGTGCCCTCGGGCGTTGCTGAAGCCGCCCGACTACAGCTTGCTGAGGGCTACGCGTACATCAAGCCCTGAATGCCAGGTGATTGGCCGAGGAATCGCTGTCAGGCGTCCTGCTTACGGATAATTTCGTGGCAGACCGCTTCACATATCGAGACGATACGCTGGTCAATGATGCGGTAAAAAATCTGCACGCCGTCACGGCGTTTGCCCACGATGCCGGCCTGGTACAGGGTATTCAAATGCTGCGACATATTGGGTTGTGTGGTGTCGACTTGGGTCAACAGGTAGCTGACATTTTTTTCACCATCACACAAACAATTGATGATCTTCAGGCGCATGGGCGCTGACATCACGCGAAACAGATCAGCAGCAGACTCAAAGGTCTGGTCTGTTTTAACGAGGGGTGGGCCGTCGTTGGCGGCTGACTTAAGCGGCATGAGGTACGTCCTAGGGTTAACGGGGGCCGTTGGTTGACTCTGAAAGCCTAGCCACCGTGTCACACGTTGGGCTCGATTGTAGTAACAGCCTCAGTTAGGCCCAGCGCGCAGGGTCCGGCTGAGCATCACCACCGGAATCAAACCCACCAGCACCAAGGCCAGGGNNGCTCTTTCATCACATCCACAAACACCAGCAACAGGGCCGCCGCGGTGGACCGCTTCAGCAGCGGCCAATGCACCCGGCGCAAGAGGCCGAAACCTGAGTGGCCCAGCATGCGCGCCGAGTCATCAAAACTAGCCGGGATGCGCGCGTAACCACTTTGCACCGACTGCAGCGCCACGGCACAAAAGCGCACCAGATACGCCCACACCAAGCCCAGCACGGTTGCCGTCATTAGGTAGCCCAAACCCATTTGTGGTGCCACCTCTTGCAGCCAACCCAAGGGCAGCAACAAGCCCACCACAATGACGGCCCCCGGCACCGCATAACCCAAGCCAACCAATTGCACCGCCCAACGGGTAGCCAGATCAGGCGCACGACGCAACTGAAACGCCAAGCTCAGGGCCAAAGCCACAGCCAGCAGCGCGCTGATCAAGCCAAGTCGCACACTGTTCCAGGCCCAGCCGAGAAACGGCGCCCATGACAGCGAGCCCCAGTCCACCACCAGTGGACGCAGCATGAACAACGCGGGCAGCACAAAACCAGCCAGTACCGGCACACCGCACAACACCCATGCAAGCACTTGTCGACCGCCAGTGAGCACATGCGCGCGGGCCTCCATGGAACCAGCGCGTGCACCACGGGTTTGGGAAAAGCGCATTTTTTGCCGTGACTGGCGTTCTAGGAAAAGCAGCACGACCACCAAGCCCAGCAAGATTGTTGCAAGCTGCGCCGCGGCCAAACGGTTGTCCATGGCCAACCAGGCTTTGTAGATGCCCGCCGTGAAAGTCTGAATGCCAAAGTAGCTTGACACACCAAAGTCCGCCAGGGTTTCCATCAAGGCCAGCGCCGCACCCGCCGCCACCGCCGGGCGCGCCAGCGGCAAGGCAATCTCAAGCAGGCGCCGGCGCATGGGTGCGCCCAACAGGCGCGCAGCCTCCATCAGGTGCGTGGCGCGCTCGCTCAAGGCGGTGCGCGACAACACGTACACATACGGGTAGAGAGAAAAAACAAACACCCAAGCCGCGCCGCCCACATTTCGCACCTCGGGAAACACCCGCCCTTGAAGTCCAGTGGCCTCCCGAACCCAGGATTGAAAAGGCCCGCTGAACTGCAAAAAATCGGTGTAGGCATAGGCCACGACATAAGCCGGCATCGCTAGTGGCAGCAGCAAAGCCCATTCAAAAAACCGCCGTCCACGAAACTCGAACAAGGTGACGGCGACCGCGCTGGACAGACCCACCAGCACCACACCCAGCCCAACACAGAGGCTCAGCAGCAAAGTGGTGCCCACATAGCCCGGCAGCACGGTTTGCCCCATCTCAATCAAGATCTGGCGTGCTGCACCGTCGGCATCACCCAGCGTCAGCCAGGAGGCGAGCACCGCCAGCACCGGCAGCATGAACACGCCCGTCAAAAGCAGAAACAGAAACTGACGTAACCAGCGCAACAACATGGACACAGTGTGGGGGCAAATCAAACGGAAATTGTAGGTACCTACAATGAAATTCATGTTTTTAAATCTGTCGAACATCAGCGTCAACTATGCCGGTCAAAGCAGCCCTGCGGTGAACCAGGTGAGCTTTGGCTTGCCTGCAGGCGACATCGGTGTGCTGATCGGTCCGTCTGGCTGCGGCAAGACGACCCTGCTGCGTGCCGTGGCCGGCTTGGAGCGCATTGATGCCGGATCGATCAAGCTCGGTGGAGAACTGGTCAGCCAAGTCGGCACATCGGTGGCCCCGGAAGCGCGCCAGGTTGGCATGGTGTTTCAGGATTACGCGCTGTTTCCGCACCTCAATGTGGGGCGCAACGTGGCTTTTGGCATTGACCATCTGCCATCCAACCAGCGTGCCGCGCGGGTCGCGGAGGTACTTGCGCTGGTGGGGCTGGCCGACCAGACCTCCCGTTTCCCGCATGAGCTCTCGGGCGGACAACAGCAGCGGGTGGCATTGGCGCGGGCATTGGCGCCCCGGCCGCGACTGTTGCTGCTCGACGAACCTTTTTCGAACCTGGATGTGGATCTGCGCGAACGCCTGGCGCATGAAATCCGGGGCATCCTGAAGGCCGCCCACACCACCGCCTTGTTTGTCACGCATGACCAGCTTGAAGCCTTTGCGGTGGGCGACATGATTGGTGTCATGCACCAAGGCAGCTTGCACCAATGGGACACCGCCTACAGCCTGTACCACCGGCCCGCCACGCGGTTTGTGGCCGAGTTCATAGGCCACGGCGTGTTTGCGCCTGCGGTGATCAAGCTGGTGGACGGCGAAGTGGCGGTACAAACCCCCCTGGGCGACCTGACCGACATGAGTGAATGCCCCTTGCCGTGCGCGTTTGCCGGCGGTGCCTGCGACGTGCTACTGCGCGCCGACGACATCGTGCATGACGACGACGCGCCAGTCAAAGCGCAAATCTTGCGCAAAGCATTTCGTGGTGCCGACTTTTTGTACACCCTGCGGCTAGCCACCGGTGAGACGGTGATGGCCTTGGTTCCCAGCCACCACGACCACACCCTGGGCGAATGGATTGGCATCCGCGCCCAGGTCGACCATGTGGTGACCTTCAACCGCGATTGCCCCAAGAGCCATGACCATGTATGCCGCATGCCTTGCGAACACATCGCCGCATCGGGTGAGGTGACACAACCCGTCCTGTGGCATGCCCAGGTGCCCTCAGGCGCTGCCCGCAGCCTTGGACAGGCCACCACCTAGGCCAAAGACCATAGTGAGAAGCCAACCTTGATGCTATCTTTTATATAGCTTTTTAAGCTTAATATAAAAGGGCTAGAACACTATTTCTTATAAAGATACGATCGGGTTTGACGCCGCTTCAAGGCGCCACATAGGCGACCCGGCCACCCACCAGCGTGCAGCGCACCCGCCCAGGCAATTCGTAACCTGAAAACGGCGTGTGTTTGCCCTGACTCACCAAACTGTCGCTGGTCACCGTCCAATGCACAGACGGGTCAAAAACACACACATCGCCTAGCCCGCCCACTTGCAGGCGACCCGTCCGACCCTCGCGCGGGCCCATGGCGGCACCCATTACAGCGGCGGGTTTATCGGTGATGGTGCTCAACGCACGCACCAGATCCACGCCCGTATCCAAATGCCACTTGTAGGCCAGACTAAGCAACAGTTCCAGCCCAGTTGCCCCCGGCTCGCTTTCGGCAAACGGCAACGCCTTGGCGTCTTCACCGACTGGGGTGTGGTCGGACACCAAAGCGTCGATGGCCCCATCGGCCAAACCGGCGCGCAGTGCATCGCGGTCGCGCTGCTGGCGCAGTGGCGGGTTCAGGCGCGCGCGGCTGTCGAAGAAGCCAATGTCGGTGTCGGTGAGGTGCAGCGAGTTGATGCTCACGTCGCAAGTCAGCTTCAAGCCATCCCTTTTGGCCTGGCGCACCAATTCCACCCCGGCAGCGGTGCTAATTCGGCACAAATGCACCCGCGCACCGGTGGCGCGCATCAACTCAAAAATGGTGTGCATGGCAATGGTCTCGGCCATGGCCGGGACACCGCTCAAACCCATGCGTGTGGCCAGGGGGCCACTGGCAGCCACGCCCTGGCCCAGGTGGTAGTCTTGCGGCCGCAGCCACACCGCATAACCGAAGGTGCTGGCATATTGAAAAGCGCGTTGCATCACCTGGGTGTTAGACAGCAGCGCCTCTGCCTGGGAAAAAGCCACACAGCCCACGTCGGACAACATCACCATCTCGGTCAGGTTCTCGCCTTTGAGGCCACGCGTGAGCGCGCCCAAGGGGTACACCCGGGCTTGCTGCAACTTTTCGGCCCTAAAGCGCAGCATCTCGACCAGACCCGGCTCGTCCAACACCGGGTCGGTATCGGGCTGGCACACCAGGCTGGTGATACCTCCGGCCATGGCGGCGCCCATTTCAGACTCGAGCATACGGGCGTGTTCATTGCCCGGCTCGCGCAGGCGCACCGCCAGGTCCACCAGACCTGGCAAGACCAGGCAACCAGTGGCGTCGATGGTGCGTTCGGGTTGGAAATCAGATGCTATATTTTCAATAGCTACTACCACCCCATTCTCAAGGGCCAGGTCGGCTTTTTTATTCAAACCGCTGGCGGGGTCAATGACCTGGCCGCCGCGGATCAAGGTGCGTGTGTGCTTGTTCATGAATGCGTCTCGAAAAAGTTCAGGCGTCGTTGCCGGCCACGATGCTCATCACCGCCATGCGCACCGCAATGCCAAAAGTGACCTGCGGCAGGATCACGCTTTGTTTGCCATCCACCACTGCTGAATCGATCTCAACACCCCGGTTGATCGGCCCCGGATGCATCACGATGGCGTCAGGTTTGGCCAGTTGCAGCTTGGCCGGCGTCAGCCCAAAACTCTTAAAAAATTCTTGGCTGGACGGTAACAGCGCACCGCTCATGCGTTCGTTTTGCAAGCGCAGCATGATGACCACGTCACAGCCCTTGATGCCTTCTTCCAGCGTGTGGCAAACCCGCACACCCATCTGCGCCATGTCTGAAGGCACCAGGGTTTTGGGGCCTACCACCCGCACTTCGGCACAACCCAGCGTGGTCAGTGCATGGATGTCGGAGCGCGCGACACGCGAGTGCAACACGTCACCGACGATGGCCACCGTCAGGTTGGCAAAGTCACCCTTGTAATGCCGGATGGTGTACATATCCAACAAGCCCTGGGTGGGATGCGCGTGGCGGCCGTCGCCCGCGTTCACCACATGCACATGTGGTGCCACATGCTGGGCAATTAAGTAAGGCGCACCTGACTCGCTGTGGCGTACAACAAAAATATCGGCCGCCATCGCGCTCAGGTTGGCCACCGTGTCCAGCAGGGTCTCACCCTTGGAGGCCGATGACTTGGCGATATCGAGGTTGATCACATCAGCGCTGAGGCGTTTGGCCGCGATTTCGAAGGTAGTGCGGGTGCGGGTCGAGTTCTCAAAGAACAGGTTGAACACACTTTTGCCGCGCAACAGCGGGATCTTCTTGACTTCGCGGTGGCTCACCGAGACAAAGTTGGCCGCCGTATCCAGCACCTGAATCAGAATGTCTTTGGGCAGACCTTCAGTGGTCAGCAGGTGAATCAGCTCACCGTTTTTGTTGAGTTGCGGATTGCGTTTGTAGAGCATGGCTAGATTTCTTTCACATTGAAACTGAACTGCCCCGATGCGCTGCGTGCCAGCGCCAGCGACTGCTGTGGGCTTAGGTGGATGCGGGCCGCACACACATCAGCGGCAATTGGCAGTTCACGCCCTCCGCGGTCTACCAGCACCGCCAGTTTGACGCTGGCCGGGCGACCGAAATCAAACAGTTCATTGAGCACCGCGCGAATGGTGCGCCCGGTGTAGAGCACGTCGTCGAGCAGCAGCACCTCGGCTCCATTCACATCAAACGGAATCTGGGTTTGCGCGGCGGCGGTCATGCCCCGGCGGGCGTAGTCGTCGCGGTGCATGGCTGACGAAATCACGCCAATCGGGCTCGCCAAACCCAAGTCAGCTTTGAGCCGTTCGGCCAGCCAGACGCCTCCCGAAGTCACGCCCAGCAACTGCGTCGTGGGCGAGATCAGACTGCGCACGCTGTGCTTTAAATCGTCGTACAAGGCCTCTGCATCCAATGCCAATTGGCTCATGGCAAGCTCCTTAAAAATTGTTCCAGAATGATGCAGGCCGCTGCCGCATCGGCGTCGCGCGCGCCATCGGCGCGGGCTTCGGTGGTGGTGTAGCGCTCATCTACCTCAAACACCGGCAAATTGAAGCGCCCGTGCAGCTGGCGGGCAAAACGACGGGCACGCTGGGTGTTCTCGTGGGCCGCGCCGTCTGGATGAAACGGCACACCCACCACCAGTGCATCCGGCTGCCAGGTTTTAAGCTGCTGCGCCACTTTGTCAAAACGCGCCTTGCCCTCGGCCACCAGCGTACCTTGCGGTTGCGCGGTGCGCAGCAGGCGGTTGCCCACTGCAAAGCCAGTGCGCTTCATTCCAAAATCCAGGGCTAAAAATGTTTGCAATTGGTTTGGTACGGGGGGCAATACGACACTGCCCGAACCAGCCGCTTGGCTCATGCGTGACCCGCGTCAGGTGACAGCATCCATGACTCCAAGCCCAAAAGCTTGAGCGCCTGCTCGTAGCGCTGGGCCACCGGTGTCTCAAAAATCAAGCGAGCATCGGCCTCCACCGTCAGCCAGCTGTTCTCACCCAGTTCAGATTCCAGCTGGCCCTCGCCCCAGGCCGAGTAGCCCAGAGAAATCAGCACTTGGCGTGGGCCGCTGCCGGTAGAAATGGCTTCCAGAACATCGCGCGAGGTGGTCATCTCCAGCCCGCCGGGGATCACCAGGGTACTGGCGTACACCGGGTGCTCGGGCTTGGCATCATCGGCAAAGGTGGCCGCATGCAGCACAAAACCACGCTCGGTTTGTACCGGGCCGCCCACAAAAACCGGGGTTTTTTGCAGATCTGTGCGGGTAAGTGGCAGTTCCACCTTGTCAAACAAACCCTTGAGGTCAATGTCGGAAGGCTTGTTGATAACCAGTCCCAAGGCCCCGCGCTGGCTGTGCTCACACAGATAAACGACACTGTGCTCGAACAAAGGATCCTGCAGCCCCGGCATGGCGATCAAAAAATGATTCGTCAGATTGGTCAGTGCAGAATCTTCGGACATGGACCCATTTTAGCGACGATGATGCAGCCCAAATACCCCGCCGGCCTGATGTGGTTTCGACGCGACCTGCGCCTTTTTGACAATGCCACGCTACACACCGCCTTGAGCCAGTGCGCGCAGGTGCACTGCGTGTTTGTGTTCGACAAAGCCATCCTGGACGCGCTGCCCCGAGCCGACCGGCGCGTAGAGTTCATCTGGGAATCGGTGTATGAGTTGAACAGCGCGTTGCAAGCGTGTGCCAACAGTCCCAGCGCCGGCCTGATCGTCTGCCACGCGGTGGCGCAAGAGGCGATTCCCGAGCTGGCTGCGCAATTGCAAGTGCAGGCGGTGTTTGCCGGGCGCGACTACGAGCCGCTACCCTTGCGGCGCGATTCGGTTGTGCAAGCTGCGTTAGCGCAGGCTGGCCGTGCCTTCATCACCTGCAAAGACCATGTGGTGTTTGAGCAGCGTGAGATCCTGACCCAATCCGGTACGCCATATGGGGTGTTCACACCCTATAAAAACAACTGGCTGGCCCGTGTGACCCCCAAAGATTTGGCGACCCATGCTGTGACGCCATTGGCCGATCACTTGAGCCCACTCCCCGCCGGATTGAGGTTGCCGCTACCCAGCCTTCATGCGCTTGGGTTTGAACCCACCAACCTGAGTCAGCTGAGGATTCCGACCGGTGAGACTGGCGGGCAGTCCCTGCTGGAATCGTTCTTCGAGCGCATGGATGACTACCACGCCACCCGCGATTTCCCTGCCGTCAAAGGCCCAAGTTACCTGGGGGTGCACCTGCGGTTTGGCACGGTGTCGATCCGCCAACTGGCCAGCTTGGCCTTTCAGCGCCAAGCCACTGGCAGCCAGGGTGCAGCGGTGTGGTTGAGTGAACTCATCTGGCGCGATTTTTACGCGGCCATTTTGGCCAATTTTCCGCATGTGACTCATGGCGCCTTCAAGCCTGAGTACGACGCGATTCAGTGGGAGCAAGGGCCAGAGGCCGAGGCGCTTTTCAAGGCCTGGTGCGACGGCCAAACCGGCTACCCACTGGTCGACGCCGCCATGATGCAGCTCAATCAGACCGGTTACATGCACAACCGCCTGCGCATGGTGGCGGGCAGTTTTCTGGTCAAAGACCTGGGTCTCGACTGGCGCTGGGGCGAGAGGTACTTTGCGGAAAAACTCAACGACTTTGACTTGTCGGCCAACAATGGCGGTTGGCAATGGGTGGCGTCCAGTGGCTGCGACGCACAGCCCTACTTTCGCATCTTCAACCCGATTAGCCAGAGTGAAAAATTTGACCCACAGGGCAAGTTCATCCGCCGCTATCTGCCGCAGCTAGGCCGACTATCTAACAAGGCCATCCACGCACCCTGGCTGGCCAAGCCAATTGAATTGCAAGCTGCGGGAATCACTTTGGGCACCGACTACCCAAACCCGGTAGTGCAGCACGACCAGGCACGCGTCAAGACGCTGGCCCGCTACGCCGCGGTCAAGAAAACAACGCTGCCGCAGTGAACGTACCGAGACTGGATCAATTCACTATTCATAGCTGCTTGCCCTTAATTTACAAGGGCTAGAGGGCTATTTCTTATAAAGACTAGGCAAAGTACCCAGCGACGAAATCTTCAAATGCCACACCGGGCGCGGCCTCGACACGTTGCAAGGCAAGCAGTGACTCCGCCACACTGGACTGGAACTTGGTCTGGGTCGCAGACGGCAGTGAACTGGCTTGAAGCGACTGGGTGTGTGCTTGGGACATGGCAAACGCAAAGTCAAAGTACCCACCGTGTTGTTTGATGGCCTCAATGACCTGGGCGGATGGTGTCAGGTCCGGCTGATCGATGCGCTGGCGCAGCATCGTTAATGCAGCCTTGTAGCGCTGGCTTTGGTAAGCCGCGTCAAGCATGTCGGCAAACGGCTGCATGTCATCAAACAGCTCATGCGCCAGGGCGCGCAGAGGTTGCTCGCGGTTGTGCACCAGCAGCTGCAAATTGGGTTGGCGCCCACGATTAACCACGCGCTGTTTGTTCTCATCGTTTTCGCCTTGCTCGCGGCTGCTGATGGGCGGGCTGTCGCGAAACAGGCACATCAGCAGCAGCACATCGGCAAACAAGCCCTGCTCAGGTGTTATGCCGATGTCAATGAACGGATTCAGGTCAAACAGCCGCATCTCGATGTACTGCACGCCCCGGGTTTTCAGCGCCTTGGCCGGGCGCATGCCATCGGGCGCAATGCGCTTGGGACGCATCGGGGCGTAAAACTCGGCCTCGAGTTGCAATACGCTGTCGCTAAGCTGTAGCCAGCGGTCGCCCTCGCGCACCCCGAGTTCGCCGTAATACGGGTCAGGGGTGCGGATGGCCGCCTCCAGGGCCTCGCAGTAACCGGCAAGCGAGTTGAAACTGATGCTTAACTTGTCCTGTGCATGGTTCTGGTAGCCCAGGTCACTCATGCGCAGGCTGGTGGCATAGGGGCCATGCAGGGTGCCAGGCGCCAGTTCGACCAAGTCCGACGGATGCCCTTGTAAAAAAGATTTGCACAGCGCCGGTGAGGCGCCAAACAGGTAGGGAATCAACCAGCCAAAGCGTAGAAAATTGCGAATCAGCCCGAAATAGCGGTTACTGATGAACTGCTGCTGATCGCCCTCGCCGCCACAGCAATCCCGCAAGGTGTCCCAAAAGGCTTCGGGCAAAGACCAGTTGTAATGCGCACCCGCAATCGTCTGCATGGCCCGCCCGTAACGCAAACCCAAGCCTTCGCGGTAGGCCATCTTGAAGCGTGCCTCGTTCGACCGACCATAGTCGGCAATGGCAATGCTGGCATCCGGCCCAATCCGGCAGGGCATGGAACCTGCCCACAAAAATTCACCTTGCAGTTGCTGGGCGCTAAAACGGTGGATGTCGGTCAGGAAGTCGATTGGGTAACCCGGTTCGCTCGAAGGCGGCGTAATGAACTCCAACAGGGCTTCGGCATAGTCAGTGGTGATCCAGGGATGCGTCAGCTTCGCACCCAGCGCGGGCGGGTGGGGCGTATGTGCGAGCTGGCCCTGTCCATCCACCCGTAGGCATTCGCGCTCATAACCGCGCACAACACCGCGAAGCGTTTTGGCTTGCGCGGCTTCAGAAAAACGCCGGACTTCGTTGCAACAGGTAAATTTCAGCATGGGATTGAGCGGGTTTCTTTTGGCGGCGCAGTATGGCAGGCTTGCAACAGGAGCAATAGCCACATTGTCATGTCAACGTGAAACAATCCCGCCATGTCTTATTTGCCCACTTTCATCGCGCCAATGCGCTTCACCGACCCGGCGGCTGCGCTGCGCCAGGCCCAACTGATTTACGACACCAGCATTGCGCACCTGCGCCTGGCCATGCAGGCCTATGTGCGGGGTGAAGAATTGCCCGGCCATGTGCGTGCTTGTTACCCGTTTGTACGGGTTCAAACTGACACCGCGACACGCCAGGATACGGCGCAAACCGCACGCCTGAGCTACGGTTTTGTGGCAGGACCTGGGCGCTTTGAAACCACCCTGACGCGCCCGGACTTGTACGCCAACTACTACCTGCAACAGTTCACCCTGTTGCTGGACAACCACGGCGTGGAGCTGGAAGTGGGCACCAGCAACCAACCGATTCCGGTGCACTTTTCGTTTGCAGAAAACGAACACATAGAAGGCCAGATGAGCGCGGTTCGGCGGGCCCGCATGCGCGACCAATTTGACCTGCCCGACCTGACGGCCATGGACGATGGCATTGCCAACGGCACTTTTGTGCCCAAAGCCGGTGAGGCTCAACCCTTGTCGCTGTTCACCGCACCGCGGGTGGATTATTCGCTGCAGCGGTTGCGCCACTACACGGGCACCGCGCCAGAGCATTTCCAGAACTTTGTGCTGTTCACCAACTACCAGTTCTACATCGACGAGTTCATCCAGCTGGGCCACCAGTTGATGGCCGATCCGAATGCCGCCTACGACAGCTTCGTCGAGCCGGGCAACGGGGTCACGTCGCGCGACGATGGCAGCGCAGCAGCACCCGCCGCGCCGGGCCTGCGGCCGGCCCGGCTGCCGCAGATGCCGGCCTACCACCTGCGGCGCGCCGATCACGGCGGCATCAGCATGGTCAACATCGGCGTCGGCCCGGCCAACGCCAAGACCATCACCGACCACATCGC
>DFWT01000290.1 GCA_002381045.1 Rhodoferax sp. UBA4127
AAGGCCGTGACGTGCTGTTCTTTGTGGACAACATTTACCGTTACACCTTGGCCGGTACCGAAGTGTCTGCGCTCTTGGGTCGTATGCCGTCTGCTGTGGGTTACCAGCCTACTCTGGCCGAAGAAATGGGTCGCCTGCAAGAGCGTATTACCTCTACCAAGGTCGGCTCCATCACTTCCATCCAGGCCGTTTACGTGCCAGCCGATGACTTGACCGACCCGTCTCCTGCCACCACTTTCGCGCACTTGGACTCCACCGTGGTGCTGTCCCGTGATATCGCCTCGCTGGGTATCTACCCTGCGGTTGACCCACTGGATTCCACCAGCCGTCAGCTCGACCCGAACGTGGTGGGCCAAGACCATTACGAAACCGCCCGTGCCGTGCAAGGCACGCTGCAGCGCTACAAAGAGCTGCGCGACATCATCGCGATCTTGGGCATGGACGAATTGGCCCCTGAAGACAAGCTGACCGTGGCTCGCGCGCGCAAGATTCAGCGTTTCCTGTCGCAGCCTTTCCACGTGGCCGAAGTGTTCACGGGTTCACCTGGCAAGTACGTCAGCTTGGCCGAAACCATTCGCGGCTTCAAGATGATTGTGGCTGGCGAGTGCGATCACCTGCCAGAGCAAGCGTTCTACATGGTNNTCTCGGGTCAGGCGCGTTTTGTTGCCCTTCCCGGTGAAGCTGGTGAGCTTGGTATCTTTCCACGCCACACGCCCTTGATCACGCGCATCAAGGCCGGCTCGGTTCGCATTGAAAAGGCCGACGGCAGTGAAGAGTTCGTGTTTGTGGCCGGTGGCATCTTAGAGGTGCAACCCAACTGCGTTACCGTTCTGTCTGACACCGCCATCCGCGGCAAAGACCTCGATGACGAAAAAGCCAATGCTGCCAAGCTGGCCGCCGAAGAAGCCGTCAAAAACGCCAAGACCGATCTGGACTTGGCCAGAGCCAGTTCGGAGCTGGCCGTCATGGCGGCTCAAATCACTGCCCTGCGGCGCTATCGCAACAAGAAATAAGTGGCAATCGCCGCACCACAAAAAAACCCGCTCTTGCAGCGGTTTTTTTTATGATTCAACTTGAGCAAGACGGTTAGCCCAATACCGGTTGATCTGGCAACTCATTGCGGTTGGCTTGTCCTGCAGACAGTGGGAAGTGCGCCACCAACAGCGCTGAAACCCCATCGATGGCCTGCGCCAAACCCAATTCAAAATTCTGGGCTTTGAATGCCGCACCCATCGACTGCACGAGGGCCGGCCAGGTGTTGATTGGCACGCGTTCATTGAGTCCCCGGTCAGCCACGATCTCAATACGTTGCTCGGCCAGCAGCAGGTAAATCAGCACCCCATTGTTGTCGGCGGTGTCCCATACACGCAACTTGCCAAACATGGCCAATGCCCGTTGCCGGGTGATGGCTGCCACATCGTCGCTGCGCCATAGGTAGCTCAGTGGCAGGCCCGCTTCCACATAAATCCGAATTTCCCCGCTGTGTCGGTTTTCGCTGTCTTTCACGCGCTCGGCCAACCTGTCCAAAACCACCGCAGAAACTGCGCGTTCAGTTGCATCGTCAGCTTGCCATCGGTGCTTGAGAATTCGTATCAATTTAGCCCACATCACCAGCCTCCCGAGGCACCACCGCCACCAAAATCACCACCACCGCCTGAGCTAAAACCACCCCCACCAAACCCGCCGCCCGAACTGCCGCCGCCAAAGCCACCACCGTGCCCCCAGCCAGATGTATTGCGGCCAAAACTGCGGCCTCGTCCTGAGATCGGCGCTTGAATCAGCGCCAACACCAGAGCGGCCATGCCCGCCAGCACCGCAATCACCACGCTGGCCGTCAAAACCATGGTGATGCCGCCCGCCACGCCTCCAGTTGCCAACGCACCAAGCCGTTGTCCCAAGATGCGTTTGGCAACCGCGCCTACCACCGGCACAGCGATGAACATGAAGATGGCCAACTGCATCCAGTCAAACCCGCCGTCCGCACCCCGGCTTGCCTTCGCGGGGGTTGCCAAGGCCTCGCCGGTAACCAGCGCCATGATCCGCGACACACCCGCGTCCAGCCCACCTGCAAAATCACCTTGCTTAAAACGTGGCGTGATCAGCCCGTCGATGATGCGCTTGGCTTCCAGGTCAGGTATGGCGCCTTCCAGCGTCTTGGCCACTTCAATGCGCAACTTGCGGTCTTGCATGGCCGCCACCAACAGCACCCCGTCGCCAACCTCCTTGCGCCCAATCTTCCAGGCGTTGCCCACCCGATTGGCATAACTGGCAATGTCCTCAGGCTGCGTGGTGGCCACCAACAGCAGCACCACTTGCGACCCCTTCTGGGTCTCGAAGTCTGTGAGCTTGGCTTCCAGCGCCTGGCGCTGCTGCGCATTCAGCGTGCCGCTGATGTCCATCACATGTCCGGTGAGTGCGGGCACAGCCTGCTGGGCAAAGGCCGCCCCGCCGCTCAGGGCCAGCAGCCAAAGCGCCAGCCCAATGAGCCGGTTTAAAAACCAAGGCACGACCTGAAACAAACCCTGGCCGTGCACCCGTGGGTGGGCACGACCGTCAGCAGTGGTCATTTCTTATTGATGTCAACCACGGGTGGTGCAGAAATGGCGGCCTCGTTTTGCACCGCAAAGCTNNTGCTCAGACACCACCATGAGCCGGCTCAGCGCCGAGCCCAATTCACCCTGCGCAGCCTGAAACTTGCTGAATGCCGCCGGGTCGTTCAAGGTTTCGGGTGTGACTTGAATAGAGGTTGCCTTGGCACGCGCCTCAATCACTTTGGACAAGGTTTCTTGCTCAAACGCCGCCTCGCCCTTGACCGTGGCCACAATGTTGGGCACCAAGTCTGCACGGCGCTGGTACTGGTTCAGCACTTCGCTCCAGGCCGACTTGGTTTGCTCGTCCAGCTTTTGAAATTCGTTGTACCCGCAACCACTCAGACTCATGACCATCAAGGCCAGCAAAAACCATCGTTTCATGATGCATCTCCTGCGCAAAAGCAGTACGGTAGCACATGCGTTTACCCGCAAGCCACCTGGCGGGACTCAATTCACTGTTTGAAAAAGGATTCGGGAAAAGCCCGGCAAACAGTTCAGAATCGCGGTGTTTCATATCATTGGGGCCTATGTCAAAAGTCAAAAAGACCGCAGCCAACCTTGGCGGCAGCGCCGACGACATCGAAGCCAGCTTTTATGAGGCACTACAGACCTCCGATCTGGAGCGCCTCATGGCATGCTGGGCCGACGAAGACGAAGTCATCTGCATTCACCCCGGCGGTCCCCGGCTGATTGGTCTGGGTGCCATTCGGTCGGCGTTCGAGGCCATGTTTGCCAACGGCAGCCTACGCATCACGCCGCAGGCCGTGCGCAAACTCGACGCCATGGCCAGCGCCATTCACAGTGTGCGCGAGCGCATAGAAATCTTGTCCAATGAAGGCCCCATCGAAGCCTTTGTGATGGCCACCAACGTCTACCACAAGACCCCGCAGGGTTGGCGCATGGTGGCGCACCACGCCAGCCCGGGCGGCCCGCGTGAGGCGCAAGACATTTCAGACGCACCGCCAGTCTTGCACTAAATTGTGCCTCTGGCCCTTATCAATAAAGGGCTAACAGCTACACAAGTAGAAGCACCGTGGTGGCTGCCTGGCCTACACCCGCCGGTGGCTTCATTGATGTGCATTGGTAAGTTGCCCCAGCACGCACCGCAGTCACTGCGGCGGGCAGCACGAAAGCAGGCGGTTTACCCGGTGATGTAGCTCTGCAGTTGGGAGATGGTTTGCTCATGGTCGGCAATGATGTCGTCCATGATGTCGCGCATGGAAATGAGCCCCAGCACCTTGTTGCCGTCAATCACCGGCAGGTGGCGGATCTTTTTCTGGCTCAGCAGGCTCATGCAGACCCGGGTGCCGGTCTGAGGCCCAACCGAAAAGACTTCGCGGGTCATGATGTCGGCCACAGTGGTTTCACGGGAGTTGCGGCCCTGCAAGGCCACTTTGCGCGTGTAGTCGCGTTCGGAAAAAATGCCCACCAGTTGGCCTTTGTCCATCACCAGCATGGCGCCTACGCCATACTCGGCCAGCAGTTTTAGTCCGTCAAACACCAGTACATCAGGGGCCACCTGGAACAGGGTTGAATCACGTTTCTTGAGCAGTTCGGCAATGGGTTTCATAAGTTCTCAAACACTGTGGAAGGATCGTCTTTCCAGTATAAGCACGATCCGGTTTCAATATAGTGATTACATTGTCCGTGGGGCTTTTTTTGACCTTGGCACCCAATACATGGCAGGGCACAGGCCGGGGGTCTCAAAGTTGATGATCGGCGTGCGTGTCAAGGGCTCGCTGGCCACCATGCGGTCATACTCGCCCTCATGCGCTTGAATTTCCTAGCCCTATAAATGAAGTGTTGACAGCTACACATACAGAAGCACCCTGGTGGTTGCCGGGTGGGCATTTGCAAACCATTTGGCCGGCCATTCACGCGCGCCATTTGTCAGCCAACGCCTTGTCGGATGTGGCTTACCGCCGTGAACGCTGGCCCACCCCCGATGGTGACTTCATCGACCTGGATTGGCAAGATGCCCCCACGCCACCCAGCGCGCCCGTGCTGGTCTTGTTTCATGGGCTGGAGGGTTCATCAAGCAGCCACTACGCACTGGCCTTTGCCCGCCATGCCCAAGCCCAAGGTCTGGGCTTTGTCGTGCCGCATTTTCGGGGTTGCAGTGGCGAGCTCAACCAAGCCCCCCGCGCCTACCACTCTGGCGACTTTGAAGAAATTGGCTGGATCTTGCAACGCCTGCGCCAGCGCACCACTCGGCCCCTGATGGTGGTGGGTGTGTCGCTTGGCGGCAATGCCTTGCTGCGTTGGGCCCAGGAGGCCGGCGCGCAGGCGGCGCACATAGCAAGCGCCGTGGCCAGCGTCTCGGCCCCGGTAGACCTGGCCGCCAGTGGCCAGGCCATGGGGCGGGGCTTTAACCGCCAGGTCTACACCCGCATGTTTTTGCGCAGCATGAAGCCCAAGGCACTCAAAAAACTGGCCCAGCATCCGGGTCTGTTCAACGCCGACACCTTGCGCGCGGCACGCACCCTTTATGACTTTGACAATGTGTTCACCGCCCCCTTGCACGGCTTCAAAGACACCAACGACTACTGGCACCGTGCCTCTGCCAAGCCGCATTTGCAGCTCATTCAGGTGCCCGCCCTGATGGTGAATGCCTTGAACGATCCGTTTGTCCCGGCACACAGCCTGCCCGCTGGCAACGTCACCCAGCGCCAGGGCCACGCCATGTCACTCACCCCATTTGTCACCTTGTGGCAACCCCCGCAGGGCGGGCACGTCGGCTTTGCCAGCGGTGCCTGGCCGGGTCACATCAATACCTTGCCAAGTGCAGTGATTGCCTGGTTAGCGCAGCATTCGGGTCTGCAACTCAAGGAGCCTGCCGGTGGATGACATCGTCAAACAAGCCATGTCCAAGTGGCCCAATGTGCCAGACTGCTACGGCTGGCTGGGGCTGGATGCCCGTGGCAACTGGTACATGCGCGACGATCGGGCTCAAGCCCTAGGCGCCTTTGACAGCGGCGTGGGCGGCAGCAAAGGCTCGGAGTTGCGCCACGCCAAGCTGATCGACTTCATTGGCCGCAACTACGCCCCCGATGCCCGCGGCTGCTGGCATTTTCAAAACGGCCCACAGCGCGTGTATGTCGAACTGCAAGCCGCCCCGCTGGTCTGGCGCATCGAGCCCGACGGCCGCTTGCATGACCACATCGGGCGCCCTGCCGCTGATTTATCGCATGCCTACCTGGACGAGCAAGGCTGGCTGTACCTGGACTCAAGCCGCGGCCTGGGTTTGGTCCACACCCAAGACATGCACTTGGCCGCCGACCTGATCGAGCACGGGCGGTGGATGCCGCAAGACATTCTTCACGCCGAACTGGCTGCCCGCTTTGGTTTTGTCAAAAGCCCGCTGGGCCTTAATGCGTTACAAAAAATGTAGCTACTAACGCATTGAATGAAAGGGTCTCATGCATATTTCTCTTGTTACCTTGTGTGATGTCCTGCCCACAGTACCTGTGCGAGAATCACACCCTGTTGCGCATCATGCACAGTGCGGCTGTAGCTCAGTGGATAGAGTATTGGCCTCCGAAGCCTATAGTCACCCGGGCTTTCTGCGAAAATGTGAGTATTGGTCTTTTTCAG
>DFWT01000285.1 GCA_002381045.1 Rhodoferax sp. UBA4127
GTTAAGCGCGTCCGCAAGGTAGTCGCGCCAGCTGCAGCAGCTGACGGTGCCAAGACCGAGTAATCGGTTGAGAAATACGGAGAAATAAAATGCTGCAACCAGCTCGTAGAAAGTATCGCAAGGAGCAAAAAGGCCGCAACACTGGCGTCGCAACCCGGGGTAACTCGGTCGCGTTCGGTGATTTCGGTCTGAAGTGCACCGATCGGGGCCGTCTGACGGCTCGCCAGATCGAGGCCGCTCGCCGCGCCATCTCTCGCCACGTCAAGCGTGGTGGTCGCATCTGGATTCGCGTGTTCCCGGACAAGCCCATTTCCTCCAAGCCCGCCGAAGTGCGTATGGGTAACGGTAAGGGCAATCCCGAGTTCTACGTGGCTGAAATCCAGCCCGGCAAGATCGTGTTCGAAATTCTCGGCGTGCCCGAAGAACTCGCCCGTGAAGCCTTCCGTCTGGCAGCTGCCAAGCTCCCTCTGCGTACCACGTTCGTGGCACGCATGGTGGGCCAGTGAGTTCAGGAGAAACTGATATGAATACTGCTGAACTTCGCCAAAAAGACGTCGCTGGCATCAAGGAAGAAATCAAGGCCCTGCAAAAGGCCCATTTCGGACTGCGCATGCAAAAAGCTACGCAACAACTGGGCAACACCGGCACGCTGCGCACCACGCGCCGTGACATCGCCCGCGCCAAAACCATCCTTGCTGAAAAGCAAGCCGCCAAGTAAGGAGCACACATGACGGAAGCTAAAAAATCCCTCAAGCGCACCTTGGTTGGCAAGGTGGTCAGTGATAAACGTGCGAAGACCGTGACTGTGCTGATTGAGCGCCGTGTCAAACACGAGCTTTACGGCAAGATCGTTGGTAAGTCCAGCAAGTACCACGCCCATGATGAAAAGGGTGAGTACAAATTGGGTGACACCATTGAAATTACCGAAAGCCGGCCAATTTCCAAGACCAAGAACTGGGTTGCTACACGCCTGGTTGAAAAGGCCTCATTGGTCTAAGTCCATGATGCTGTCTTTCGACGGCATATGACCAAACGGCTCACAATTGTGGGCCGTTTTGCTTTGGTTGAACAGTCGCTTCACGCAGTTGTTGACCAAATTCCAAGCGGCAGTGATTGAACATTTGTGCACCTGGCTAGGTGCTTCTTTTCTGGAGATAAACATGATCAAAGTTGGTGACAACTTACCCGCAGCCACATTAATGGAATACCATGAAGTTGAGGGGGGTGGCTGCAGTATTGGCCCCAACCCAGTGAATGTGGTTGCCGCCGCAGCAGGCAAGACCATTGCGTTGTTTGCATTGCCCGGCGCCTTCACCCCGACTTGCTCCGCCAAACATGTGCCAGGCTATGTCGAGCAGTATGCTGCCTTGCGCTCAGCTGGTGTGGACGAAATCTGGTGCGTAAGTGTGAACGATGCCTTTGTAATGGGCGCTTGGGCGCGTGACCAAAAAACAGGTGACAAGATTCGCATGCTTGCGGATGGTGATGCCGCATTCACCAAAGCCACCGGCCTCACATTGGACCTGACGGGCAAAGGGCTGGGATTGCGCAGCAACCGTTATTCAATGCTGGTCAAAAACGGGGTGGTTACCACCTTGAACATTGAAGGACCCGGGCAGTTTGCGGTGAGCGACGCGGCCACCATGCTGGCTCAGGTGAAAGCTTGATGCCAGTGTGCTAGCCCAAGCGTGCTAGCGCAAACCAGACCAAGCCGGCACAAGCCGCCAAGACCAATAATGCTTTGAGCCGGTCTTGGGTGGTGTCGCTGGACTCGGTGGCGGGTTCATCGAGCAATTTGTCGCCGGTCAGCATAGGGCGGACTAGGTTCTCGTTCTTGCGCCACCGGTAAAAAATGATGGCCGCCAAATGGGTTGCAACCAGAACAATCAGGATCACTTTGCCAATGTCCTTGTGGTACCAGGTGGCCAAACTGACCCAATTGCCTGAAACCCACTTCACCAAGGGGCCACTGGCAGATATTTCGTCGTCGCTCATCATGCCTGAACTCACCTGAAGCGCGAGGATGCCGAGCATGGCGAAAACGGACAAGGCGCCAAGCGGGTTGTGGCCGACTTTTTGATGAATTTCACCGCCCGTGCGCAGGTAGTTCAGCACCTGACTGGGTGGGTAGATAAAACTGGCAAAACGTGACCAGTGCCCACCAGCAAACCCCCAAACGATTCGAAACAGCAGCAGAGTTGCCACACAGTAGCCAAAGCGAAAGTGCCAGGTCATAGCACTGCCGCCAATGTTTCCCGAAATGACCAATCCGACCACGCACGCCACCAGGGACCAATGAAAGGCCCGAACAGGCAGATCCCAAACACGAATAGCAGCAGGCATGATGTCCTTCATCAGTCAAAGAGCGAACTTTAGCAATTATCGATACACTTCGCGGCGCATTTGATTTGTATTCACCAACGAAAGGGCACCATGAAAAAAATCGTCTCACTGTTTGTCGCTGGCTTCGTAACCGCTGCCGCACTGCCTGCATTGGCTCAGTTTGCCAAGCCGGACGATGCCATCAAATACCGCAAGAATGCCCTGTTCGTGATGCAGCAGAATTTTGGCCGGGTGGCGGGTATGGCTGCAGGCAAGATTCCATTTGACGCCAAAGTCGCTGCTGAAAGTGCGGCAGTTGCTGACTTTGTGGGTAAGTTGCCCTGGGTCGCATTTGGTCCGGAAACCGATATGGGTGATACCAAGGCCAAGCCAGAGATCTGGAGCAACAAGGCCAAATTTGACGACTACGCGAAAAAGCTTCAAGTTGAGTTGTCCAAGTTGGACGCAGCAGCAAAGACAGGGAAACTTGATGCCATCAAAGTCGCGGTGAGTGCAACTGGCGACACCTGTAAAGCTTGCCACGACGATTTCCGTAGCAAATAGGCTGTATTTATCGCCTTGGCTGGTGCCAAGTCGCCTGGCATAGTTTGATCCGGCATTAAGATGGAGCCCCACTTGAATGCTTGGATCACTGGATGCAAAGACGTCAGTTCAACACCTTGTCGCTCTGCCTGACTTCGGGTGCCTTAGGGCTGGCTCCGTTCCAGGCGTACGCGTTGACCCTCGCTGATCTCAGCAACACTCAAGCCTCCCAAGGGCTCAAGGCAGCCCTTGAAAAGGGTGCCGTAGCCGCAGTCAAATCCCTTGGTCAGACCGACGGTTTTCTGGGCAATGACAAGGTTCGTATCCCCTTACCAGGCTATTTGCAAGATGCGGCGAAACTGCTGCGTGGCCTGGGTCAAGGTGCCAAATTGGACGAGTTGATCACGGCCATGAACCGGGCCGCAGAGGCAGCAGTGCCTTTGGCGCGTGACATGTTGGTGGGTGCCGTCAAGGGCATGAATGTGCAAGATGCCAAAAACATTTTGGCAGGTGGTGAGACCTCAGTTACTCAATTTTTTGCCGATAAAACCAAGTTGCCTTTAGGGCAAAAGTTTTTGCCAGTGGTCACTCAAGCCACAGCCAAGGTGGATCTTGCCGCCAAGTACAACCAGATCGCGGGTAAGGCAGCAGGCATGGGTTTGGTCAAAGGTGACCAGGCCAACATCGAACAGTACGTGACCGTCAAAGCCCTGGAGGGCTTGTATTTCATGATTGGCGAGGAAGAGAAAAAGATCAGGCAGGATCCTGTGGGTTCAGGCAGTGCCTTGCTGAAAAAGGTTTTTGGCGCATTGAAATCTTGAATCTCATGACCGCATCTGCTCCAGACTACTTCATGCCTCTTGCATCTGCACTGCTGCCATGAGAAGCAGCATTTTGATCATCGCCCACGCTCCGCTGGCCAGTGCTTTGCGCCAATGTGTCTTGCATGTGTTTCCAGATGCAGAGCAATCTCTGGCTGCCCTGGATGTTCAGCCCCATGTGCCTGCAGAAGAAACGCTGGCGGCAGCCCGCATCGCGTTGGCACAGATACGCCGTGAACGCACGCTGATTTTGACGGACATGTTTGGTGCGACTCCATGCAATGTGGCGCAAAAACTGGTCGAGGTCGCAAATTCTCGCTTGATAACAGGCGTCAACCTTCCGATGTTGCTGCGTGCTGTCACGTACCGTAATGAACCCCTGGACGAATGGGTAACCCGCGTGCTGGCGGGGGGCACGCAGGGCATCATGCAAGTGGCCGTCACGGCACCGCAGAACCAGCAAAGAAAAGCAAATGATCAAAGCCACCACGACCATCAGCAATAAGCTTGGGCTGCATGCCCGCGCATCGGCCAAATTGACCAAGTTGGCTGGAAGCTTCCCCTGTGATGTCTGGATTGCCCGCGGAGAGCGCCGTGTCAATGCCAAAAGCATCCTAGGTGTGATGATGCTGGCAGCCGGCATCGGCACAGAGGTCCATGTGGAGGCGAATGGCGAGCGAGAGCAAGAGGCCTTGGACCAGATTCTGGCCTTGATTGCGGATAAGTTCGGAGAAGGTGAGTAGCATGATCCCCTTGCGAATCTCGCTCCCGCTCCATTCGGGGCTTGTCACGGTGTGTACTGCGCTGTACGTGCCATCGCCTGAGGCGATGGCTCTTCGGTCCGTCCAATCCTGCGCAGGCAGGCTTGGAGCCGCGGCCCTCAGCCCCTTAGGGGCCAGCCTTGCGTGGGGCGGCCCGGCGCGGCGGCTATGACCTTCTCCATCCACGGTCTGGCGGTCGCGCGCGGCATTGCCATTGGGCGTGCGGTGCTGGTGGCATCCAGCCGCCTGGATGTCGCTCACTATTTTATTGAGCCGTCTCAGGTCCTGGCCGAGACCAATCGGGTTCGGGACGCCCGAAATGCCGTGGTCGAGGAAATTGGCCGGCTGCAGAAGACGATTTCACACATGGGTCCAAAAGAAGCCCCGCATGAGTTGGCTGCTTTGCTTGATGTGCATCTGATGCTTCTGCAAGACGAGGACATGGCCAATGGTGTCCAGCACTGGATCAAAGACCGGCTGTACAACGCCGAATGGGCGCTAACCACCCAATTGGAGGTGGTGGTACGCCAATTTGACGAGATGGAAGACGAGTACTTGCGCGAGCGCAAGGCAGACATGGAGCAGATCACTGAACGCGTGCTGCGTGCCATGCGGGGAGATTCATCGCCCTTGGTGCAACCTTTGGGTCGGCACGGTCGCAAAACGTCTCAGCAAGACCTATTGCTCGACGACACGGTCGATGTGCCGCTGATACTGGTCGCACATGACCTGTCGCCCGCCGACATGCTGCAGTTCAAGCAAAGCGTGTTTGCCGGATTCATCACTGATGTGGGTGGCAAGACCTCGCATACCGCTATCGTGGCGCGCAGTCTGGATATTCCGGCCGTGGTGGGCGCGCGCCTGTCTAGCCATTTGATCCGGCAGGACGACTGGGTGGTCATTGACGGGGATGCCGGCGTGGTGGTGGTGGACCCATCGCCGATTATTTTGGCGGAATATGGGTTCAAGCAACGCCAAGGCGAGTTGCAGCGTGGGCGTCTGACGCGCCTGTTGCACACGCCCGCAGTCACACTGGACGGCGAAAAAATCGAGCTTTTGGCCAATATCGAGATGCCCGACGACGCGGCTGGTGCCTTGGCTGCGGGTGCGGTGGGGGTGGGGCTGTTTCGCAGCGAATTCATGTTCATGGGACGCCACGGCAAATTGCCCAACGAGGAAGAACAGTACCTGGCCTACCGCCGCGCGGTGGAGGGCATGCAGGGGCTGCCGGTGACGATTCGAACGGTGGACGTCGGGGCGGACAAACCCTTGGATGACACCCTGCGTGACGATGCCCACCTGAATCCGGCCCTGGGATTGCGAGCCATTCGCTGGAGTCTGGCCGACCCGGCCATGTTTTTAACGCAGTTGCGTGCCATCTTGCGGGCGGCGGCCCATGGCAAGATGAATTTACTTATTCCTATGCTGGTGCATGCCAGCGAAATTCGCCAGACCATGGCCTTGATCGACCATGCCCGGGTGCAACTTGACAACCGTGGCGTGCCGTATGGGCCAGTCCGGATAGGTGCCATGATTGAAATCCCGGCAGCCGCGCTCACGCTCAAGGTCTTTTTGAAGTACTTTGACTTTTTGTCGATTGGCACCAATGACCTGATTCAATACACCTTGGCGATTGACCGGGCCGACGAGTCGGTGGCTCATCTTTATGACCCGATGCATCCGGCCGTGCTGCGCCTAGTGGCCAACACCATTGCCGAGGGTCAGGCGCAGGGCAAGCAAGTCAGTGTCTGTGGCGAAATGGCTGGTGATGTGACCATGACGCGTTTATTGCTGGGCATGGGACTGCGAAGTTTCTCCATGCACCCCGCTCAGATTCTCACGGTCAAGCAAGAGGTGCTGCGCGCCGACACCATCAAGCTGGGTCCTTGGGCCGAGCAAGTCATGATGGACGACGAGCCCAGTATTCGCATGGGCAAAAAAGCGTAGCGAGACGCTGCGCTAAAAAAGCCGAAACACCAGCGGCATCAGCAAGGCCGCCAGCAATACCTGCACACCTAAGGCCAGACCGGCATAGGCGCCTGCATCGGCGTTCACCTGCATCGCCCGAGCAGCGCCAATCCCGTGGGCAGCCGTGCCCATGGCAAACCCGCGTGCCATCCAGCCTGCCTCATCGTTGGCCATGCCTAACCAGCCAAACAAGGTGCGACCACTCAAAGCGCCGACCATTCCGGTGACCACCGCAAACACCGCTGCCAGCGCTGGAATGCCACCGATCTTGTCGGCAATGCCCATCGCCACCGGCGCAGTCACAGACTTGGGTGCCAGCGACAGCACCACTTCATGCGGTAAACCCACAGCCCATGCCAACAACATGGCGGAAACGCTGGCCACCGAACCACCAACTAAAGCCGCCAGCAGCAACGCCCGCCAATGGCACCGCAAGGCCGCGCGGCGTTCCCACAACGGCCAGGCCAGGGCCACAACGGCCGGGCCGAGTAAAAAGTGGATGAACTGGGCACCTGAAAAATAGGTGGGGTAATCGACGCCGGTCAGCGTCAGCAAACTGGCCAGCGTGACGACTGACCACAGCACCGGGTTGGCCCAATCCGCCTGCCCCAAGCGCTCATACATGGCCTGCGCCAGCACATAAACCACCAGGGTTGCTGTCAGTCCAAACAGGGGCGTGGCGGATAGGTAAACCCAGAGTTCAACAAATTTAGGCATGGCTTGTTTTGTTAAAAGCCCGCAGCACCAGCGCAGTGACCGCTAGGCCGGCCCAGGTGGACAGCACAATCACTGCCAGCATGCGCACCCCGTACTGACTCAGCAAGCCCAGGTGCGTCATCACACCAACGCCCACCGGCACAAACAGCAGGGAAAGATGCGAAAGCAAAAAGCCAGCACAGGCCGCTACCGGCGCGCGCACTGCGGGCCAACGCAGGGCCAGCAACAGCAGCAGCATGCCCACCACTGGCCCAGGAAACGGCAGCCCCAAGCCGCGCGAAACCAACTCACCCAAAGATTGCATGGCCAAAAGCCATGCCAGCCCCCGTAACGCTTGCATAAGGCGCTATTAAAACCGAGGCAAATCAGGGTGCTTGATCTGGCCGCCGCGCACCAGCATCTTGCCGTACTCGGCGCAGCGGTGCAGGGTCGGGATGACCTTGCCTGGGTTGAGCAAGCCTTGCGGATCAAACGCACGCTTAACGCCAAACATCTGCTCGTTCTCAGCCGCGCTGAACTGCACGCACATGCTGTTGAG
>DFWT01000060.1:0-647 GCA_002381045.1 Rhodoferax sp. UBA4127
CCGTTTTACGACTGGCTGATGGCCCGCCTGATCGAAGGTGGTTTGCTCAGTAGCCCACCTCCCTACCAGTACGAATTTGCCCGCCTGAACCTCACCTACGTCATCACCAGCAAGCGCAAGCTCGCCCAACTGGTGTACGACCACAAGGTCAGCGGCTGGGACGACCCGCGCATGCCGACCATCGTTGGCCTGCGTCGGCGTGGCTACACGCCTGCCGCATTGCAAGCCTTTGCCGAACGCATTGGCGTCACCAAGAGTGACAGCTGGATTGACTACAGCACGCTGGAAGGCTGCCTGCGTGAAGACCTGGAACTCAAAGCCCACCGCGGTTTTGCCGTGCTGAACCCGGTGAAACTGGTGTTGAGTAACTGGGATGAGGTGTTTGCGCCCGGCCACCTAGAACCCTGCACCCAGCCCGCCCTGCCCCATCCGCCAGAGGGTGTAGAACCGCCGCCCGCGCGCCACTTCTCAATCGGCAAGGAAGTCTGGATTGACCGCGAAGATTTTGAAGAAGTGCCACCCAAAGGCTACAAACGTTTGTTCCCTGGCAACAAGGTGCGCCTGAAAGGCGGCTACGTCATCGAATGCACTGGCTGCAGCAAAGACGCCGATGGCAAGATCACCCAAGTGCTGGCCACCGTGGTGCC
>DFWT01000060.1:674-3207 GCA_002381045.1 Rhodoferax sp. UBA4127
AAGCCGGTGTTTAACTTGGCGGTGGGGTTGAGGGACAGTTGGGGGAAATAGACCCGTATGTCTATGCAGCCCAGGGACATCATCCACTTTTGGTTTGAAGAGCTGACCCCCAAGCAGCACTTCATCAAAGACGCCGCTCTGGACGCGGCCATTGGCAGCAAGTTTGGCGAGACGCTGGAAGCGGCGGCGCGGTGCGAATTGTTTTCGTGGCGTATAAGCGTTGAAGGGCGGTTGGCGGAAATCATTGTGTTGGACCAGTTCTCGCGCAATGTGTACCGCGACACGCCGCGCGCTTTTGCGCAAGATGCGCTGGCATTGGTGCTGGCGCAGGAACTGGTGGCCAGCGGTGGGGATCGCAACTTGCCACCTGCGCAGCGCGCGTTTGCGTATATGCCCTACATGCACAGCGAGTCCACGCTGGTGCATACGCATGCCGTTGCGCTGTTTTCACAGCCGGGTATGGAAAACAACCTGGATTTTGAGATGCGCCACAAAGCCATCATCGACCGCTTTGGCCGATACCCGCACCGCAATGCAATTTTGGGACGCTCTTCCAGCGCCCAAGAACTTGCGTTTCTCAGTGAGCCAGGGTCGTCGTTCTAGTTTTCCAATTGGACATTGCTGCGGTTTAAATAGCTTCTTACGCTTATTCCGTAAGGGATAGAGGTGTATTTGTTATAAAGTCTATCGCGGCACACACCGCCGCCACCTGCGCGGCAATGCATTGCTCCGGGGTGGCGCGGAGGCTGTCGGGGTAGACCTCAGTGGTAGTGGTGTAACGCGCGCCGGTGATGCCTGCGCACAAGCCCAGCGCCTGCATGGCGTAGTGAATGACACCGTGCGCTACCAAAAGTGAGCCAATGATTTCGCCATGTTCATCCGCCGGGGCAATGTGGGTGACCTGTTGCACCGCTTCGATGATGGCCTGCTGAAACGCTGGTTGGGGGTTGGCTGCATCATCCACCAAATAAAACCCATCGGGAATGCTGTGCGGCTCGAATCGCTTTCCGTCGCGTGAGGCCACCGCTGGCAGGTATTCCGACTCATCGGAGTCGGTGGTTTCATGCAGGTCGATGTGGGCTACAAACTTGCCGCGCCAGGGTGCGATCAGGCGCATCAACGCCGCCGACTCCTGTGCCGGGCTGGCTTCACGGAAGGATCGGTTAGGGTCAATGGCATCAAAGTTCCAGCGCTGGATGCGTTCATATGCCCAAGGGCTGACACACGGCACTACCAGAAGATTCACCCGGTCCGTATAGCTTTGGGCATGTGCCTCCACAAAGCCCAAGGCACCATGCACCCCGCTGGTCTCGTAGCCGTGTACTCCGCCGGTGACCAGCACGATGGGCAAATGGCTCTGCCAATTGCGACTGCGAATAGCCATCAAGGGGAATCGTTCATCCCCATAAGCAACTTCGCCGTAGGTGGCGACGTCAAAGTGCGCGCGCAGACCATTCATCCTGCTGAGTACATCATCCGCATAGCTGCGCCGACGCACCTGGCGCGCGCGCCACTGGGCAAACTCGTCAGAACCCCAAGGTTTGCCAAGGGTACCGATTGGGTAGAAATGGGATTGGTTCATGGCGAATGTGCTGCTGTGGGTTGATCATGCCGTGGGGCCGTAAGACCGATGCTGGAGCGTGTCAGGCGATACGCTTTGGCCCACCTTTTCAGTTCCCGGTTTTAAGAGCGAGGTCACGGCTCCGTTTGCGACAATGGATCATTGTCAACCCTTGCGAGCTGCCTCAATGAAACGTTTTTTTGCTTTGGCGATTCTGTGTGTGACCCTGTTCGCGCTGACGGGTTGTGGCGGCGTACCCTTGCGCTCGATGCCACGTCTGTTGCAACTGCAGAGCCAATTGCTGGAGGCCAACCCCGCTGAATTCATGGTGGCACTGCAAGTGGATGTGCGTTTGACTCCGCCTCCCGGTGCTGTGCCCCTGCTAGTGATCAAGGTCACACCACGTGAGCCTGGTGCGTTTGCCGCCATTGACAAGAAGCTGCCACTGCAACTGTCAGTCGCATCTGGCGCCACGCTCGGGTTGGAGCCACCACCGGCCGGTCGGCGCTGGTTGCTCTACAGCATGCCTGCAGCCACCCAAGCTGAACTGCGCCATGTTCAGGACACCATCAAACGTGCCAAAGCAGCCGCAAATGGAAGTGCCGCCGGCAGCCTGAGCATCGGGGTTGAGCAAGACTCACTGGCCGCCGCTGTAACCGACCCGGTGCTGGCCACCACACGCTGGGACACTTGGCTGCAAACCCGCCAGAGCGACGGGTTTTTTGAAGCCTGGAGCGGCACACCGGCGCAAATGAAGAAGGCCACGTCCGAGAAAAAGTAACTCGCTTGGAGTGGTGAAACCACACCCAAACGCCTTGAAAGCCCAGACTTGAGCGCCAGATTCCCCATCCATTACATCGACCCGGTGTTTCGCCCACCTAGCGAGGCCGAGTCATTGATTCTGCCGGTCACCAACGGTTGCTCATGGAACAAATGCACTTACTGCGAGATGTACACCGCGCCGCAGAAGAA
>DFWT01000280.1 GCA_002381045.1 Rhodoferax sp. UBA4127
GCTGCTTAAGCAGCAAATACATGGGCTAGAAGTCTGGGCGGCAGAGTGCTCTGCACAGGTCAAGGAAGAGCCCGCAGGCGAAGGCCGGAGGGCGGGGGACACGGAGCGGAGCACTGTGCCACCCAGACGCTGATCATCCAATAATACTTATGGATTCATTTGGGCTGCAATACCGCCAACTCAGCTCGGGTGGCTGCCGCAATTTCCCGTTCACGCCTGCGGGTCTGGCGAGCCACCCAGACACTGTAGACAACCACAACCAAGGTGACCGAAACGATCAGCAGCGTCGCAGCTGCGTAAATGGTCGGATTGATCCCACGACGTGCATAACCAAAGATGACCTGAGGCAGCGTGTTGACGCCCGGGCCAGACAAAAATTCAGAGATGACGACATCGTCAAAGCTCAGGGTGAACGCCAGCAGGTAGGCTGCCAGAATGGCCTGAAAGATGTTGGGCATGGTGACCAAGAAGAAGACTTGAAACGGTTTGGCACCCAAGTCCATGGCTGCCTCTTCAATGGCACGGTTCATCTCCAGCAGGCGGCTTTGCACCACCACCATGCCGTAAGCCATGCCCAGCAGTGTGTGCCCCAACACAATGGTCAGCATGCCGCGTTGGGGCCAGCCAAAAGCATTCTGGATACCTACCATCAGCAGCAGCAGGGACAGACCAATCACCACCTCTGGCATCACCAACGGCGCATTGACCATGCCGGAGAACACTGTGCGTCCAGGAAAGCGACGGTAACGCACCAGCACAAAGGCGGCAAAGGTAGCAAGCACCGCCGATGCAACGCCCGACAACGTGGCCACCTGCAATGACAGCCAGAAGCCGTCAACAATTTTGTTGTCCTTCGTCAGTTCCTCATACCAGCGCAACGAAAAGCCGGTGAATTGGGCGTCCTGGCGCGTGCTGTTGAACGAGAACACGATCATGAAAAACAGCGGCAGGTACAAAAACAGAAACGTGGCTGCCAACCAGGCCTTGCCGAAATAGCGAATCAAAAAGTTGTTCATGATGCGCTCCTTAATGCCGCGGCTCAGCCGCATCGCCGGTGTAGTGGTAGTAAACCGCCAGCGGAATCACGATCAAGCCAATCATCACAACGGCCAAGGCAGACGCGCGCGGCCAGTTGTTGCTAGTGAACATCTCGTCCCACACCACACGGCCGATCATGATGTTTTCAGGGCCACCCAAGAGGGAGGGAATCACGAACTCACCCACGCATGGGATGAACACCAGCATGAAGCCGGCGATGATGCCCGCCTTGGACAGCGGCACTGTCACCAGCCAGAACGCCTTGAACGGCGAGGTGCCCAGGTCATAGGCTGCCTCCAGCAGGCGAAAGTCCATTTTGACCAGATTGGCATAGAGCGGCAGCACCATGAAGGGCAAGTAAACATAAGTCATGCCGACCAGCATCGACACATTGGTGTACAGCATTTGAATCGGTTCACTGATGAGTCCCAGACCCATCAACACCTGATTGATGACGCCTTGGTCAGCCAAAATGCCCTTCCAGGCGTAGACCCGCAGCAAAAAAGAGGTCCAAAACGGCAGCATCACCATCATGAGCAATGCCGGACGCACACTGGCTGGACTACGCGCGATGAAGTACGAAAACGGGTAGCCAATCAGCAGGCACAGCACGGCAGTAGCCAGCGCGTACGCCAGCGAACGCACATAGGCCTCAATGTAGATCGTTTGGAACAAATCGCCAGCACCCTCTTCGGCGCGAAAAATCGTCCAATAGTTCTCGTACTTGAGTTTGAGCAAACCCGTGCTGGAGTCCCAGATGGGCTTGAACGGCGAAATGTCGTTGCCCATGTCGACAAAGCTGATGTACAGCAAGATCAAGAAGGGCAATAAAAAGAAGACCACCAGCCAGACATAGGGCACGCTGATCACAAAGCGCTTACCCGGAAACGGAAGATTGAGCTGCATCGTGCTTTCCTCCTGTGATCAGTCGCGCAGCACCACACCAGCGCGGTCACCCCACCAGAAGAAGACCTCGTCTTCCCAGGTGATGTGGCTTAAATCATGGCGAGAGGTATTGGCCTCGGTAATCTTCACTCGGTTACCGTCACTGGCTTGCACGATGAAGGTGTTGTACGACCCAAAGTAAGCGATCTCTTTCACCCGACCGGTAAAAATGTTGTGATCAATATCGGCTGGGCGAGTCGTGCTGATTTCTATTTTTTCCGGGCGCACCGCGATCGACACTGGCATATTGAGCGCCCCGCTTACCCCGTGACCCACATGAATTTCGCCGATTTTGGTTTGCACGGCGCAACGGTCAGGCTCGTCCACACTGAGCTTGCCGTCAAACATATTCACATTGCCAATAAAGTCTGCAACGAAACGATTGGCCGGGTGCTCGTACACCTCTTCGGGTGAACCCACCTGAAGCACACGCCCTTTGCTCATGACCGCAATGCGACCCGCCATGGTCATGGCTTCTTCCTGATCATGTGTCACCATGACGCAAGTGACACCAACTTTCTCAATGATATTGACCAACTCAAACTGCGTTTGCTCACGCAGTTTCTTGTCCAGAGCACCCAGCGGCTCGTCGAGTAACAACACCTTTGGCTTTTTGGCCAAGCTGCGAGCCAGAGCAACCCGCTGCTGCTGCCCTCCGGACAATTGGTGCGGCTTTCGCTTAGCGTATGGGCCCAGTTGGACCAGATCCAGCATCTCACCTACACGCTGTTTGATGTCGGCCTTGGGCAGCCCCTCGCGCTTGAGGCCAAAGGCAATGTTCTCCCAGATGTCCAAGTGCGGGAACAGCGCGTAGGACTGAAACATCATGTTGAACGGCCGCTCGTACGGCGCCAAACTGGCCACGTCCTGGCCAGCCAGCAAAATGCGCCCCGAAGTCGGCTTTTCAAACCCAGCCAACATCCGCAGCAGGGTAGATTTGCCACAACCAGAACTGCCGAGTAACGCAAAAATTTCACCTTGCTTGATCGATAGATTGACCTCGTCGACAGCCAGCGCCTCGTCAAAACGTTTGACCAACTTTTCGGTTACCAGATAGCTTTTTTTGGGGTCTTTTTCGGCCATGGTGTCACCTTCGGCTTGCGCCACATCCAATCATTCCATGAAAAAAGGCTGTTCGTACAGTGTGTACAAACAGCCTTGTGCTCAGTCAGCAAGCGTGATTACTTGCCTTTTTTGAACGCGTTGTAGGCGGTTGCCATGGCTTCACGCGCTTCATTGGTGAAGCTCGAAGGCGCGATCATTTTGCTGAAGTAGCCGGCATCTACAAAAATAGTCTTGTTGCCAGCAATTTCTGGTTTGATCTTTTCAATAGCCGCCTTGTTGGCAGTGGGGTAGTTCATCTCATTGGTCATCAAAGCGGCATTTTCAGCACGCAAATAGAAGTCGATGAAGGCCATCGCGTTGTTGGGATGTTTGGCATCTTTGGTGACGGCCATGGTGTCAAAGAAGATCAACGCGCCAGTGGATGGCAGCAATGCTTCGATTTCGTCCTTGGACTTGTTCTCTTTGGCACGACCAGCCGCAATATTCACGTCACCTGACCAGGCAATCGCCACGCAGGCCTTACCACCAGCGATATCGTCAATCATGGTCGAGCTGAAGATCCGCACGTCCTTGCGTACTTTTGCCAGCATGTCTGTGGCTGCCTTGTAGTCTTCGGCATTGTTGGAGTATGCGTCCTTGCCAATGTAGTGCAGCGCGACCGGAATGATTTCCGTTGGTGAATCCAGGTAAGCGATGCCACAGGATTTCAGCTTGCTGGTGTACTCAGGCTTGAAAACCAAGTCCCAAGCGTTTTCAGGCATCGGCATCTTGCCCAGCGCCTTGGCCACTTTCGTCTTGTTGATACCCACGGTGGTAAAGCCCCAAGCCCATGGCACCAGGTGTTTGTTGTCAGGGTCGGTATTCTTGGCCAACGTGGCCATGATGGCCGGATCCAGGTTGGCCAAATTCTTGACCTTGGCCTTGTCCAACGGCCGGAACATGCCACCTTCAATTTGTGGCTTGGCAAACACAGAGCCCGGTACCACGATGTCATAACCCGTATTGCCAGCCACCAACTTGGCGTGCAGGGCTTCGTTGGTCTCGAAGGTGTCGTAATTAACCTTGATGCCGCTTTCCTTCTCGAAGTTGGCAATCATGTCCTTGGGCACGTAGTCTGGCCAGTTGTAGATGTTGAGCACTTTTTCCTCTGGCGGTGCAGCCGGTGCAGCCGCGCTGGCCGCAGGCGCGGGAACTGCCGCAGCGGCAGGCGCTTCCTCTTTTTTGCCACACGCCGCCAACATGACTGCGGACAGGGCGAAAGACCAAAGGTACTTTTTCATCATCAAAAAACTCCATCAGAAAAAAAGAAATAGGAACCCGGAACTAGGTGAACCGCTAGTTTACGGCTAGCAAAATCCAGACCACCAAAAAAATTGGCGAATTCTGTCAGTACAAACCCTTCTGTTTCAACTCTTGCAGCGTTAAATCCAGCGCATTCCGAATCAGGCGCAGCAACTCGTCAATTTCGGCGTGGGTCATGACCAGGGGTGGCGCAATGATCATGCGGTCACCTACTGCGCGCATGATCAGCCCATTCTGGAAACAATGCCGACGGCACACCATGCCAACTGACAGTTCGGCGGCAAAACGCTCCCGGGTTGCCTTGTTTTTGACCAGCACCAGCCCAGCGGTAAAGCCACAGGTCTCTGCCGAACCGACCAACGGATGGTCGGCTATGGCTTCGAAGCCTTTGGCAAGGTAGGGGCCAATATCGTCCTTCACCCGTTGGGGCAAGTTCTCTTTTTCCATCAAGTCCAGGTTGGCGAGTGCAACGGCACAGGCCACCGGGTGGCCGCTGTAGGTGTAACCGTGGTTGAACTCGCCGCCTTGTTGAATAAGCACATCGGCCACACGGTTGCCCACCATCACGCCACCCAAGGGGATGTAGCCGCTAGTGACCGCCTTGGCAAAGGTCACCAAATCGGGCTTGTAACCAAATTTCTCGTACGCAAACCAGTGGCCCAGGCGACCAAAGGCACAAATCACCTCGTCACTGATCAACAAAATGCCGTACTTGTCCACAATCCGCTGAATTTCAGGCCAGTAAGTGGCCGGCGGAATGATTACGCCGCCCGCCCCTTGCACCGGTTCGGCAATGAAAGCCGCCACCTTGTCTGCACCAATTTGGAGAATTTTTTCTTCCAACCAGCCGGCAGCACGCACACCAAAGGCATCTGCACTTTCACCGGGCAGGCCATTTTCAAAAAAGTAGGGCTGCTCGATGTGAGTGATGTTGGGGATGGGCAAGTCACCCTGGGCGTGCATGCCGCTCATGCCGCCCAGCGACGCCCCAGCCATGGTGCTGCCGTGGTAGGCGTTGTGGCGGCTGATGATCACCTTGCGCTGGGGCTGACCCAGCAAGTCCCAGTAGCGACGCACCATGCGCACATTGGAGTCGTTACTTTCACTGCCGCTGCTGGAATAAAACACGTGCTGAAAACTGCGATCGCCCACTTTTGGTGCCAGCCTGGCCAGGCGCTCGGCCAGTTTCACCGCAGGCACATTGGTAGTTTGAAAAAAGCTGTTGTAGAACGGCAGCGTCATCATCTGCTGGTAAGCGGCATCAGCCAGTTCCTTGCGGCCATAGCCCACATTCACGCACCACAGGCCGCTCATGGCGTCGAGCATCTTCTCGCCCTCGGAATCCCAGATGTAAATGCCCTCAGCTTTGGTGATGACCCGCGCACCACGGGTGGCCAGGTCACCATGGTCAGTGAACGGGTGAATAAAGTGGGCGCTGTCCAGACTTTGAATGTCTTTGGTCGACAAGTGGGCTGAGGGCGCAGGAGCGTTCATCGATCAATTCCTTTTTATATAAAAATTGGGCTCTAGCCCTTTTAATTAAGCGCTTAATGCTATACATGTAATAGCAAGTGCTCGCGCTCCCACGGGGAAATTACTTTCATGAACTCGTTGAACTCGAGCTCCTTGATCTCGGAGTACACGGTGATGAACTCCTTGCCCAGCACCTCATGCAAGTCTGACTCACGACGCAGCCAGTCCAGCGCTTCACCCAGACTGCGTGGAAGTGAGTACGGCGACAGGTAGGCATCGCCCTTCATCTCGGGCTTGGGTTTGATCTTGTTCTTCAAACCCAGGTAACCACAGGCCAAGGTCATTGCCAGTGCCACATAGGGGTTGGCATCCGCACCAATCACCCGGTTCTCTACCCGGCGCGCTGCTGGTGATGAAATCGGCGAACGGATGCCCACCGTGCGGTTGTCATAACCCCATTCGATATTGATTGGCGCAGCGGTGTGGCGACTCAGACGGCGGTAGCTATTCACATACGGTGCCACCAGCACCATGGCCGCTGGAATGTAGTGCTGCAAGCCGCCCACATAGTGCATGAAGGCCTCAGACGGTGAACCATCTGGGTTGCTGAAAATGTTTTTGCCTTCGGCGTTCACCAGACTTTGGTGCACATGCATAGCGCTGCCGGGCTCGCCCTCAATCGGCTTGGCCATGAAGGTGGCATACATGTCATGGCGCAAGGCAGATTCACGCACCGTGCGCTTGAAGAAAAACACCTCGTCTGCCAGACCCAGTGGTTCGGCGTGGAAGAAGTTGATCTCCATTTGCCCCGCGCCAATTTCGTGGATCAAGGTGTCCACGTTGAGTTCCATCTTGTCGCAGTAGTCGTAAATTTCTTCAAACAGCGGGTCGAACTCGTTCACCGCGTCGATGCTGTAAGCCTGACGCGAGGTCTCGGCACGGCCGCTGCGGCCAATCGGTGGGCGCAACAAGGTATTCGGATCGGTATTACGGGCGGTCAAATAAAACTCAAGCTCAGGGGCCACGATGGGTTGCAGGCCTTCGGCGGCAAACAGGTCACACACCTTGCGCAGCACGGTGCGCGGCGCAAACGGCACCAAGTTGCCCGAGTGGTCAAAACAATCGTGAATCACCTGTGCGGTGGGGTCAGTGGCCCAGGGCACGATCCGCACGGTGGACGGGTCCGGGCGCAACTGCATGTCTTTATCAGTTGGGTCAATCACGTCGTAATACGGCCCACTTTCGGGAAACTCGCCGGTCACACCCATGGCCACGACCGATTGCGGCAAGCGCATGCCTCGGTCTTCGGTGAACTTGGCACGCGGCAAGATTTTTCCGCGGGCCACACCGGTCAAGTCGGGTACCAGGCACTCCACTTCAGTCACACGACGCTCATTGAGCCATTGCTCCAGGTCGTTGAAATTCATTGTCTTTTTGGGGGTCATAAGGTTCTCCGGGCCAGGCAAAGTGGTTCCTTCGCGATTGCCCAAGGCCCATTGTGCGCGTGAAATTGGTTGAGAATCAGGGCCATTTAAAGCAAACGCATGGTGCCAGTTAGACACCACCATATTCCATGCTATCCGAACTCTTGCTCACAGAAATGGCGCACCTTCCCAACCGGGACAAGTTGCCGCTGCATCGGCAGTTGTACGAAGCCATGCGTCGCGCCATCCTGTGCGGCAAGGCAGCGGCGGGCGAGCGCTTGCCGTCCAGCCGCAACCTGACGCATGACCTGCAGCTCTCACGCAACACCGTAGTGGCCGCCCTGAACCAGCTGATTGCCGAGGGATACCTGAGCAGTCGTGTCGGAAGTGGCACCTATGTCAGCAGCGGCGTGCCCAGCATGAATGCCAAGCGCGGGCGATCGGTTCACCACCAGCCCGAAAAGCTGTCGCAACGCGGCATGGCGTTGAGCAACACCTTCTGCGCTGCCGACTTGGAGGTACAACCCTTCACCCCCGGCATTGCCGACTTCAGCGCGTTCCCGGTTGCACTGTGGCAACGTCTGCAAAACAAGCATTGGCGCATGACTTACCCCGACATGCTGGACTACAGCTCGTCGGGGGGTTATGGTCCACTGCGTCGCGCGATTGCCGACTACCTGCGGGTCTTTCGCAGCGTGCCGGTAGACATTGACCAGGTCATTGTGACCAGCGGCACACAAGAGTCTCTCGGCTTATGCTCGCAGCTGTTGGCCGACCCCAATGACACGGTGTGGATCGAAGACCCCGCTTACTGGGGCGCAGTCAAGGCCTTCTTAGCCACCGGTTTGCGCTTGCATGGTGTAACTGTGGACAGCCAGGGCATCGCGCCACAAACCAAAGACAACGCGCATGCCCCCAAGCTGATTTACGTCACCCCGTCACACCAGTACCCCACAGGTGCGGTCATGTCGCTTGAACGACGCCATCTATTGCTGGCACTGGCCCGCGAGCACAAGGCCTGGGTGCTGGAAGACGACTACGACAGCGAATTTCGGTTCAGCGGTCCACCGATTTCTTCCCTGGCCGGGCTTGACACCCACGGACAAGTGATCTACCTCGGTTCGTTCTCCAAGGTGCTTTACCCTGGCTTGAAATTGGGTTACATGGTGGTTCCCAAAAATCTGGCAGCAGCCTTTAAGCGGGCCCACTATGACCTGAACCGACCTGGCCAAATGCCTCTGCAGGCCGCTCTGGCCGAGTTCATTGAGATGGGCCACTTTGCCAGCGCACTGCGCAAAGCCAGGCAGAGTTATGGGCAACGCCGTCAGAGCTTGTTGGCCGCATTGCAGCCCTGCCTGGGGCCACACGCCTGCATTACCGGCGCTGAGCAAGGCCTGCACCTTTGCTTGCGTCTGCCCGACGTGCTGGACGACAAGGCGCTGGCACAACAACTGCGCCAAATCGGCTTGATTACCCGGCCACTGTCGGGCTACTCGGTTGGCCGCAAGGACCTCAAAGGCCTGGTGATTGGGTATGGCTATGCGCCGCTGGCACAAATTGAACAGTTCGGTCCGGTTTTGGCCAGGACCATTGCGTCGGCACTGGGCACACTCGGTAAACTCAAGTCATCAGGTCGGTAATAGCCCATCCATCCGCTACGGCTCTTTTCACTTTTTCAAAACAGCACACCCATGACCACCTCATCTGCAAACTTTAGCCAAAGTCACTTGAATCGCCGGCATTTCACCACCCTGGCACTCGGTCTGACGTTGGCCTTGGATGCATCTGCGCAAGATGCGGACTCGGTGTCGTTGGATACCGCTCGCACCGATCTGGAATCGGGCAAAGCGGTACTGATCGATATCCGCGAAGCCAATGAACACGCCACCGGCGTCGCCAAAGGTGCCAAGTTGTTGCCCATGAGTGCGCTGGGTGCGCGCCTGGCGGATATCCCGACCGCCGAAGACAAACCGGTTTATTTGATTTGCAATACCCAAAACCGATCCGGCAGAACATTGGCAGCCCTGCGCCAGCGCGGCTACAAACACGTGCGTTACGTCAAAGGCGGCATGAGCGAGTGGGTGAAACGTGGCTGGCCCGTGGTCAAACCCTGATCAGCCGCCCTGCACTCAGAGCGCGTCGCGCAAGCGGTGGTACAAGGTTCCCAACACCAAGCTGGGCATACGCAGCAATGGACCACCCGGAAATCGGCGGTGCTGCAACTTGGCAAATACATCAAAGCGCTCGGCTTGACCGGCGATGGCTTGCGCAGCAAGTTGCCCTGCCAAACCGGTCAAGGCCACACCATGGCCGCTGAAGCCCTGTAGGTAGTACACGTTGGCGCCCAAGCGACCGAAGTCGGGGGCGCGGTTCATGCTGATGTCCACAAACCCGCCCCACACATGTTCAATCGGTACGCCCCTCAGTTGCGGGAAAATGGCACCCATGCGCTGGGTCATTACTTCTTTAAGCTTGGTGGGTGTGCGTGTTGAATAACTCACCCGGCCACCAAACAGCATGCGGTGGTCCGCACTGAAGCGAAAATAGTCCAGGATGAAATTGTTGTCACACACCGCTGCGTTGTTGGGTAGCAAAAACTGACACAGCTCAGGTGCTACCGGCAGGGTGCTGATGATGTAGGTCCCGACGGGCATGATGCGGGGGGTGAGTTCAGGCGCCACTTTGGGCCCGTACTCCGGCAGAGTGCAATTGCCCGCCAACACCGCAAACTTGGCAGTGACCGTGCCCTGCGCGGCACGTGCCTTAACGACTACGCCGCGCTCTAACTGCGTCACCGCTGATTTTTCATAAATTTGCACGCCCAGCAGTTGTGATGCACGCGCCAGCCCCAAACCAAACTTCAGCGGGTGCAAATGGCCCGAAACCGAATCAAAGGACGCCGCACAGTAGCGCGGGCTTTGGATGTAGCGCTGCACGTCGGCGCCCTCCACAAAGTCGGACGCCAAACCATAGTCACGCTGCATGGCCTGGGTGTCTGCTGCCAGCGCACGCGCCTTGCGGGGTGAATCGGCCACATAAAGGTAGCCTTTGACGCGGTCGCAATCAATCTGAAAATCGCGGATACGCTCGTCAATTAAAGCGATAGATTGCATGGACATGTCCCAGGCCAGATGCGCCTGTGCTTGACCAAGCTGCTGCTCAAACGGACCCTGCCCGCTGGCAAACCCGGCAATCGCCTGACCGCCATTGCGCCCTGATGCGCCACTGCATATTCGGTCAGCCTCCAGCACCACCACCCGGTAGCCACGCCGGGCCAATTCGATCGAAGCCGACAAACCCGAGTAACCTGCACCCACCACCACCACATCGGCAGTCACGTCCCCGCGCAGCGGCGGCGCCAACTGCGGGCGCTGTACGCTGGCTTCGTAGTAGCTGTGCTGGTTGAGTTGGGTATCGGAATCAAGCAGCATGAAGAGCTCCTTAGTGACTGCGCTTGGCATCCTAACCCTGAGACTGCCGCCAAACCGGGCCAGTTTGTGCCACATGTCGGGGGCCAATTCTCTGTGCAATTCAGGCATGATTCACGCTCTGCGACATCACCCCATTTCTGATTTGAATCCCTCATCTGACGCCGACCTGCCCGCACCACCACGTTGGCTGGCCTACTTTTTCCTGGCCTTGAGCATGTCACTGGTGGGCAGCTATGTGGCCTTGTCCAAGCCCTTGATCGCCGTGTTTCCGGTGGCTTTGCTGGCCTGGCTGCGCTTTGGCATTGGTTCCTTGGCCATGCCGCATTGGCTGCGTAAACCAGCGGGTGAACCACCCATGACAGCCGCCACCAAACGTCTGATTTTTCTTGAGTCCTTTCTAGGCAACTTTTTGTTCACCATCTGCATGCTGTTGGGAGTCAGCATGACCACCGCGGTATCGGCCGGGGTCATCATGGCGGCCATCCCGACGGTGGTGGCCTTGCTCAGTTGGTTTTTTTTGGGCGAACGCATTGGGCCGCGGGTGTGGCTGGCCATCGGCTTTGCCGTCACGGGCATTGCCTTGTTTTCGCTCTCAAAATCAGAGCTTTCTGCCCAGGTTTCAAAAGGACTAGAGGCTTCAATTTCTTATGGTTCTGTGTGGTTGGGCAATTTGCTTGTGTTTGCCGCTGTGGTGTGCGAAGCCTCATACGCGGTGATTGGCAAGAAGCTCACGGGCAGCTTGTCGCCCCGACGCATCACCGCGTTGATCAACCTATGGGGTTTGGCGCTGATGACGCCATTTGGTCTTTATGCAGCATGGACGTTCAACTTCGATTCGGTCCACCTCAGCACTTGGTTGTTGCTGGTGTTCTATGCCCTGGCAGCCAGCGTCTGGACCGTTTGGCTCTGGATGTCAGGCCTAAAAACCGTGCCCGCAGCCCGGGCAGGCGTGTTCACGGTGATGCTGCCCATATCAGCCGCATTGGTCGGCGTGCTGGTATTGGGCGAACGCCTTACCCCGGTGCAGCTGCTGGCATTTGGCCTTTGCCTGGTGGGTGTCGTGCTGGCCACCTTGCCCGGCCGCTCGATGCCGCTACCCAAAACAAAGTCAAAGCCCTAAACCAAGCGTGAGGCGCTGACCACCATGCCGTCGGCATCGGCATACAACCACTCGCCAGGCTTGACCTGCACGCCTTGAATCTGCACCGTCAGGTCCCTTAGTCCCTGATTGCGCTTTTCGGTTGGCATGGGCATGCTGGCCAGGGCACGAATGCCAAGGTCAAGCGGTGCCAACTCGGCCACGTCACGCACACACCCATCGATGACCACACCCGCCCAGCCGTTCCTGGCCGCTGCAGCACCCAAGTTGCCTCCCAGCAAGGCACGTCGCATGGAGCCCGCCCCATCCACCACTAATACCTGTCCGAGTCGCCCCTCGGGTGTATCGATGTAACCCACAGAGTCCACCGCCGCCTTCACCAGCGTGTTGTCTTCAAAACACTTGACAGTAACCACCGGACCACAAAAGACGCGCCGCGCACCATAGTCTTTGAACACCGGAGGCAGTGCCCGAAACAGTTCTAGCGCATCGTTTTTATGCGCGTCACACAGGTCACAGGTCGCAAAACTGGGAAGCATGAAAGTTGTCCTTTGTCTGGGTTAGATCAAAGAAAATTGTAAAACCCGGGAAATCCCTAGATAAAAAGCGCATTTCTACAGCGAAATTGCGTGATTCCCCCTTGGAAAGCGCTTGTTTCTCCATTAGGATTCGCATCGGCCAGCGCAACAGTTCAGGCTGGTACAAGAACCATCAACAGAAGGACAAACCACTATGGCAACTGCAAAGAAAGCGCCGGCTAAAAAAGCGGCACCCGCGAAGAAGGCTGCACCGGCCGAAAAAGCCGCTCCTGCCAAAAAAGTAGCCGCCAAGGCACCTGCCAAAAAGGCAGCACCCGCAAAGAAAGCCGCTCCTGCCAAAAAAGCGGCCCCGGCCAAAAAAGTAGCTGCCAAAAAGGCACCTGCCAAGAAGCGCACACCCAATGCCTCTTTCATGAAGGCATTGACCCCCAGCGCCGCCTTGAGCGCCGTTGTCGGTGGCAAAGCATTGCCGCGTACCGAAGTGGTCAAGCAACTGTGGGTTTACATCAAAAAGCAAGGCTTGCAAGATGCGGTTAACAAACGCATGATCAATGCCGATGCCAAGCTCAAAGAAGTGTTTGGCAAAGCACAGGTCAGCATGTTCGAGATGGCTGGCCTGATCGGCAAGCATCTGAAGTAAACATACTTCGCTCCCCGACAAAAGGCCGACCTCAGTCGGCCTTTTGTTTGTGGCATCATCAGCCGCTTATTACAAGACCCTTCGAGATCGATGTTCCGATTTCTCCTCACCCGCTTAAGCCTCATCATTCCGACCTTCATCGGCATGACTCTCGTGGCTTTTTTCCTGATTCGGTTGGTTCCGGGTGACCCCATCGAAACCCTCGCAGGTGAACGTGGCATTGATGCCGCCCGTCACGCCGAGCTGCTCAAGGTGTACGGGCTTGACCGGCCCGTGATGGTACAGTATGGCCTTTATATTGGCCGCGTGCTGCAAGGCGATTTGGGCACATCCATCATCACGCACACACCGGTGCTGAGCGAGTTTTTGGCTCTGTTTCCAGCGACCATTGAATTGGCCCTTTGTGCCATTTTGTTTGCCCTGATCATTGGCATACCCGCCGGCATTCTGGCTGCTGTCAAGCGAAATACGATCCTGGACCACGGCGTGATGGGCGTGTCACTGACCGGGTATTCGATGCCTATTTTTTGGTGGGGTCTCCTGCTGATCTTGCTGTTCTCGGTGCAGTTGGATTTAACACCAGTGTCCGGCCGCATTGCTGTGCAGTATTTCATTGAACCTGTGACCGGTTTCCTGCTGATTGACACTTGGCTGGCCGGCGACAAAGATGCCTTCTGGTCAGCGGTTACCCACCTGATATTGCCCACTATCGTGTTGGGTACCAACCCGTTGGCGGTGATTGCCCGTATGACGCGTTCGGCCATGCTGGAGGTGCTGGGTGAAGACTACATTCGCACCGCGCGGGCCAAAGGGTTGTCCAACTTTCGGGTGGTGTCACTTCATGCACTGCGCAATGCCTTGATACCGGTGATCACCGTGATTGGGCTACAGGTTGGCGTGCTGTTTACCGGCGCCATCTTGACCGAGACCATCTTCTCCTGGCCCGGCGTGGGCAAATGGATGATCGAAGCTATTGGCAGGCGCGACTATCCGGTGCTGCAAGGCGGCATGCTGCTGCTGGGCGGGATGGTGATGGTGGTTAACCTTCTGGTGGATGTGACCTACGGCATCATCAACCCTCGCATTCGGCACTGATGGCACAACCCATGACAAGCTTGACTGACACCACTGCCGCCCTGAGCCCACCGCACCCGCTGCGCGAGTTGTGGGATGATTTCAGCAACAACAAGGGCGCAGTGGCCGGATTGGTCATTGTGGTGCTGGTGCTGTTGATGGCAGCTTTTGCGCCCCTGATCGCACCCTATGCGCCCAATGAAACCGATGCCAGCGTGTTTCTCACCCCGCCGGCCTGGACCGCCAACGGCTCCAGCGCGCACATTCTTGGCACCGATGCCATTGGCCGCGATATCTTGTCGCGCCTGATCCATGGCGCGCGCCTGTCCCTGGCCATCGGCTTGGCCGTGGTGGCGTTGTCGGTGGTGATTGGCACTGTGTTGGGTTTGACTGCCGGCTACTTTCGCGGCATTTTTGAGATCGCAGTCATGCGGCTGATGGACATCATCTTGACCCTGCCGAGCCTGCTGCTGGCCATCGTGATTGTGGCTATTTTGGGACCAGGCCTGATGAATGCCATGCTCGCCGTGGCGGTCGTTGTGTTGCCGCATTACGTGCGAATCACCCGCGCCGCGGTCATTTCAGAAATGGCTCGCGACTATGTCACTGCCGCTCGCATGAATGGGGCTGGTCACCTGCGCTTGATGTTCAACGAAGTGCTGCCCAACTGCACTGCGCCTTTGATTGTGCAAGCGTCGTTGGGTATCTCGGCGGCCATTCTGGATGCCGCTGCCCTGGGCTTTTTGGGGCTGGGAGCGCAACCACCCTCGCCCGAATGGGGCACCATGTTGGCCGACGCCCGTGAGTTTGTGTTGCGAGCCTGGTGGGTAGTCACCTTCCCTGGGCTGGCCATATTGATCACGGTGCTGGCGTTCAATTTGCTGGGCGACGGTCTGCGTGACGCGTTTGATCCCAAACTCAAACGCTAAAAGAATGTTCTTATGGCGCTTCTTGAAATAGAAAATCTCTCGGTCGAGTTCCCGTCCAAAACGGCGGTCATGCATGCGGTCGACGGTGTCTCACTGACCCTGGAAGCCGGCGAGGTGCTGGGCATCGTGGGTGAGTCAGGTTCCGGCAAAAGTGTCACCATGATGGCGCTGATGGGCTTGGTGTCTTTCCCGGGTCGGGTGAGTGCCGACAAGCTGCGGTTTGACGGGCACGACTTGCTCAAACTCAGTGGCACCGAGCGCAACAAGCTCATTGGCAAAGACGTCGCCATGATCTTTCAGGACCCCACCACAAGCTTGAACCCGTGCTTCACCGTGGGTTTTCAAATCGCTGAGACCTTGAAGTTGCATATGGGACTTGACAGCAAGGCCGCACGCAAGCGTTCCATCGACTTGCTGGAACAAGTTGGCATCCCCGCACCCGAGAGCCGCCTGGACGTGTTCCCGCATCAGATGTCGGGTGGCATGAACCAACGGGTGATGATTGCCATGGCGATTTCATGCAATCCCAAATTGCTGATTGCCGATGAACCCACCACTGCGCTGGACGTCACCATCCAAGCACAGATTCTGGACTTGCTGCGCCAGCTGCAAAAGGATCTGAACATGGCCCTGGTTCTGATCACCCACAACATGGGTGTGGTGTCTGAAATGGCACAACGCGTGGCAGTGATGTACGCTGGGCAAATCATGGAAACCCGCAGTGCACACGACATCTTTGATACGCCAGCGCACCCCTATACCGAGGCGCTGTTGGCGGCCATGCCTGAGCGCAGTGATGGCTCCAGCCGACTGGCTACGATTCCTGGCATGGTGCCGGGTCTGTATGACCGGCCCACAGGCTGCCTATTCGCGCCGCGTTGCCGGTATGCCAACGACCTGTGCCGCGCCAAGCGGCCACAATTGCTGGGCGAACCCAGCAGCATGGTGCGCTGCCATATGCCGCTGCTGACGAAGCAGTCAATGGGTGGTTCACAAGCCGCAGTTTTAGATGCCGGAGGCATTGCATGAGCGTCGCAGCCCCTGAACGCCCAATGCCAGCAACCGACCACTCGGCTAGCGCGCCAGTGGTGGTTGCGCGTGACCTCAAGCAGGTCTACAGAATCAGCCGCGGCGTGTTTCACCCGGCGGACCACTTGCAAGCCGTCAGCGGTGTATCTTTTACCGTTATGCCCGGCAAAACGCTGGCCGTAGTAGGTGAATCCGGCTGTGGAAAATCGACCCTGGCGCGCATGGTGTCACTGATTGAATCACCAACTTCGGGCGAGTTGAGCTTGAACGGTGTCGATGTGGTGCATGCCAGTCCGCAGCAACGCCATGCCCTGCGCAGTACGGTGCAGTTGGTGTTTCAGAATCCGTTTGGCTCGCTCAACCCGCGAAAAAAAATTGGCACCATTCTTGAGTCGCCCCTTGAGATCAATACCCAACTGAGCAACTCAGAGCGTGCAGCGCAGGCCCGTGCCATGCTCGGTTTGGTGGGGCTGCGCCCCGAACATTACGACCGTTACCCGCACATGTTTTCAGGTGGGCAGCGTCAACGCATTGCGATTGCGCGTGCCTTGATGCTCAAACCCGCCTTGATCGTGGCCGACGAGCCGGTGTCAGCGCTGGACGTGTCCATTCAGGCCCAAGTGCTAAATCTGCTGGCTGACCTGCAGCAAGAACTCAAACTGGCCTACCTTTTTATCTCGCATGACTTGGGCGTGGTGCGCCATATTGCACACGATGTGCTGGTGATGTACCTGGGCCACGCGGTCGAGCAGGGTGACAAAAAGACCCTGTTCACCCAGCCGCTTCACCCTTACACCCAAGCGTTGCTGGCCTCGACGCCTGGCATTGTCGGCACAGGCAATAGCAAAAAGCGTATCGTTCTGTCTGGTGAGTTGCCCTCGCCCCTGAACCCGCCGAGTGGCTGTGTGTTTTCAACCCGTTGTCCGCATGTGACCGCGCGTTGCGAACAGGAACGCCCGACGCTTCGTGCGCTGGATGGCAGGCAGGTGGCCTGCCATTTGGCTGAAAAGTTTATTTAACCCGCTGCTTGGCAGCATTTACCTGAGGAGTCCATTAGATGACCGATTCAACGAATAAGGCCACTCGCCTGTTCACATTCAAGCGCACCGCTATGTGTGCTTTGGCCCTGCCGGCCTTGCTGGCCATGGGTCAGGCCAGTGCCAAGACATTGGTGTACTGCTCGGAAGGCAGCCCGGAAAACTTCTACCCCGGAATCAATACCACCGGCACCTCGTTTGATGCCAACTTGCAGATTTATGACACCCCCGTGCAGTTTGAACGGGGCGGCACCAAGGTGATTCCGGCCCTGGCCGAGCGCTGGGACGTCTCCAAGGATGGCATGACCTACACCTTCCACCTGCGCAAAGGCGTGAAGTTCCACAGCAACAAACTGTTTAAGCCAACCCGCGATTTCAATGCAGATGACTTCATCTTCTCGATTGAGCGCCAATGGGTCAAGGACGATCCGTACTTCAAGGTCACCAGTTCCAACCACTCGTACTTTGACGACATGGACATGCCCAAGTTGCTCAAATCAGTCGACAAGATTGACGAATACACCGTGAAGATGGTGCTGAACGCGCCTGAGGCACCGTTCCTGGCTAACATGGCCATGCCCCATGGTGGCGTGCAGTCCAAGGAGTACGCCATCGCCATGCTGAAGGCTGGTACGCCAGAAAAGCTGGACCAAGAACCTATTGGCACCGGTCCATTCACTCTGGTGCAGTACCAGAAAGACGCGTTGATTCGATACAAGGCCTTTCCGCAGTACTGGGCTGGCAAGGCCAAGATTGATGACCTGATTTTTGCCATCACGCCTGACGCCTCGGTGCGCTGGGCCAAGCTGCAAAAGGGCGAGTGCCATGTCATGCCCTACCCGAACCCGGCGGATGTGCCTGCGATGCGCAAGGACACCAGCGTCAAGGTGCTTGAGCAACCTGGCCTCAACGTCGGTTACCTCGCATACAACACCACCAAGAAGCCGTTTGATGATGTACGTGTGCGCAAAGCGGTCAACATGGCTCTGAACAAAAAGGCCATTGTGGATGCGGTTTACCTCGGCACCGGTGTGCCTGCCACCAACCCGATTCCGCCCACCATGTGGTCGTACAACAAGTCGGTCAAAGATGATGCGTATGACGTGGAAGCGGCCAAAAAGCTGTTGGCCGCGGCTGGCCTGAAAGACGGCTTCACCACCGACTTGTGGGCCATGCCAGTGCAGCGTCCGTACAACCCGAACGCCAAACGCATTGCGGAGTTGATGCAAGCGGATTTGGCCAAGGTCGGCATCAAGGCAGAGATCAAGAGCTTTGAGTGGGGCGAGTACCGCAAGCGTATGCAGGCTGGCGAGCATCAGATGGGCATGTTGGGCTGGACCGGCGACAACGGCGACCCGGACAACTTCCTCAACGTGCTGCTGGGTTGTGCATCCGCCAAAACCAATGGCTCCAACGTGGCTAAGTTCTGCTACAAGCCGTTTGAAGACCTGATCCAAAAGGCCAAGGTCACTTCCAACATGGCTGAACGAACCAAGTTGTATGAGCAGGCCCAGGTCGTGTTCAAGGAGCAAGCCCCCTGGTTCACCATTGCCCACTCAGTGGCTCTGAAGCCAGTGCGCAACGAAGTCATTGACTTCAAAATCAGCCCGTTTGGCAGCCACGTGTTTTACGGTGTGGATGTCGCCAAGTAAACCTGTTTAACCTCCACAAAAAGGCCAGCAATTGCTGGCCTTTTTTTATGATTCAATTTGGCTCTTAGCCCTTATACCCATTGCGATACCAGCTACGAAATTGATAACAACTCAGCGGCGATCCACTTCCCGCTCCAGCGCCGCTTGCGTGATCGCATCCAGGGTGCCGCGGGTGCTGATCACCTGGGGGTCCAGCATCACCTCGATCAGCGTGCCTTGGGGTCGCGCCAGCGCGGCCAGCAAGGCCGGCTCGAACTCGGCAGTGTGCGTGATGCGCACACCTGCATACCCATAGGCACGAGCCAAGGCGGCAAAGTCCGGGTTGGTCAATGGGGTGCCCGCCACGCGTTGCGGATACTCGCGCTCCTGGTGCATGCGGATGGTGCCAAACATGCTGTTATTCAAGAGCAGCACAATTGTCTTGGCACCGTATTGCACCGCTGTGGCGAATTCTTGGCCGTTCATCAAAAAATCACCGTCGCCCGCGATGGTGAAGACCACCCGCCCCGTGGTGATGGCTGCTGCAATCCCCGCAGGCACCCCATAACCCATCGCACCGTTGGTGGGCGCCAGTTGGGTTTTGAAACCTTTGGCCCAACCGTGGTACCTGAAGAAGCGGTGCATCCAACTGGCAAAGTTGCCCGCGCCGTTGGTCAGCACGGCATCCACTGGCAAATGTTCCTGGAGCAGTGCAACGATGGCCGGCATGTCGATGTCACCCGGCAGGGCTTGCGGCCGCAAATTCGCCAGATAGTCGGCATGGCTGGCCAGAGCCCAGTCTGCCCATGGCACCGCATCTGGCGCCGTCATTTCTGCCAGCTCCAACGCCGCCTGCGCCGGACTGGCTTGAATGGCCAGGCTGGCTTGAAACACCCGATTCAATTCTTCTCCGCTGGCATGGATATGCACCAACCGCTGACGCGGCATGGGCGCTTCGATCAGCGTGTAGCCACCCGAGGTGATCTCACCCAGGCGTGGTCCGATGGCCAGAACCAGATCGGCTGATTTAACACGTGCAGCCAAAGCCGGGTTAATGCCCAGCCCCACATCACCGGCATACAAGGCGTGATGATTGTCAAAGGTGTCCTGGAAGCGAAACGCATTGGCCACCGGCAATTGCCAGGTTTCAGCAAAGCGCTGCAAGGCCAACGCGGATTGGGCTGACCAACCAGCCCCGCCGGCAATCACCAGGGGTCGCTTCGATTTTAATAGCATCTCCCGCAATAAAGACAGTGTCTGGATGCCTAAGAATCCATGAACTGCTTCGACCCGTGGCAACGCCATAGGTAAAGCACCCGTGCCCGGATTCGGTGCCAAAGTCTGCGCCAGCATGTCTTCAGGCAGCACCAGCACCACGGGTCCAGGGCGGCCATTCATGGCCGTGGCAAAGGCACGTGCCACATACTCTGGGAGGCGGTTCACGTCGTCAATGCGCTCCACCCGTTTGGCAAAGCCCTTGGTACTGGGACCGAAGAAACTGAGGTAGTCAACTTCCTGAAAGGCCTCGCGGTCCCGCGTGTCACTGGCCACATCACCGATGAACAAGACCATCGGCGTGGAGTCCTGAAATGCGGTGTGAACACCGATGGAGGCATTGGTGGCACCCGGGCCACGGGTCACAAAACACACCCCGGGGCGACCCGTCAACTTGCCATGCGCCTCGGCCATGAAGGCCGCACCACCCTCTTGCCGATTGATGATGAATTGAATCTGGCTTTGGTAGCGGTGGAATCCGTCCAGCGCGGCCAGAAAGCTCTCACCCGGCACACCAAAGGCATGGGTGACACCTTGTTCAACCAAACATTGCACCAAAAGATGCCCGCCAATCAGGGGAGGAAGGTTCTCAATCATGGGGCAATTGTCGGAGATAAAGCCAAGCGGGTGGACTCGGTCTTATGGTTTCTGACACCCACAAGCGCTGGCAAATCGCCAAGTTGGATGACGTGGCCTTGTGACAATCTAAGGTTTTGGAGCAAAGGGATTTCCCTTGCTTCACTGATTTACATCAAGACTTGCCAACTTCATCGTTACGACAATACATCAGTGATTCTTGATATACAGAATCATTTAACAAAAGGTAGTACACGATGTTCAAGTCAAAGCGAATAGCAACCGTAGCTTGCATGATCGGATTATTGGGGCTGTCTTGGTCTGCATTTGTGCCCGCGCAAGATGCCAAGCCCCTCAAGCTCAACACCACCGCTGACCACAGCAAATTCAAAGAACTTCAAACCACGTTCAACAGTGGGCCCGAGGTGACAAAAGCCTGTTTGACCTGCCATACCGAAGCGGCCGGCCAAATCCATCGCACCAAACACTGGAAGTGGGAATACGTCAATCCACAAACTCAGCAAGTTTTGGGCAAGAAAAACGTCGTTAACAATTTTTGCATTTCCATTGCTTCCAACGAAGCCGCCTGCAACAGTTGCCATATTGGTTACGGCTGGAAAGACGCCAGCTTTGACTTCACCTCAGAAACCAACGTCGATTGCCTGGCCTGCCACGACACCACAGGCAGCTACAAAAAACCCTCGGGACTGGCTGGCAATGTGGTCACTAAAGACATGGAGTTCCCACCTGGCTCAGGCAAGATTCTCAAGGCCATTGACCTGAGCAAGATCGCTCAGAAGGTTGGTAAATCAAGTCGCGACACCTGTGGCGCCTGCCACTTCAATGGTGGTGGCGGCGACGGGGTCAAGCACGGTGACATGGACAGCTCCTTGGCCGCGCCAGAGAAGTCTGTGGATGTGCACATGGATGCCTCTATGGTGGATTTCACCTGTGGCACCTGCCATAAAACCTCCAGCCATGATGTGGCCGGCAGCCGCTACACACCCACCGCCAAGGATCCCAAAGGCGCCCACTTGCGCGGTACCAGTGACAACGGCAATCCAGCCACCTGTGTGTCTTGCCATGGCAATGTCCCGCACAAGGGAGATGCGCGGATGAACCAGCACGCCACCAAGTTAGCCTGCCAAACCTGCCACATCCCTGAATTTGCACGCGGCGGCATCCCTACCAAGATGAACTGGGACTGGTCAACCGCCGGCAAACGCGATGCAGAAGGCAAACAGATCACGCTCAAAGATGCCAAGGGTCATATCACTTACGAATCACGCAAAGGCGATTTCGTACTCGATGAAAACGTGAAACCCACCTATATCTGGTTCAACGGGCAGGTGAACTACACCCTGAAAACCGACAAGCTGAATTTGGGTGCTGGGGTCACCCACATCAATACGCTCGGTGGAAGTCCAGATGACGGCAAATCTTTGATCTGGCCGATCAAGCGTTTCGGTGGCAAACAGCCTTATGACACAGTCAACATGACGCTGCTGACACCACACACGGCGGGCAACGATGACACGGGCTACTGGAAAAATCTGGAGTGGGACAAAGCCCTCGAAGCTGGCGTGAAGGTCTCTGGCGTGCCCTACTCTGGCAAGTTTGACTTCGTCAAAACACAAATGGACTGGCCCATCACGCATATGGTCGCCCCTAAAGAAAAAGCCTTGACATGTGTGGACTGCCACGCGCGCGGCGGTCGCCTGAACGGGCTACCTGGCATCTATGTGCCAGCCAGTCATCCCAACGGCTTGCTTGACAAACTTGGCTGGGGCTTGGCCCTACTGGTCCTGCTCGGAGTATCGGGTCACGGACTATTGCGTGTCTTGTCAAGAGGTAAAACCACTGGAGCAACAAAATGAGCGAACGCGTATATCTCTTTAAAGGCTTTGTCCGCTTTTGGCATTGGTCCCAAGCGGCGTTAATCATATTCATGCTGTTGACCGGCTTTGAAATCCACGGCACCTTCAGCAACTTCGGGTTTGAAAAGGCCGTTGGATATCACACGATTGCAGCCTGGACGCTGGTGGGCCTGTGGGTGTTTGCCATCTTTTGGCACGTCACCACCGGTGAGTGGCGTCAGTACGCTCCCACCACAAANNCGCCTCACCTACCTTGCAATATTGACATTGCTCAGCCCATTGATCTGGATCACCGGTTGGCTGTACTTGTTTTATGCAGATTGGGCCAGATGGGGCATCAAAGGATTGCAACTGGAATGGGTCGCCACCGGGCACACCATTGGTGCATTCCTGATGCTGGCATTTTTAATTTCGCACCTTTACCTTGCGACCACCGGACACAAGGTTACATCCCAGGTCAAAGCCATGATTACCGGATGGGAAGAACTAAGTTGATTCACCTTTTTTTGATAGGAGTTATGACATGAGACGTTTCACACCCCTGACCGCTGCCGCCTTGCTGGCCTTGTTGGGCGCATCTTTTTCAGCCCACGCCTATGACGCGGACTGGAAGCGCGGCCGCCTGTACTATCGCAGCGTCTGCACGACCTGCCACACCGCCGCGCCTGTTGGCGCGATCAGCCCAAGTACCAAGACAAAAGCCGACTGGACCGCCTATTTGTTGACTGACAAACATGCCAAGGGCAAAGAGGCCGTCAGCAAGTATGTGAGTAAAGCGTACCGCGACAGCATCAAAGACAGCAACAAAACAGCCGCCAAATTCGCCGATGCACCTGATAAGGAATTGATGGAAGACATCAAAGCGTTCTTGCTCAAAGGCGCAAAAGACGGTGATGCACCGGCCAGCTGCAGCTAACTTTTTATACATTCACCTTTAAGGAGTTGATCGTGCGTATTCGTCACCAGTATTTTGTGTCTGGGGCTCTCACAGCGCTATTGAGCTTGGGATTCTTCCTGTCAGTCACCCATGCCGTAGCCCAAGAAGCCGCTGCGGTGCCCGTCAAAGCCAATTGGTACACCAAGCTGGTCGAGTTTGAATTTGTCAAGCAACAAGCTGTGATCCCAAAAATTGACGGTGTCATGGTCATCGATTCGCGGCCTACCGCCCGCAAATATGACATTGGCCACATTCCTGGCTCAGTCAACATCCCGGACTCGGCGTTTGACAAACTTGCGCCCACCATGCTCCCCGCCGACAAGGCCACATTGCTGGTGTTCTACTGTGACGGCCCTGAATGCACGCTGAGCCATAACTCCGCGTTCAAGGCTGAAAAACTGGGATACACCAACATCAAGGTTTACGCCGCAGGTTTTCCGGACTGGATCAAAAACGGCAGCCTTCATGCGGTCAGCGTGGCACATTTGAAGAAGTTGATGGATGAGAAAAAGCCAATCACCATCATTGACGCCCGTCCAAAAGCGCGCAAATATGACGTCGGACACATCCCAGGTGCCATCAACTTGCCCGACTCCCAGTTTGACAAACAAGCTGCAGAATTGTTGCCCGCCGACAAGGCAGCTGAGTTGTTTTTCTATTGCGATGGATTGGCTTGCAAGCTGAGCAACGATTCGGCACTGAAGGCGATCAAATTGGGTTATACCAATGTGAAGGTGGTGCCTGAAGGCTACCCGGCATGGGTCAAGGCATTTGGTGACGGCCCGTCTGCGGCCTCTGCTGCGGCACCCGCTGCTGCCAAGGCACCAGTCATCGAAGCTGGTAAAGAAGCAGGAACCATCTCAGTGGCATCGTTTGAACGCATTTATAAAGAAGCACCTGGCACGGTTCACTTGATCGACGTACGCGATGCCGCAGAGTTCGCCACTGGCACATTCAAAGGTGCAGTCAACATGCCCATCAACGGTCTTGAAAAGGTTCTTGATCAGTTGCCCACTGACAAACCCATCATCTTCTTCTGCGGTGCGGGTGGACGCAGCGGCGAGGCGCATGACCTGGTCAAGCTGCACAAGCCAGCATTGAAAACTGTATTTCTAGATGCCGAAATCAAGTGGACCAAAGATGGGACCTACACCATCAAAGGTCACTAACCCAGAACACCAACATGAAAACAAAATCTCTTCTTTTACCGGTGCTCGTCGCTTTGGCCTTTGGCGCTTCAGCCCAAACCCAGACTGAGACATTTTTCAATGTAACCAACGCCGACAATCAGGCCCAAGGCATGGCCATGGTGCTTGCCAACCAAATGGCAGAGCAAAAAGCGGCCGTTCGCATCTTGCTGTGTGGCCCAGCGGGTCAATTGGCTCTTAAGTCGTACGAACCCGCGGCCTTGAAGCCGAAAAACATCACGCCCAAACAGATGATGACCGCACTGATCAAGGGCGGTGCCACGGTTGAGGTGTGCGCTTTGTTCCTGCCCAACGCTGAGAAAACACCAGCAGACCTGATTGAAGGTGTAACCGTCGCCAAACCCCCAGAGGTCGCCGCCTACATGGCCAAACCAGGCGTCAAGGCCTTTGGTTTTTAAGAGGTGCGTGGGCAGCAAACCAATTGCTGCCCTGCCCGGGTCAACGTTGGGTGCGTTGACCTACACCCAAAGCGGCCACCACGCTTAGCAACAGCGTAGCCGCGGCACCCAGCAGGGTCGCGCCGAACCAGCCACGGTCCATGAAGGCGCCAAAAAGTACCGGCGAAATCGCAAAGCCTGTGTCCAGTCCCGAATAGACCAAGCCGTAAACCCGGCCGGTTGCTCCTTTTGGGGTGGCTTTTTTGATCATCATGTCACGCGAGGGGCCGCCAATGCCAACCGCAAATCCAGTGGCTGCCAATACCACCATGGTCCAGGTGGCTCCAAAAAAACCGGTACCACACACTGCCAGCAATATCGCCGCAGCCAACATGGATGCGGCGACAACGCGGTCACTGTGCCGTGACTTAGAAGCCAAAAATCCCCCCACGAACATACCCACGGCGCCGCACAACATGTAAGCGGTAAGCGTGAAAGTGGCTGACTCAAAGCTGATGCCATGCATGGCCTTGAGGATAGAAACCGAAAAGCTCTGAACGACGGCAAGCGTCATCGTGGACAGCAAAAAGAACCCAAAACACCACCACACCACAGGCAGCTTCATGAAGGCCATGCTGTGCTCAGCGGGTGTATCGGGTGCATGCTGTACCGCATGGGTCAATAATTTTTCACGGTTGAACCACATGAGGGTCAGCACCGCCACATAGAGCAAGGCAGCTGCCACATAGGCCGTACGCCAACTACTCAGCGCCGTGATGCCAGCAAAAAAGACTGGCGCCAAAGCCCAGCCCAGGTTACCGGTCAAGCCATGGGCACTGAAGGCATGCCCCAAGCGCGGCGCAGACACACGCTGGTTCAATATGGTGAAGTCCACCGGATGAAAAGTGGCATTGGCCAATCCAGCCAGGGCGGCCACTACCATCAATCCACCATAACCAGTGACGGTGGATGCCAGCGAGGCAGCCAACGCAAACAAGCCCAATGCCAGAAACAACAAGGGCCGTGCACCCAGTTTGTCCACGACAAAACCAGCAGATGCCTGGCCCAGCCCGGACACCACAAAAAACACGCTCATCAAGGCGCCCAGCTGAGAAAAGCTCAGACCAAACTCGGTCATGAACACCGGAAACAAGGGTGGCAACAGCAGGTGCCCAAAGTGCGATGACGCGTGCGCCAACCCCACCAGACCAATGATGGACGCATCCTGTTTGAGTGGCACGTCAAGGGGCAAGGTATGAGACACAGCAGTCATCTGGCGATGTTAGCCGCTCAAAACCGGCCTTGCTGAAAAGCAGCGAATAGCTGAACCGAACGGCCGTGCTGCGCCGTTCGGTCCCTTAAGTTCAGGAGGCCGCCACGCCCTTTGCGAAACTGAAAAGCCCCGGCGCGTTGATTGGGTCCACGCCCACTGCGATTGTGTCCTTGGGAGCAAACTTGCCTTGCAACAAAAGCTTGGACAGCGGGTTCTCAATGCGCTGCTGGATCGCACGTTTCAGAGGCCGCGCACCGAACACCGGGTCAAAACCCACCTTGGCCAACTCGGCCACCGCGATGTCGCTGACCACCAGCCCCAGTTCCATGTGTGCCAGCCGTGCCTTAAGCACTTCAAGCTGAATTTTGGCAATGTCAGCGATGTGGCTGGCATCGAGCGAATGGAACACCACCGTTTCATCAATGCGGTTCAAAAACTCGGGTCGGAAATGGTTCTTTAGCTCGGCCGTCACCGCATCTTTCACGTCCTCATACGGCTCGCCGACCATGGCCTGGATCATTTGGGAGCCGATGTTGCTGGTCATCACAATCACCGTGTTCTTGAAGTCCACAGTGCGGCCTTGGCCGTCAGTCAGACGGCCGTCGTCCAGCACCTGCAGCAGCACGTTGANNTGCGCCTTTTCGATCTCGTCAAGCAGCAATACGCTGTAGGGGCTGCGGCGTACCGCCTCGGTCAAATGGCCACCCTCTTCGTAACCCACGTAGCCGGGCGGTGCGCCAATCAGGCGGGCCACGCTGTGCTTCTCCATGAACTCGCTC
>DFWT01000173.1:0-2462 GCA_002381045.1 Rhodoferax sp. UBA4127
CTGAAGCGCCCGGGGCCGTAGCCGCGCTCACGCGCAGTGGGCACCTCGGCCATCAGTTCGCGGATCGGGGTAAACAGGCCGGTGTAGGTGGCCGGGTTGCTGCGTGGGGTACGGCCAATCGGGCTTTGGTCCACATTGATAACTTTGTCAAAGTACTCAATGCCTTCAATGGCCGAGTGAGCCGCCGGCTCGTCATGGGCGCGATAGAGGGTGCGAGCCACCGCTTTGTAGAGTGTGTCGTTGACCAGGGTGGATTTGCCCGAACCGGACACGCCGGTGACACAAGTGAACAGCCCGACCGGGAACGCCACGTCCACGCCCTTCAGGTTGTTGCCACTTGCCCTCACCAACTTGATGGCCTGCACCTCGCCCAGGGTGGCGTTGTGTTGTGCCTCGCGCTCGGCCCGGCGCTGGGCGGCGGGGCTGGGTGCTTGACGTGTTGGTTTGCCGTTGTTGAACGGTTTGGGCGCTTGGGTGGGCAGCCAGGCCGTGCGTGTGGATGGCACGGCAATGCAGTGCGCGCCGCTCAGGTACTGGCCGGTTAACGATTGAGCGGTGGCCTTGACTTCTTCAAAACTGCCTTGCGCCATGATGCGTCCGCCATGCACGCCGGCACCTGGTCCAAGGTCAATGATGTGGTCGGCCGCATGCATCATGTCTTCATCATGTTCGACCACCAGCACGCTGTTGCCNNAGGTAGGTCAGGCCGACGTCGTTGAGAAACTTCAAACGCAGGCTGATCTCGCGCACCACCTTGGCGGCAATGTCACCCTTGGCACCGGCCATGTGTAAGGCATTGAAATAGACCAGGCATTCAGCCAGGGTGTAGTGGTTGAGCTCAAAAATGGCCCGTGACTGCGCGCCTTCACCAATGCGCACATGGCGCGCTTCTTTTTTGAGACGGCTGCCCTGGCAATCGGGGCAGGGCTGGATGCTGCGTAGGCGCGCCAGGTCTTCGCGCACCATGGCCGACTCGGTTTCGCGGTAGCGGCGCTGCATGTTGGGGATGATGCCCTCAAACGCGTGCTTTTTATTAACCCGCTTGCCGCTGGAGGCGCCCGAGTCGATGGTGTAGCTGAATTTGATCTCTTCAGTGCCAGAGCCAAATAGAACGGCGTGCTGGATGTTTGGCGGCAGCGATTCAAAAGCCTGGTCAATATTGAATTTGTAGTGCGCCGCGAGGCTTTCCAGCATGGCAAAGTAGTAGGCATTGCGCCGATCCCAGCCCTTGATGGCGCCGCTGGCCAGACTCAAGGACGGAAAGGCGACGACACGCTGTGGGTCAAAAAACTCCTGTGCGCCTAGACCGTCACAACTTGGGCAAGCGCCCACATGCGAGTTGAACGAGAACAAGCGCGGCTCCAGTTCGGCGATCGAGTAGTTGCACAGCGGGCAGGCGAACTTTGCATTGAATAAGTGTTCTTTAGGTTCGTAGCCCACGTCCATATTGCCTGAGGCGCTATCAATTTCAATGGCAATGGCGCGGCCATTGGCCACCCGTAGCGCGGCTTCAAAGCTTTCGGCCAGCCGTTGTTTGAGGTTGGCAAACTCGGTGTAGTCGCTACGGGTGGCATCTGCCGCTTGGGCTGGGTCAGATGCCTGCGCGCTGAGGTGGCGCACTTTGATGCGGTCGATCACCACGTCAATGTCGTGCTTCTCAGTCTTTTTGAGTGTGGGAAGCTGATCAAATTCAAAGGTTTCGCCGTTGACCCGAAAGCGCACATAACCCTGGGCCTGCATATCGGCAAACACGTCTAAAAACTCGCCTTTTTTCTCGCGTGCCAGTGGTGCCAGGATCATTAACCTGGTGTCGGCTGGCAATGCCAGCACCGCATCCACCATTTGGCTCACGGTTTGTGCCTGCAGCGGCAAGTTGTGCTCGGGGCAAAAAGGCGTGCCGGCGCGGGCAAACAGCAGGCGCAGGTAATCGTGAATCTCGGTCACCGTGCCCACGGTGGAGCGCGGGTTGTGGCTGGTGGCTTTTTGTTCGATGGAAATGGCGGGCGACAAGCCCTCGATCACGTCCACATCCGGCTTGTCCATCAGTTGCAAGAACTGCCGGGCGTAGGTCGACAGGCTTTCCACATAACGGCGCTGACCTTCGGCATACAGAGTGTCAAAGGCCAAACTCGATTTGCCCGAGCCGCTCAAACCAGTGATCACCACCAACTGGTTGCGCGGGATATCGAGGTCGATGTTTTTCAGGTTGTGGGTGCGCGCGCCGCGGATGCNNGTGGGATTCAAAGTAGAGGCTCTGGAAATGGGGGCAGTCTGCGGCGCGAAACCCACCATGATAGTCAAGGCCAAGACTTTGAGCACAGCGGTGCGTGCGCACGCCGACGGACTTGAGGGCGAATCAGAGACAATGCGCCGGACTTCGGCCATATTTCGCCGCAAGGATGACTTTTGGAGAGCCCTTTGTCCGTTGATGTGAATGTGAATGCTTCGCCCCAGACGGCCGG
>DFWT01000173.1:2521-2714 GCA_002381045.1 Rhodoferax sp. UBA4127
GATGACCCGGCCATGATCGGTTTGACCATGGGTATGTACGGCCTCACGCAGGCCATGCTGCAGTTTGTCTATGGGTGGGCTTCAGATCGGCTTGGCCGCAAACGTGTGATTGTGTTTGGTCTGCTGGTGTTTGCGGCGGGCGCTGTGATTGCGGCCGTGGCACCCAATTTGACCTGGCTGGCGATCGGTCGGG
>DFWT01000164.1 GCA_002381045.1 Rhodoferax sp. UBA4127
GCCAGCGGGTTGTTGACCTCGTGCACCAGTTTGCGCGCGGTCAGACGGTAATCTTCCTTCAGATTGGCAATGCGCCGGTCCATCTCGCCGCGGTCTCTGGCGGCAGCCAGCGCCGCAGCGGTTTGTGCACCAAAGGTTTGCAGCCATTTTTCGCGCAACTTCAGATCAGCCAGGCGCCAGGCCGGCACACCGGCCACTATCAACCCCAGGCAACGGGAGCTGCCGGCCAGTGGGATGCACACCAGGCAGTCGGCATCAAACATGCGCATCAACTGGTCTTCGGCAATGCTGCGGGTGGTTTTCTCAGGGCCAATATAGGTCAGGCGCCGCTGCAAAGCAGACTCGGCAATGGCACCACCCGCAGACAGAGGCACTGAAAACTCTGACAAACGCTGCAAGTGCGCGCCAAACGACACGCCAATGAGTTCGCGGCTGTTGGCACTGACCAGCAACACCAGCGTGTCTTCCAGGTTAAAGATTAGCTGGGCGTTGTATCGCACCGCGGCCAGCAGTTGCGCATCGGTCTTTTGTCTGGCCAGCGCCTGAGAAAATTCGGCTAACAGGGTGCGGTTGCGCATTTCATCGCTGAGCTGGCTGTGCGCCGGGTCAGCAGGCGCGGCTGGGGCTGCCGGCAGCGCGGCGACCAGTGTGTCCTTGGCCTCGGAGATGTCCACCCCCAACAAATCCGCAGCCTTGACCACTTGCGCATTCGCGTTTTGGACAATTTCCTGCAACACATCGGTGCCGAGTTCACTCAGAGAGGTGATGTCGGCTTCGGGCGGCAATTGGGTGTCGTGCTCCAGCAGCAAATGGGCCAGGCGGATGATTCGAATCAACGGGTGAGCGCCTTGCAGGCGCGCTGCGGGTTCATGGTGGTACAGCACGGTGTCTGCCATGAACGAATCCAGGTTCCAGCGCTCGATCAGCCAGGCGCCGGCCTCCGCGTGCGAAATGTGCAGGGCGTCTTGCTCTTTGGCGCAAAGCCCGTCACCGTCATTCGACAGAAACAGGCTCACATAGTCGTTGGGTGCCGAAGACAGCAGGGCCAGCTGGCCCACGTCGTGCAGCAAGCCGGCCAGGTAAGCCTCTTCAGCTTGGGGGTAGTTCATGGCCACAGCCGCGTCGCGGGCCAGCACCGCCACCTTTAAGGAGTGGCGCCAAAAAAAACGCAAATCAACACCGCTGGCATGGGGGAATCCATGAAAAGTTTGAAAGACCGCCTCGCTGATCACCAGGGTTTTGATCAGCTCCAGACCCAGCACATTCAGCGCTTGCAGCAAACCTACGTGGCAATCACCCCGGTGGTAGGCCGCGCTGTTGGCCACGGTAAGCACCCGGGCCGTCATGCCCGCGTCGTTACCAATCAGCTTGGCCAGCTCGGCCATACCCGCTTCATCGGCCTCGCACAGCGTCAGCAGTTTGAGCAAAATCTGCGGCATGGCCGGCAACCGCGCCACCAGCAACTGGTTGCGAATGTCCTGGTGGGTTTGAGACGTGTTCAAGGTTCGGGGGGCTCAGTAACCAGCGCTATGGATTCGGTAGTGAGTGGCAGCGCGCCAATATACATGAAGTACATGGTTTTTGTCGCGCTAGTGGAGGCTGGTCGAAAGAAGTTGTTTGTGTGGCCCGTTGATCAAACAGCAAGGCTGTAGAACTGGTCCGCTGCGGACATGGTCGATCCCCCGGGGCAGTCCATTTGCCCCTTCCTGGACCAGGACCTTGAACTGCTCGCTGGCGAGTTGCACCACTCACCTGGCATGGCGCATATGCTGGCTACACGGAAGCGCAATAGGCTTTTGGTGACTGCGGAGCAGGGTCCACGGCTAGAACACCCTGGTGTGGCCGCGAATCGCTTCTGATAAATGTGAACTGAGCCACCGGAAAGCTGCCGGTCGTCAATACCCGTTTGCGCAGGCTGATAGCTGGTCTACACGACCGTCCGGTATCTGGTGGTCCAGCCCATCACCCTTCAGAAGCCGTTCATGGCATTCGGCAACGTGCCCATAGCTGCCCGCCGAATTTGAGGTAACCGGCCATTCAAAAAGCGCAGGAAAAACAGCAAGCGGGCACTCGCGATGGCGGGGTAAGCGACCGGTATTGAGAACTAGATTCGCTGACTGACCGCAATGACGCGACTTACTCGAATTTCGGTAATAGTCATCAAGATCCACCGGAACCTTGAAGTGCCTGCTCGAAACAATGACGGTCGAGGTTTCATCAAATCAGGTTGCAGCAAAGCTACTGGTCGTGTCGGCGAACAACGTGCCCATTGCTGTCAGTTTTGCTTTAGCAAGCGGACATTTCGAGCTCAGATTCCATTCAAGTCACTCTTTGCGGAGTCAAATCCATAGCATTGTTGATAGTCGCGGGCCGGAAGCCGCCCTTTCGCATTCCTTGATGCAGACCTAAACTGCGCATCTGGCAACTCAGTAAATGAACGAGGTGATCGCGATGCGNNGCCGTCATCGATCGACTCGCCGGCCGCTACCGCATCGTGACGACGAGCCTAATCGGCTACGGCGCGACTGTGGAACGGCGCCCACTCGGTAACGCGACCATGACGCAGCAGACACAAATAATCGACAGTATCCTTGAGCGGGTTGGCAAACCAACACACGTGGTCGGCCATTCGTTTGGCGGTCTTGCGGCGCTTGCGCACGCAATCGAAGGCGCAATCAAACCTGCGAGCCTCATGCTGGTGGAAGCCAATCCTCTCGGACTATTGAGGACATCAGGAGAATCCGATCTCTATGCAATGTTTGGAGCGATGACGCGTGATTACTTCGCTGAGTTCGAAGCTGGCCGTCCCGACGCCGCGCGCCACGTGATCGACTTCTACGGTGGCAAAGGGACNNTTTCCTGCCAAAGTGCGTGACTACGTCATCAAGACGACACCCGCGAACATTCGCGACTGGACATCGGGCACGCCCTTCGAGCCTCTGCTGGCTGCTTACCACCAGATCGCTGCAACAACGCTCGTTGTGCGCGGCGGCGATGGCCACCCGGCGATGATGCGCATCGCCGAGATCCTGGCCGAGG
>DFWT01000255.1:0-143 GCA_002381045.1 Rhodoferax sp. UBA4127
CATCGCTGCTGCACACCGACTGGCCGTGAGCGGGCAGGGTGATAGACGCTGCTGCCACAGCAACGCATGCGGCCAGCGACCTGGCGTAGTGGTTGTGGGCAGGTAAACGGGTCTGCATCAGGTGGCTTCCTACAATGAATCCA
>DFWT01000255.1:241-12879 GCA_002381045.1 Rhodoferax sp. UBA4127
GTGCGCGGCATGTGGATCGGCACCTTTCACGGCCTGTGCAACCGATTTTTGCGCGCCCACTACAAGTTGGCCAACTTGCCGCAAGCCTTCCAGATTCTGGACATGCAAGACCAGTTGTCCAGTATCAAGCGCTTGTACAAGCAGTTTGGGATTGACGACGAACGTTTTCCGCCCAAGCAAATGCAGTGGTTCATTGGCGGCTGCAAAGAAGACGGCCAACGCCCGAACATGGTGGTAGCCAAAGACCCTGAGACCCGCAAGAAGCTAGAGATTTACCAGCTCTATGAAGAGCAATGCCAGCGCGAAGGCGTGGTCGATTTNNGCCACATCCTGATCGACGAGTTTCAGGACACCAACAAGCTGCAATACGCCTGGATCAAGATGCTGGCCGGCACTGGCGCGCACAGCAGTGTGGACGGTGCCTTTCAGCCCACCGGTTGTGTGTTGGCGGTGGGCGATGACGACCAAAGCATTTACGCCTTTCGTGGTGCACGCGTGGGCAACATGGCCGACTTTGTGCGCGAGTTTGGCGTACAGCACCAGATCAAGCTGGAAGAAAACTACCGCAGCGGCAGCAACATCCTGGACAGCGCCAACGCCCTGATCAGCCACAACAGCAAACGCCTGGGCAAGAACCTGCGAACCGCCCAAGGCCCAGGCGAACCGGTGCGTGTGTTTGAGGCCACCAGCGACTTTGCTGAAGCGGTGTGGATGGTCGACGAGATGAAGCAGCTGGTTCGCGAAGACGTTGAGCGCAAAGAGATCGCTGTGCTCTACCGCTCCAACGCACAAAGCCGGGTGATCGAGACCGCGCTTTTTAATGCCGGCATGCCGTACAAGGTTTACGGTGGCCTGCGCTTTTTTGAGCGGGCCGAAATCAAGAACGCCCTGGCTTACCTGCGCCTCCTGGAAAACCCGCGTGATGACACCAGCTTTTTGCGTGCCGTGAACTTCCCGCCGCGCGGCATTGGCATGCGCAGCCTGGAACTGCTGCAAGACCAGGCCCGTGCCACCGGCTGTTCGCTGAGTGACGCCGTCAGTGGTTTGAGCGGCAAGGCCGGTACCAACATCGGCGCCTTCCTGGCCGGCATTGACGTGCTGCGCGAACAAACGGTGGGCTTGAGCCTGCGCGACATCATGCTGGCCACGCTGGAGCACAGCGGCCTGATCGCGCACTACAAAGCCGACCGCGAAGGCGCAGACCGCGTCGAAAACTTGGAAGAGTTGGTCAACGCGGCAGAGAGCTTTGTGTCCATCGAAGGCTTTGGCCGCGACGCAGTGGCTTTGCCGGTGGACGAGCTGGGCCAAGCCTTGACCCAATCACCGGCGTCCCAAGGTCTGGACCTGAACCAGCCATTGCAAGACATCCCCGTGCCCGATGCCGAGACCGGCGAAACCCTGTCACCCTTGGCCGCCTTTCTGACCCACGCTGCGTTGGAAGCCGGTGACAACCAGGCGCGGGCCGGGCAGGACGCTATCCAGCTCATGACGGTGCACGCCAGCAAGGGGCTCGAATTTGACTGCGTGTTCATCACCGGCATGGAAGAGGGTTTGTTCCCGCATGAGAACTCAATGACGGATCGTGACAGCCTGGAGGAAGAACGTCGCCTGATGTACGTGGCAATCACCCGCGCGCGCAAACGCCTGTACCTCAGCCATTCACAAACCCGCATGTTGCACGGCCAGACCCGCTACAACCTCAAGAGCCGTTTTTTTGAAGAGCTGCCAGAAGAAGCCTTGAAATGGATCACGCCCAAGCATCCCGAATCGGGTCGATCAAGCAGTTTTGAAGGTGCTGCATATTCAGGAGCTGGTAGCGCTTATTCCAAAAGGGCTACAGGCCAATTTGGCACAGATTATTCAAAATACACCGCAGCCCCCGTGCCACCGCAAAAGGCATCGTCCAGCGGGCTGCAGGTCAAACAAAAAGTATTTCATGCCAAGTTTGGCGAAGGCTTGGTGCTGAGTCTGGAAGGCAGTGGCGACGATGCCCGCGCCCAAATCAACTTTCCCCGCCACGGCATCAAGTGGTTGGCGCTGAGTGTGGCCAAGCTCACCCCGGTGCCTTAAAGACCTTTTGTCACACAAACGCCATCAAAACGCCATCAACACGTCATCAAGGGTGAAGATCATCAGGTCGTTCCAACAAGGAGTACGACATGAGAGATTTGCCCAACCCGACTTTCGCCTTTTCTTCGGTTGCCTTGCCCAGGGGGTCACTTCACCGACCCGATACGCTCCCTGGCAACACGCTGTCTGCGCCAGTGCAGCCCGCACGCGGTGGCTTGCTGGTTACGTGGGCCCGGCATGGCGACGAAGTTCGGGAAGCGCAGCGCCTAAGGTACAAGGTATTTGCCGACGAGATGGGCGCGCGCTTAAGCACTTCGGTGCCCGGCCACGACATTGATCTGTTTGACAACTACTGCGAACACCTGCTGGTGCGTGATGAGGCGTCGAACGAAGTTATTGGCACCTACCGTGCGCTCACGCCAGCCCAGGCCAAGCGAGTGGGCAGCACCTACAGCGACACCGAGTTTGATTTGACCCGCCTGCGCGCATTGCGTCCGCGCATGGTGGAACTGGGCCGCAGCTGTGTGCATCCTGAGCACCGCCACGGCGGCGTGATCATGGCGCTGTGGGGTGCCTTGGGCGAATTCATGGTGCGCAACCAGCTCGACACCATGATTGGCTGTGCCAGCATCCCGATGCTGCACAACGGCATGGTCAGTGGCGATGTGGCGGCCAGCATCTGGCATCAGCTCAAAGCCACGCACTTGGCCCCGATCGAGCTGCATGTGCGGCCACGCTTGCCACTGCCGGTGGAGATGCTCGACAGCACCCTGCAGGTAGAGCCGCCCGCATTGATCAAGGGCTATTTGCGCCTGGGTGCCAAGGTGCTGGGCGCGCCGGCCTGGGACCCAGACTTCAACACCGCAGATTTGCCGATGCTGATGCGCATTGCTGACCTGCCAGCGCGCTACCGCAAACACTTTCTGGGCGCGTGAACCTGGGTTGACTCAGGGTGTGAGCAATTTGGTGACTTCAGCCCGTACATCAGCCGCCCAGACCTGCCGGTGTCTGCCCTCAGAGTATTGCGGCACAGCAAAGCGCAGCACCACCCGCTGGCGTGGTGCTATCAAGGTGCGCCACACAGAGCCGACAAAGGTGTCGTCGTCGATGTAGCTAGCGGCGAAGCTGATTTGGCCGGTGGCGGCATCTTCAAAGCGCAGTGCCAAGGGCTGCACTGGCGCATTGGCCGAGATGGCTGCCTGGAACAAATTGGCATGAAACGGCAACACCTGCAAGCCATTGCTGGTGGTGCCTTCCGGAAAAATCGCCAGTACCGCATCACTGCCCGGTTGCAGCTTTTCAGCCATCTGATGCAAANNCTCTGATGCACCACCCGCAAGGCATCGCGCTTGGACTCGCGGGTGATGAACAGGGTGCCGGCTGCATGGGTCAAGGTACCCACCACCGGCCATTGGCCGATCTCGGCCTTGGAGACAAACCGGCAAGGGCAAGACGCCAGCAGCACCACTATGTCCAGCCACGACACATGGTTGGCCACCAGCAGCAAGGGGCCATGTTGGGGGGCTACACCGTTTACTTCAAAATCAATAGCTAGTACCCCAATCATCTTTTGGGCCCAGGCCATAATTTTCATATGCTTGTGGGCTTGGTCTAGTCGGGGGAAAACAAAGCTGACGGTGAAGAGGCCGCCAAGAATATGGACGACCACGCGTGTCAATTTCCAGCAGGCGCGTAGGGTGTTCATGGAGGGTCTAGACAACTGACTGAAGCGGCATTATCAGGCACGCAATTCGGTGCGAACCTGGTTCATAAAACTGTCACATCAACGTCTTACGATCAGACACAGCCTGCACAAGATGCGTTTCGTGCAGCCCCTGCCAAGCCCTGCCATCCACTCTTGAAACTCAACCTAACCATGTCCAATATGACTTCTACTTCACGCCGTCAGGCTCTCAAGTTTCTTGCCAGTGCGCCCATGTTGCCTTTGGGCGCACTGTCGGTCAGTTCACTGGTCGCTGGCTGCGCCACCTCGGCGACGACAGCAACCACCGCAGCACAGTCTGCCGCGCCTTTTGCGTCAGCCGTGTTCACTTCCATGGCCGCACCAAGCTTGGCCAACCCGGCGGCCATGGCCACCACGACCGTGGCTTCCAGCTTGCAAGTGACTTTGAAAGACGGAACCACACGCGCCTTCAAACTGGCCTACCAGCCCTTCTTCATCACCGGCGACCGAGTGCCAGACGGCAAAGGTGGCACGGTGTTGGCCGGCGGTTATGTGGACATCTTGAACCGTCCCATCATCGACAAATCTGTGCCCGGCAAGGAGCGTCAACATTTTTCGGATTGTCCGGACGGTACCTCGCTGCTGAAGCTTGAGAACCCCAAGGTCAGCGGCATCAAGGGCAAGGCCGTGTTTGCGGTGGTGCAATTTGAGTACCTGAATGCTGATCAAAGTGGTGCCGATACCTATGGCACTTTGCCGTCCCCCATTGCGGTGTTGACGCTGGACCAAGATCAGGCCACCGGCAAGCTCAGCTTGGTGAAGTACCACAATGTGGATACCTCAGAGGCACAGGGTCTATGGATCACCTGCGGCTCCAGCCTGTCGCCCTGGAATACCCATTTGTCCAGCGAAGAGTACGAGCCTGATGCACCCTTTGTGGCTGACAACAAACTCTTCAAAGCCTTTAGTAAGAACACCTTTGGTGATGCGTCCGTGGCCAACCCCTACCACTATGGACATATGCCAGAAGTTACAGTCAACCCGGATGGCACCGGCACCCTGGTCAAGCATTACTGCATGGGTCGCATTTCGCACGAACTGGTGCAAGTCATGCCAGACAACCGCACCGTGCTGATGGGGGACGACTACACCAACAGCGGTTTGTTTATGTTTGTGGCGGACAAAGAAAAAACCCTGTCCGCCGGCACCCTGTACGTTGCCAAATTAGGCGACGGCTTTTCCATCAACCCGGCGGATGCGGGTGCCAAGCTGTCATGGATCAAGCTGGGTCATGCCACCAGTGCGGAGATCGAAAAGATGGCCAACAAGCTCAAACCATCCGACATCATGACGGTCTTAAAGGCCGATCCCAACGATGCCAGCTTCACCAAGGTGTTTTACAACGGCGCTGCCAATTGGATCAAGCTGATGCCTGGCATGGAAAAGGCGGCGGCATTCCTGGAAACCCACCGCTACGCATACCTGATGGGTGGCAGCATGGGTTTTTCCAAAATGGAAGGCACCACGGTCAACATCAAAGACAAAGTGGCTTACTCTGCACTGCAAAACATGCAGGATTCGATGGTCAAAACCGGCAAGGGCTGGAATGCCGCCAGTGGCATCGCGCTGTACAAGGCACTGGTGGCCGGCGGCGTAATGGCCCTACCTATGACTGGCGGGCATACCGATCAGACCGGCACCGCCATCAAGAGCGAGTGGGTGCCTTCAGTGATTCGTGCACTGCTGGTTGGCGAAGACATTGCCGCTGACGCATTGGGCAACCTGGCCAACCCGGACAAAGTGTCCAACCCGGACAACCTGAAGTTCTCTGAAAAACTGCGCACGCTGTTCATTGGCGAAGACAGCGGTACCCATGTGAACAATTTTGTTTGGGCCTATAACGTTGACACCAAGCAACTCAGCCGCCTGATGTCGATGCCCTCTGGCGCAGAAGCCACTGGTCTGGGCGTGGTGGATGACCTGAATGGCTGGACCTACATCACCAGCAACTTCCAACATCCCGGCGATTGGAACACCAAGCTGCATGGCAAAGTGCAGGCTACACTGGATCCGCTGGTGCGTGCCAACTACAAAGACCGCTTTGGAGCGGCTGTGGGTTACTTGACCGCCGAACCGTCGGCTATCAAGCTGGGCTAAACCAGATTGTGGGTTCAAGCAAAAAGCCCGGTCAGAGGTTCTGGCCGGGCTTTTTGCATNNGCAAAACAGTCCCGGTAGCTGAAGTACAGCGACGTGAAGAACATCGACGCCACCAGCATCAGCGCCGGGAACAGAACCATCCCGACCAGTTCCGCGTTGTCAAACAATCCCGCGACAGTAAGCACCGCCAAAAGCACGGCCACCATCACGCCGATCCAGCACACCCCAAACAGCAAGTAAGCCTTGAAGTTGCGCAGGCAGGTGACGATGCTGAAAAACAGGCTCTTGATCGGCGGCACGTCCTGCCAGTACACCAGCGCCGGCGCGTGCCACAACAGCAAAGACAACGGCAGGTGCAGGCCCATGAAGGTCCACATGGCCGCCATGAAACCACTGGACTCAAGCACCTCTTTGGCGGGCGTCTGCCCGCCCAGGTACATGCGCGCGAAGCCGCCGCCATCCACCAGGTAAGACACACCCATTGCGGCGAGAAACCCGCACGCATAAATCACACCCAACACAATTAGGGCGCGAGCCGTACCGGGCTTGGCTCGCAGACCGGCAAGCAACACCATGGGCATCGGAAACTTGCCCCGCGTCACTTCCAGGGTGGCGGCCATCAGCCCCAAGGTGGTCGCGGGTAACAGGGTCATGGCCAGGGGCAAGCCGAACACGGGCACCATGGTTGCCACGGTCATCAGTGCCATGAACATGAAAAACAACCCGGCCATGGCCAGAGGTTGCTTAAAAAAAGTGGCAATACCCAGTTTGACCCACAGGGCACCACTGCGTGCAGGTACCAGGTTGAGCTTCATGCAGCCACCGCCATGTCTTTGAACTGCTGGGCGGCGTCGACCCGTTGCCGCAATACGCGTTCAAAATGCACAGGGTCATGGGCTTGCAACATGCTGGCCTCGCGTGGCAAATGAAAGTCCCACAAGCGCGATATCCAGAAGCGCAGGGCACCCGCGCGCAGCATGGCCGGCAGCAGTTCGCGCTCGGCGGCCACGAGTGGCCGGACAGATTCGTAAGATGCGATCAATGCACGAGCGCGGGCGCCATTTTGTACGCCAGTTGCCAAGTCAATGCACCAATCATTCAGACAAACCGCAAGATCAAACAGCCAGGTGTCCACACCGGCAAAGTAAAAATCAAAAAAGCCGCTCAGCACAGGCTGGCCGTCGACGCAGTCGAACAACACGTTGTCGCGAAACAGGTCGGCATGGATGGCTCCGCGCGGCAGGGCGGCATAGGCCGAGCGGGCCGCCACATGGTTTTGGTAGGCCAATTCCTGGGAGATCAATGCGCTTTGCGAGGCGGTCAGGTAAGGCAAAACCACCGGCACAGTCTCGTTCCACCAGGCCAGTCCACGCAGGTTGGGTTGGTGCATGTCAAAACTGCACCCAGCCAGGTGCATTCGGGCCAGCATGTTGCCCACCAGTGAACAGTGCTCAGGGGTGGGGGCCAGTTCACTTTTTCCGCTGAGTTTGTTGACGACGGCAGTGGGCTTGTCTTTGAGTTGGAACAGCAATTCCCCTGTGGCGTCAGCCATGGGTTCGGGTACCGCAATGCCATGCTGGGCCAGGTGTTTCATCAGGCGCAAGTAAAACGGCAGTTGCTCGGCGGTGAGACGCTCAAACAAGGTCAGCACATAGTGGTGCGGCTGGCCGTCCAGGGTGGTGTCGGCAAAGTAGTTTGTGTTTTCGATGCCACCTTGGCAGCCCTTCAAGGCGCAGAGTTCACCCAGACCCAGGCGCAAGAGAAGCTCGCGGGCCTCTTGTTCAGAGACTTCGGTGTAGACCGCCATGATTTAGAAGCCCAGAACTTTCCAGGTGCGTTCGCCAGTTTTGGGCGCCACGTCGTAGGCCGGCATGCCACTCTTTGGCGTGACAGAAATGGTGCGGGTTTCCCCTCCAATGCGCAGTTCATCAATGCGCGCGCTTTCGTCTTCCACCCGAATGCGCTCAGTGCGGGACTCTTGGTCGCTTGTGAGCGAGGGCGAAGCGGCAGCTTGTCCGGCTGTCGCAGGCGTGGGCGCGGGGTTGGCTTGGCTCCAGGCCTGAGAGCTGGACAGCAGCAGGGCAAAAGCCAGCGCAAGTGAGGAATGTGATGAACGCATGTTTTGATTGTAGATAAAGCGCCCGCGCTGGCTGCGGCAGGCAAAATGCGCGCATGACCGACGAGACAAATCAAACCCTGCTGCTGGTAGATGGTTCCAGCTACCTGTACCGCGCCTTTCACGCCATGCCCGACTTGCGCGCCGTGCCAGGCGACCCGAGCAGCCCGCCCACTGGGGCGATTCGCGGCATGATCAACATGCTGCAAAGCCTGCGCAAAGAGGTGCCGGCCGGCTTTGCCGCCTGCGTTTTTGATGCCAAAGGCCCCACGTTTCGTGATGCCATCTACCCGGCCTACAAGGCCAACCGCTCGCCTATGCCCGACGACCTGCGGGTTCAGATTGAGCCAATCCACGAGGTGGTGCGGTTGATGGGCTGGACGGTATTGAATGTGCCAGGGGTTGAGGCCGACGACGTGATCGGCACCCTTGCCGCCACCGCCGCCGCACAAGGCATGCAGGTGATTGTGAGCAGCGGTGACAAGGATTTGGCCCAACTGGTGACCGAGCGCATCTCCATCATTGACACCATGAACGGCCGCAAACGCGATGTGGCGGGCGTGACCACCGAGTTTGGCGTACCGCCGCACCTGATGCGCGACTACCAGACCTTGGTGGGCGACACAGTGGACAACGTGCCGGGCGTTGCCAAGGTCGGCCCCAAGACGGCTGCCAAATGGCTCAACGAATTTGGTTCGCTGGATGCGATTCTGGCCAATGCCAACGACATCAAAGGCGCGGTGGGTGAGAGCCTTCGTAATTCACTCGACTGGATTCCGACGGGGAGGGCGCTCGTCACCATCAAGACCGACTGCGATCTCAAAGAATGGTTACCGCATTTTCCTGCTTTTAATTCAATAGCTGTTGGGGCAATGGATACGGGGGCTTTAGCCCTGTTTTATGAAAAGTTTGGGTTCAAGGGCTTGGCCCGGGCGTTGGCGGCTGGCGATGCCGCCAGCGCGGTTAGTCTGGCTAAACCATCGGTTACTGCTGCCGAATCGGTGTCCAAGCGCGCGTCCTCGTCCTCTCTTGACCTGTTTGACGAACCCGAGGCCCGCGAGGTGCCAGTCAATGCAGTGGCACCGGTCAGCACCTTGGTGTGCGACACCATTCTGACCTGGGAAGCGTTTGACGACTGGCTGGCCAAGGTGCAAACCGCTGAGCTGGTGGCGCTGGACACCGAGACCACCTCGCTCGATGAGATGCGGGCGCGCATTGTGGGCATCAGCGTCAGCGTGTCGCCGGGTGAGGCGGCCTACATTCCGCTGGCGCATGTCTACCCGGATGCACCCGCGCAGTTGCCGGTGGACGAGGTGTTGGCCAAACTTAAGCCCTGGCTGGAAGATGCGACCAAAATCAAGCTGGGTCAGCACGTCAAATACGACCGGCATGTGTTTGCCAACCATGGCATTGAGGTGCAAGGCTACGCACACGACACCATGTTGCAAAGTTATGTGCTCGAAGTCCACAAACCCCACGGACTGGCTAGCTTGGCCGAGCGACATTTGGGGCGCAGCGGCATCAGTTTTGAAGACCTTTGCGGTAAGGGTGCCAGTCAGATCTGTTTTGACCAGGTCGACGTTGCCAAGGCCGCCGAATACTCGTGCGAAGATGCCGACATGACGCTGGCCGTGCATCGCGCGCTGTGGCCGTTGATTGAGGCCAACGACAAGCTGCGTTTTGTGTATGAACTGGAAATTGCCAGCAGCGAAGCGCTGTACCGGATTGAGCGCAACGGGGTGCTGATTGACGCGCGGATTTTGGCCGCGCAAAGCCACGAACTGGGCCAGCGCATCTTGCAGCTTGAAAAAGATGCGCACGCGCTGGCTGGCCAACCGTTCAACCTGAGCAGCCCCAAGCAGATTGGCGGAATTTTCTTTACCCAACTGGGTTTACCGGTGGTTAAGAAAACCGCGACCGGCGCGCCGAGCACCGACGAAGAAGTGTTGGAAAAACTGGCTGAAGATTACCCATTGCCGGCAAAAATTCTGGAGCATCGCGGCCTGGCCAAACTCAAGGGCACCTATACCGACAAACTCGCCCAGCTGGCGCTGCCCCGCACCGGCCGTGTCCACACGCACTACGCGCAGGCGGTGGCAGTGACTGGCCGCTTGAGCAGCAACGACCCAAACCTGCAGAACATCCCGATTCGCACCGCTGAAGGCCGCCGGGTGCGCGAAGCCTTTGTGGCGCCACCTGGCAGTGTGATCGCCAGTGCCGATTACAGCCAGATTGAGCTGCGCATCATGGCGCACATCAGTGGTGACTCGGCCTTGTTGCTGGCGTTTCACGATGGCATGGACGTGCACCGCGCCACCGCTGCAGAGATTTTTTCTGTGGGCACTGGTCAGGTCACGTCAGAGCAGCGGCGCTATGCCAAGGTCATCAACTTTGGTTTGATTTACGGCATGAGCGCTTTTGGTTTGGCGCGGGCACTGGGTATCGACAACACGGCGGCCAAAAACTACATCGCCCGGTACTTTGAGCGCTATCCCGGCGTCAAACATTACATGGAAACCACCCGCGAACTGGCCAAACGCCAGGGGTACGTGGAGACGGTTTTTGGCCGGCGCCTGTACCTGCCCGAGATCAACTCACCCAATGGCCCGCGACGCGCCGGCGCCGAGCGAGCTGCCATCAATGCGCCCATGCAAGGCACAGCGGCCGACCTGATCAAGCTCAGCATGATCAAGGTGCAGCAGGTGCTGGATGCCGAGCAGCGCGGCACCAAGATGATCATGCAAGTGCATGACGAATTGGTCTTTGAAGTGCCTGAGTCAGAAACCGAGTGGGTGCGCCACGAAGTGCCCAAACTGATGGCCGGTGTGGCGCATCTGCGCGTGCCTTTGCTGGCCGAAGTGGGTGTCGGGCCGAATTGGGATAAGGCCCATTAGGGTCTTTTGAATGCATCTACCCCGGCAGTGCGACCGGGTCAGGTGACCGGGCTTTGAGGTGCAAGGCGTGTTGCTACATCACGTGGCACGCTGAATCACAACCCCGAGCGTGATTGCGCCCCAAACCCGAAGCACCTGTCCCAGTCGCCGCGCCGTCCGCCGATGCACCCAGTCCGCGCCGTGCATCGAGCAAGTCAGGGGCCAAATCAAGTGACTGGGTCAAACTTCTAGGTTATCAATCAGCCGGGTTTGGCCAAGGCGGGCTGCACCCAGAACGACCAGGCCCTGGTCTTGGATCAGGGTGGTTACTTCGTCAATGCGGGGCGACTGCAGGTCGGCGCGGCGGCGTATGGCAACGTAGTCTGGCTGCCAACCGCGCTCGGCCAGCGCCGCCATGGCCTGTTTTTCAAGACTGGCGATGTTTGAGTAGCCTGCGCGCAGCGCCAGGGCGATTTGTTTGAGTTGGAGCGACAAGTGCACCGCCTCGGCCCGTTCTGTGGCTGACAAGTAGCCGTTGCGGGAGGACAGGGCCAGACCATCGTCACTGCGCAGGGTGGGTCCACCCAGAATTTCAATGGGCAGGGCCAACTGCGCCACCATGCGCCGGATCACCATCAATTGCTGGTAATCCTTTTGGCCAAACACCGCCACACGCGGCTGCACACATGAAAAAAGTTTGAGCACCACGGTGCAAACCCCGATAAAAAATCCTGGTCTGAAGTGGCCTTCAAGAATGTCGGTAAGTGCGGCGGGGGGATGCACCTTGTAACCTTGCGGCTCGGGGTATAGCTCTTGCTCACTGGGGGCAAACAGCACATCGCAACCCGCATCATCCAGCGCCCTGCAATCGGCTTCCCAGGTGCGCGGGTAGGAGTCAAAGTCTTCGTGAGGCAAAAACTGCAATCGGTTGACAAACACGCTCACCACCACCGCATCGCCCAAGGGCTTGGCCTGACGTACCAAAGCCAGGTGACCGGCGTGCAGGTTGCCCATGGTGGGCACGAATGCAGGGTGTTTGAAGCTGGCCATATGGGCCCGCAACTCGGCAATAGTTGTAATGATTTTCATAGCGGTTTACGCAGCCTCAATAAGGGCTAGCCAACGATTTTCTTTAGAAGTGTGGGAGCGGATTTACCAGGCGTGGAGCGCGTTGTCCGGGAAGCTGCCGTCTTTGACAGCCCGCACATAGGCTTCGATCGCTTCCTTGATCCCATGCTGCCCTTGGACACCGGGTAGGTCGGCCATGAAGTTGCGCACAAATTTCGGGTTTTTGCCTAGGTTCAGCCCCAGCATGTCGTGCAACACCAGCACCTGGCCAGCGGTGCCTTTACCCGCACCAATGCCAATCGTGGCGCAATGGGTGAGTTCATCTGTCAGTTCTTTGGAGAGATCGGCAGGCACCATCTCTAGCACCATCAATGATGCACCGGCATCTTGCAGCTCACGCGCGTGGCGTTTCATGATGGCGGCAGACTCCACCGTTTTGCCCTGCACCCGGTAGCCACCCAGGGCGTGCACGGTCTGTGGGGTCAGCCCGAGGTGGGCGCACACCGGAATGCCGCGTTCGACTAAAAAGTGCACCACCTCGGTGGTCCAGCCGCCGCCCTCCAGCTTGACCATGTGGGCACCGGCCTGCATCAACACCGCAGCGCTGCGCAAGGCTTGTTCTTTGGATTCCTGGTAGCTGCCAAAGGGCAGGTCGGCAATCAGCCAGGC
>DFWT01000171.1 GCA_002381045.1 Rhodoferax sp. UBA4127
CCAACTTCGACGCCCGGCTGGAAATAGGCGCGGGAAATTTCCTTGAAGGGCAGAAAACCGTGGCGATCTGCACCGTAGTCGACGAAGCAGGCTTCCAGCGAGGGCTCGACGCGGGTCACAACCGCTTTGTAGATGTTGCCTTTGCGCTGTTCGCGCCCTTCAATTTCGATTTCGTAATCGAGCAGTTTTTGCCCGTCGACAACGGCCAGGCGACGTTCTTCTGCCTGCGTTGCGTTAATCAACATGCGTTTCATGGAGTGCATTCCTTCAATTCAAATAGCCATCAACGGTCCAAAAGGACCCAATTGATGCACAAACGAAGGCTTTGAAACGAGGAGGAATTGCCGGAGACCCCAGACTCACACGGTGAGTTTGGGTATGGGCGCGTGGAGGGGAGCGATGGGGCTTGAGAAGTAGTACGCTACTGTTTCAGTAGTGCATTGCGCACACTGTATAAAGGATAGCGGCTGATGTGCGCCAAAGAACAACACGCGGGCGCGCTGCAGGCAGGAAAACATCAGGGACATCAACACAAACATTTCGCTTCATTCCATTCACAGCCTGCGGCTGCGAATTTTGGGTATTCCGATTCTGGGTTTCAAGGCATCGTCTTGACCTGTCGTTTGGGCCGCCATGCATGACAGGGGTCACGAATTTGCGGCGCAAGCGTCAGGCGGCATCGACATTACCGGCGGGGGCGAAGGGCACGTGAACTAAACTTCACCGAAATAACGAGTTAACTCTCAGTTAAATCAACCACTTACAGCACACCGCTAGTGAAAGACATTATAGGGGGCAATCCCTCAGCCACGCCTCCTGCGGCCAGAATGGTCAGTGTCGACGACGACAGTGCCGGCCAGCGGGTGGACAACTTTCTAATGCGCCACCTCAAGGGGGTGCCCAAAACCCATGTGTACCGGATGATTCGCAGCGGCGAGGTTCGCGTCAACAAGGGACGGGTGGCGGCTGACACCCGTTTGGATGCCGGCGACCAGGTCCGGGTGCCGCCGGTGCGTATTTCGGAACGGGTGGCTGAAAAGGCCGAGGCCATGGCCCAACTGGTGGCGGCCAGTGCCCCGGCGCGAGATTTCACGGTATTGCTGGAAGACGAACACCTGTTGGCCATCAACAAACCTGCCGGGGTGGCGGTGCATGGGGGTTCGGGTGTGAGTTTTGGCGTGATTGAGCAGCTGCGCATGGCGCGCCCGCAGGCCAAGTACCTGGAACTGGTGCACAGGTTGGACCGTGAAACCAGCGGCATTTTGCTGGTGGCTAAAAAGCGCAGCGCCCTGAAGAACCTGCAAGACCAGTTTCGGGAACGCCAAACCGGCAAAACCTATTTGGCCCTGGTGCGGGGTCAGTGGCCGAACAAGCTCAAGGTGCTGGACAAGCCGCTGCACAAATTCCTGCTGGGTGCCTCTGACGATCAGGCCGGGGAGCGGCGCGTCAAAGTGGTGTCACGCGACGATCCAGACGGTATGCCGGCGGTCACGCTGGTGAAGGTGCGTGAGGCATGGGCAGACTTCAGCCTGCTGGAAGTCACCATCAAAACTGGCCGCACCCACCAGATTCGGGTGCATCTGGCCAGCGAAGGCTTTCCGATTTTGGGTGACGACAAATACGGTGACTTTGAACTCAACAAGGCACTTGCCCGCGCCAACGCACGCCCAGGGCTCAAACGTATGTTTTTGCACGCTTGGCGGCTGCAATTCAACCACCCCGCCACCAGCGCGCGTTTGGAATTGTTGGCAGAGTTGCCGCCTGATCTGTCCCATTTTTTACCTTCAGCCCTGGCGCCTGCGCGTCCGAACCCATGACCCCACGACGTTTTGACCATATTGCTTTTGACTGGGATGGCACCCTGTTTGACTCCACCGCCATCATCGCCCGCTGCATCCAGGCCGCGGTGCGTGATGTGGGTGGCAAGGAGCCCACCTATGAGGCCGCCTCCTATGTGATTGGCATGGGTCTGATGCAGGCGCTTGCCCATGCAGCGCCCGATGTGCCACCGCAGCGATACCCGGAACTGGGTGACCGCTACCGGCACCACTACTTTGCGATTCAGCATGAGATCAGCCTGTTTGATGGCGTGCTGCCGCTGCTGGATGAACTCAAGTCGCGCGGTTTTTTTCTCACTGTGGCTACTGGTAAAAGCCGCCGTGGTTTGGATGAGGCCTTGCAGTCAACGGTATTGGCAGGTGTGTTTGATGCATCCCGCACCGCCGATCAAACGGCTGGCAAACCTGACCCCCTGATGCTCAACGAGCTGATGGCGGAGCTGGGTGTGCCCCCAGAGCGCACGTTGATGATTGGTGACACCACCCATGACCTGCAGATGGCTTTGAACGCCGGTTGTGCCAGCGTTGCGGTGAGTTATGGGGCACATGAGCCGTCGGTATTTGCGGCCCTGAAGCCGTTGACGGTGTCGCACAGCGTGGCCGAACTGCGGGTATGGCTGCAGGCCAATGCCTAAGACAGGTTATGGTTGAAACGGTTTTTTTATGCCCGTCGGAAGCGTTGCAAGACAGTGCATTGGCCATCGCTTTTGAGGTGAGTTACTTTGGCCAGATCGAAGCCGCGTTTGTGGTGCGGTTCCAGGGTGAGGTCCATGCCTATCTGAATAGGTGCAGCCATGTGCCCATGCAAATGGATTACCAGCCCAATCATTTTTTTGACAGTACCGGTCAGTGGTTGATCTGCGCTACACACGGTGCGATGTACGACCCACCTACCGGTCATTGCCGAATGGGGCCATGCCGGGGTGGTTTGATCAAAATTGCTGTCTCTGAAGCCCACGGCGAGGTGCACTGGCATACTTCAGATAAATTTCAACCGGCCTTGTCCCCATGAATGATCCCGTTAAGCCCGATGGTGCGCCAATGAATGACTCGCAGGAGTCCGTAGAAAATTGGCCTCAAGGCCAATCAAATCCTGCGCATAAAGCTATTAAAAGAGAAGCAAGTGATGCAACCCATGCGGCGGGCTCCTGGGAGCGGGTGACGCTGGAAAAGCTGGCATTTGCCAGCTTGCAAGAGCAACGCGTGGCACGCCGCTGGCGGACCTTTGTGCGCCTGGCCTGGCTGGCATTTTTTGTCGCCTTGTTGTGGTTCGGGCTGGACAAAAGCACGGGTACCAAAGATGTGACCACGCCGCACACCGCGGTAATCGAGATCAAGGGCGAGATTGCCTCTGGCGCGGAAGCCAGTGCCGATCTGGTTCTGTCTTCGTTGCGCAGTGCCTTTGAAGACACCGGCTCTAAGGGCGTGATTTTGCTGATCAATTCACCTGGCGGCAGCCCGGTGCAGGCAGGCATCATTAACGATGAGATCCGGCGACTGAAGGCGGTCCATAAAAAACCGGTGTATGCCGTGGTGGAAGAATCGGCGGCGTCTGCAGCCTATTACATCGCCGTGGCAGCTGATCAGATTTACGTGGACAAAGCCAGCATTGTGGGCAGCATCGGCGTGTTGATGGATGGCTTTGGCTTTACCGGCCTGATGGACAAACTGGGTGTGGAACGGCGCCTGATGACCGCCGGTGAAAACAAGGGTTTTCTGGACCCGTTCAGCCCGCAAACTGACAAGCAGCGAGAGTTTGCGCAGGCCATGCTGAACCAAATTCACCAGCAGTTCATTCAGGTGGTTAAAGAAGGCCGCGGAAAGCGACTGAAGGAAACGCCCGAGTTATTCAGCGGCTTGTTCTGGAGCGGCCAACAGGCCATTGACTTAGGGTTGGCAGACGGTTTGGGTAGTCTGGATTTTGTGGCCCGTGAGGTGGTTAAGGCCGAGGAAATCATTGACTACACCCGCCGCGACAACGTGGCAGAGCGGCTGGTCAAACGCTTCGGTGCAGCGATTGGCACCGGAGCGGTGCAAGCCATGCGTGCCAGCGCTGCGCTGCGCTAAGTTGTCCTAACGGCCGATGGCAAACACTGTCGGTTGGTGTTTGTCAAGCAGTGGCGGATTTCGCCTGAGTTGTTTGACCTGATCACTCAAACTGCTAGCGTTGGTCAATGTTAAACCGCTGCTGATGGCCAATCGGGTATGGTGCTGCAAAGTCTGCAACAAAGCCTGTAGCAGCACCTGGTTGCGGTAAGGTGTCTCGATAAAAAGCTGCGACTGGCCAGTTTTCAGGGCCAACGCCTCAAGCTCGCGAATGCGACTGATTCGCTCTTGTGTGTCTTGTGGCAAGTAGCCCACAAAGGCGAAATTTTGACCATTGAGGCCGCTGGCTGCCAAAGCCAGCAGCAGACTCACCGGTCCGACCAATGGCACCACTTGGATGGCCAACTCATGTGCCGCGCGCACCACCGATGAACCAGGGTCGGCAATGGTGGGCATGCCGGCTTCGCT
>DFWT01000075.1 GCA_002381045.1 Rhodoferax sp. UBA4127
GGCCTCAACCGCAAGACAAGGGAACGGATCCGAAACTTGTCGAGGTCATTGCGCCCGAGTTGGAATCTCAGTATCGCACCGGTCAAGGATGGTTGCAGGCTGGTGCCAAACTGCTCCACAAACACGTGTTCTCAAAAGCTGGCTATTCCATGCCGAAAATCGTCACCACTATCGGGTTCCCATCCCATCAAGCAGTAAGCCAAGTTCGTCGATCAGGCGGGCAGTGCTGGGCATCCTCAGTCAGCGAAAACGGCGTGAACTTCATCTGCATCAGTCCGCTGATCAGGACTGACGTGGAGCGCCTTGACATTTTGGCACATGAAATGGCGCATGCCGTTGACGACTGCAAGTCCGGTCATCGTGGGAATTTCGTCAAAATCTGCAACGACATTGGCCTGACAAAAGGCGCGCTCAGTAGTGCATCGGCTGGCGCTGCTCTGATGCACGTAATCGAGCAGATTAGCCGTGAACTCGGCCCCTGCCCATTTACCGCACTGAACTACACACCCAGGGTCCGCAAGGCAGCAAAACCGACCCACAAGCTTGAGTGCCCACAGTGTAAGTTTGCTTGCCGCACAAGCGAAGGGGACGTTGAAGTGGGTCTTCCTACCTGTGCATGTGGCGCGAAACTGGTCGATCTTTCGGCTGATTTCCCCATGCTGGCCTAGCCCACGGGGCGAGCCACCAAGTCGATGATCCCTGTGTAAACGGTGGTCATCGTAGTTGTCATCGGACATTTGGTGGTGCGCTACCTCCCCAGCACGAAGTGTGACGTTAGCGATGTGAGTCAAAAGCTGTATTCATTTTGTTTTAGCTTTCAAGCTGTAAAAAAGTGAACAAAGCAAAAGCCGCTCACATTGCTCACATCGCCAACAACCAATTGTGAGAACTTTATATGTCTATTTTTTCCAGTAAAGACCGGGGGGTGCGCGCCGCCTTCCGCGAGGCCCTAGCCGTGATGCTTGCAGTACACGGGCCAGATTCCCTGATAACAATCAAGCTGATGCTCCATCACTCTGCCAAGGGCATAAAGCGGTTCGTTAGAGCCGTACACGTTACAGCTCAAGAACACTTTGAATGCCTTCCAGAGTGGTTTGACAAGCGGTATGAAACCTTCATGATGATCGGCCAGACTGACGGACGGGGTCATGCCGTTGCCAACGTTCAGGCAGTGCACGCGATTGCGGTTGACTTTGATGATGAGGTAGACCTTGACGCAATGACAGGCCCTGCTGCACGACCCTCAATTGTTGTTGAAACATCAATTGGGCACCTCCATGCCGTCTGGCCGCTGGATATTCCCATAGCCCCTGTGGAGGCAAACTGGCTAATGCGATCTATGGTTAAACGTCTAGGTGGTGATCCAGCTTGTGTAGCCGCCAATCACGTCGTGCGTCTGCCCGGCAGTGTCAACCACAAGCGCAATCATCTGGTCAGACTTGCCGAGTCCATGGATGAACGACCACGGAAATACTCCGTAGAGTTTTTGACGCACGCCTTTGACGCTCTGCTTGTGTCCAACTTTTTGCGTAATGCACAGCCCCGGTTTGACACTCATCTTCGGATAGTTGCCTCTACTGAAAACCAGGCCGATTTGATCCGCGACTTGCGATCTGCCTTGAAAACTCTTGATGCCAGTGATTACGGCCGATGGATCAAATTTGGCTTTGCTCTGCAGCGCCTTGAAAGCGATGGCTTTAAGCTCTGGCAGGATTGGTCGCGCACAGCGAAAAACTATGACTCCTCGATCATGGACGCCAAGTGGGCATCTTTATCGGCATCCGATGGAGGAAATGTCACACCCGCGTCCATCTTCTTTGAGGCAGCTTCGCACGGTTGGGTAAATCCAGGTTTCCGTGACTCCGAGACAAACAGCCGTGGAGAACGACTCACGGACCGTGGGCTTGCAAAAATGATCGCCGAAAAGCTCTGGGGTGAATTCAGTGTGCTTCGCGATCCGGATAAGAAGAACGCACCAGTATTCTTCCGGAATGTAGATGGCGTGAGCCAACGCCTTGATGACATCCAGCGTCGTGAGACAGTCGAAGCCGTCGCCCTGTCTATTGCTGCCACCATAAAGAACAAAGACAAAGAAATCTTCATTGCTGGTCGTTCTGGCAGTAACTCAGCCCTTGACGCTCTCTGCATTCACGTTGCGGAGTACATGCAGAAGGACGCAGCTAAGAGGGATGCATCCAGTTACCCGTATCTTTCATTTCCTAACGGAGTAATCAATCAAGTTACGGGGGCTATGGTTCCAGCGAATTACCGTGCAGTATCAGTCTGGAATAGTCCAGTTGTATATGACGCCAAAGCAAAGGCTCCTCGCTTTCAACAGTTTTTGCAGCAGATATTTGACGGCGACGAAGAAATGATCCGCTTCATTCTCCGCCTGATGGGGCACGTTGTCCTTGGCAATCCAGTGGAGCAAGTTATCGCAGTCTTTATCGGCACCGGCGGAAACGGCAAGTCAAAGCTGGTCAACATGCTGAAGGCAATCTT
>DFWT01000013.1:0-15931 GCA_002381045.1 Rhodoferax sp. UBA4127
GCCAATCAGGGTGGGTTTGTCAGCCCGTCCATGATGCAGTGGAGCGAGTCAGGGGTGTTGATGGTCATGGTCATTCTGGGCGGCGTGGGGCATCTGTACGGTGGCTTGGTCGGTGCGGTGGTGTTTTTGGTGCTCGAAGAAGCTTTAAGCAGTTACACCATCCATTGGCAGTTTGGCTTGGGTGCGGTGTTGCTCGGGGTTGTGCTTCTGGCGCCCAATGGCCTGCTCAGTTTGTTTCAAAAACGGGCTAATCCATGAGCCACAGCACGCTGCTGCATGTGGANNCAACGGTGCTGGCAAAACCACCTTGATTCATTTGATCTCGGGCCTGCTGGCACCCAATGCCGGACGGGTTCTGTTTGACGGCATGGACGTGACCCGCATGCCCATGCCTGCGCGAGTCGGGCATGGGCTGGTGCGCTCGTTTCAGATCACCAGCATCTTCAAACGCTTGTCGGTGCTGGACAACATCGCCTTGGCGGTTCAGGCGCACGCGGGCAAGGGATTCGGCTTCTGGCAAGCTGCGCGCCAGGACGGCGAGCGTTATGCGCTGGCGGCCGAGGTAGTGGCGCGGGTTGGTCTGACACCACATCTGCAGCAACTTGCCGGCGCGCTGTCTCATGGTGAACAACGCCAGCTGGAAGTGGGCTTGGCCCTGGCCACCCGACCGAAGTTGCTGTTGCTGGACGAGCCGATGGCGGGTATGGGGCCTGATGAAACCGAACGCATGGTGGAGCTGCTTCAAGGCCTGCGCGGTGAGACCACCATGCTCCTGGTTGAGCATGACATGAACGCGGTGTTCAGGCTGGCGGACCGCATCTCCACCCTGGTGTACGGCAAAGTCATCGCCTGTGGCACGCCCGATGAAATCCGCGTGCATCCGGAGGTGCGTTTGGCTTATCTGGGCGACTTGGAGGAAGCCAGCGCATGAGCGTGCTGCTTGAAGTGGAAGGCCTGGAAACCGCTTATGGCACCAGCCAAGTGCTGTTTGGCCTGAGCTTCACGGTCGCGCAGGGCGAGGTGGCTACCCTGCTGGGGCGCAATGGCATGGGCAAAACCACCGCGGTGCGTTCGGTCACCGGGTTGACTCCTGCACGCTCGGGCACGGTGCGCTTTCTGGGCGAACGGGTGGAGTCGCTCGCGCCCGACCGCATTGCCCGCATGGGCTTAGCCTTGGTGCCCGAAGGGCGGCAGATTTTTCCGAACCTCACGGTGAAAGAAAACCTGCTGGCATTTGCCGCACAGCGCAATGGGTCCAAGACACCCTGGACGCTGGACGGCGTGCTGGTCATGTTTCCCCGGTTGGCTGAGCGCCTGCGGCACATGGGTAACCAGTTGTCCGGTGGTGAGCAGCAAATGTTGGCCATTGGCCGCGCCCTCATGACCAATCCGCATTTGCTGATTCTGGACGAGGCCACCGAGGGCCTGGCGCCGCTGGTACGCGAGGACATCTGGCATTGCCTGAACAAACTGCGAGCCCAGGGACAGACCATTCTGGTGATCGACAAATATGTGCAGCGGCTGATCACGCTGGCCAACCACCACACCATTGTTGAGCGCGGGCGGGTAGTGTGGCAGGGTGATTCGGCGCAGCTGGCTGCAGACCCACCGCTGTGGCAGCGCTACATTGGCGTTTAAACCCAGGCTGAGCGATAGGAGGAAAAACCGATGTCACCGCTGTACCGTGAGTTCGAGACCCAAGCGCAGATTGATGCGCAGTACAACCCATCCCTCCATCTGACGGATCCGACTGCACCCGGCAAACACTATGCCACGCGCTCCGCGCAAGCGCGCCAGATACTGCGCTGCATGCTGGATGTGCCCTACGGTCCCACCCGCGAAGAAACGCTGGACATCTTTCCGGCGGACGCAGCCAACGCGCCGTTGTTTGTGTTCCTGCATGGGGGTTACTGGCGGGCCTTGTCGAGCAAAGACTTTAGTTGTGTGGCGCTGGGTTTGCAGCCGCTTGGCATCACCACCGTGGTGGTGAATTACGCACTGTGCCCGCGGGTGACGATCGATGAAATCACCCGCCAAGTGCGGGCCGCCGTGGCATGGACACATCACCACATCGGAAGCTATGGGAGTGACGCCTCGCGCATGGCTTTGGGTGGCCACTCTGCGGGTGCCCATTTGACCGCCATGTGTCTGCATACCCGCTGGCATGAAGACTACGGTTTGCCGCAAGACCCGATCGCGGCGGCAGTGCTGGTGAGCGGCATCTACGACATTGCGCCGCTGCGTTACAGCTACCTGCAGCCGATGATCCAGCTCGACGAGGGCGTGATTCGGCGCAACTCGCCGCAGTTCTTGATGCGGGTCTGTCAGACCCCGATCTGGGTCAACTGGGGTGATCAGGAATCACCAGAGTTTGCCCGCCAGTCCGCCAGCTTTCATGCCGCTTGGCGGAGCTTGGGGAACCAGAGTGAACTCAGTGCCATGACGGATGCCGACCACTATCGCGGCATTCATGGTTTTGAAGACTCAGGGAGCCACTTGTCACAGTGGCTGGCTGGCCGGTTGTTACCCCAGCGCAATTGACGGTGTACTCGGCTGGGCCTCGCCGGACTGCGCAGGCAGCGGCTTTACTGCGCCTGACGCACCGGCCGCCCGTTGACGGGTTGCACCGGCCGTGCGTTGTTTGGGAACAGTTGCTGGAACATGCGAATTTGCTCACGACTCAGTTGGGTTGGCTGCTTCAGCACCATCCACAACACGCCCTCGGTGCAAGGTGGGGTGGTCAGTGAGCCGATGAACTGAAAGTAACGCTGGTCTTTGGGCAGCAATTCATTCATATCGATGATGCCCAGGGGCATACGCACCCGGTCGTTGGTGTCCAGAGGCATGTAGGTCCACACCTTGCCAATTAGCGCATTGGCCACCCCGGGGTCCAGCAGCACCGCCACCACCGCCAACTGCCCTTCGTTGTTTTTGTGAACCAGGTGTGCCACCATGGACGAATTGCGGTAATTCACCTGCTCTTCAGACGGGGTGTGAAAGTGGAACTGCAATAACCGGTAGGTAGAGCCGCGCACGGTCAGGCTGTTGTCGCCCGCCAGATCGACCTGAATCGTGTGGCCGTTGTTGACCACGGTACCGCTGGATGCGGTGTAGTTGAACTGAAGCGGCTCTGCCGGCCCTTGCAGGGTGGCAGACTCTTCAATGTTGATGGGGGATTGGCGTTTGCCGATGGCGCAGACATTAAATTCGGGTTTGAGCTTGCCCCAATTCTGTGGCCCGTTCTCGCCCTCATAACCCCAATGGACTTCACTACCATGGGCATCCGCTGACCCGGCAGGGGCTTCGTGGCCAGTCAGCGCTGCGGCCTTGGCCCGGATGTACTCACGACTTGCACGTGGGTTGACCACAGGACTTGAATGGCTGACTGCGGCGTGGGCGACCGCGGTGGCCTTGGCTGCGACCGGCTCAGGTTCATGGGCAGCAGCTGGTTTTGCAGTCGTGCTGTGCGAGCTTGCCGCGGCAGATTTGGCTTCAGGCTTGTCTGAAATCACCAAGGTCACTTTTTTCTTACCGGTCATTTGCTCGCGCAGAGCTGCCTTGATATCGACCAAAGGTGCTTCTTCTGGGGGACTTGTTCCAGCCTTTTTGACCGCTGGCTTACTGGCCGCTGGCGCCGGCGTGTGCTCTGCACCATGGTCAGCTGCGTAAACCCGTGGCAGACCGAGTGCCAACAAACTCAATCCCATGCCCAGCACCATCAACTTGAAAACGGGCGTGAGGCTTGACAGGGTGGCAATTGGGGTGTTTGAGGGTTTCATGGCAGCGTGCGGGCGAAGCGAAGGCCCAAAAGAATCGTTCATGTCATCTTATCGGCCGTTGGGGTGCAGACCTTGAGCCAAGACAAACCATGGTGCGGCGCTATAGTGCCGCTTTGAACTGTGGTTGATGACGCTGTGAGTATTCAAACTGATGACTTTGCCCCCGCGCCCCCCAAACGGGTGGTGTCCAACGCGCCGGCTTCTCCCAACGAAGAGGCTATCGAGCGCGCGTTGCGGCCAAAGCTGCTGCAGGAGTATGTAGGGCAAACCAAGGCGCGTGAGCAACTCGAGATTTTTATCAGTGCCGCCAAGAAGCGTGACGAGGCGCTGGACCACGTGCTGTTGTTCGGCCCACCCGGCTTGGGTAAAACCACACTGAGCCACATCATTGCGCACGAGTTGGGTGTGAACCTGCGCCAGACCAGCGGCCCTGTTCTGGAAAAGCCCAAGGATTTGGCAGCGCTGCTGACCAATCTTGAAAAAAACGACGTGCTGTTCATCGACGAAATTCACCGCCTGAGTCCTGTGGTGGAAGAAATCCTTTACCCCGCCTTGGAAGACTACAAGATCGACATCATGATTGGCGAGGGTCCGGCCGCGCGCTCCATCAAACTCGATCTGCAACCCTTCACGCTGGTGGGTGCCACCACCCGCGCCGGTATGTTGACCAACCCACTGCGCGACCGCTTTGGCATCGTGGCCCGCTTGGAGTTTTATACCTCTAATGAACTGGCCCGCATCGTCAAACGCAGTGCCGGACTGCTGAGCGTGCCGACCGACGAAAAAGGGGGTTTTGAGATTGCCCGCCGTTCACGTGGCACGCCACGCATTGCCAACCGCCTGCTGCNNCTGCTGCGCCGGGTGCGCGATTATGCAGATGTGAAAGGTGCGGGTGAAATCACGCTGGACATTGCCAACCGCGCCTTGCAGATGCTAGACGTGGACCCGCAGGGCTTTGATTTGATGGACCGCAAACTGCTTGAAGCTGTGATTCATCGCTTTGACGGTGGCCCGGTCGGGCTGGACAACATTGCCGCCAGCATTGGTGAAGAGCGCGAAACCATTGAAGACGTAATTGAGCCGTACCTGATTCAACAGGGCTACCTGCAACGCACACCACGTGGTCGCATTGCTACCTTGGCGGCCTACCGGCACCTGGGTGTCACGCCGCCGGCCAATCAAAACAACTCGGACATGTTTGGCGTCTAAGCCAAGCTAAGCGCTGGTTTCGTCCAGCGTCGCTTCTTCAAGGTGACTGGTATCAGCCCAGCCCACCAAAGTCAGGCCGTCAGGCGTCCAGAGTAGACGGTTGATGGCGGCATTGCCCAAGTGCCAAGCGCGCGGTGCTTGCAATTCCTGGCCTGTGGCCAGCCGGTACAGGATGTCCATCACCCCGCCATGGGCCACCAGCACGATTTGTCCGCCGATATGGGGCTCGGCTAGCGCGTCGACGGTGCTGGCCACCCGCTCGCGCATCGCAAGCAGGGATTCGCCGCCGGGTGGCGCCCAGTCGGGTATCCGTTTGCGCCACAGTTCGGATTCGTCAGGCCACTGCGTCGCAATTTCGGCGTAGGTTTTCCCCTCAAATGTGCCAAAACCTCTCTCACGCAAACCCATGTTGGCAATCAGCGGCGCCTCCGTAGCGTGCGCAATGGCGTTGGCTGTTTGCCAGGCGCGCAACAGGTCGCTGGAATACACCGCATCCACCGCGTCGTGGGCCACAGCGCGCGCCACTTGCGCGGCTTGCCAGATGCCTTTGGTGTTAAGCGCAATGTCCAGATGACCCTGCAGACGGGTGTCAACGTTCCAAGCGGTTTCACCGTGACGGATGGCGATGAGACGGGTGGCTTGCATGGGGGTAGATTAACGGGGGATTTCTATACGAACCTGACGCACCCCGGGTGGCGGTGCGGGGTAGCCGTCAAGGGCAGCGTCCAGCATGGCGGCCAGCACGGCGTCCGTGTCTGACCAAATGTCTTCATTGCTGGCATGGCTCTCAAATACCACCACACCCGCAGCATCACGCATGACCAGGCTGACCTGGCGCCAGTAGATGGTTTGGCTGTCCAGCCCGGGGAACAGTGCCCCCCGGTGGCCGAAGCCAATGCTGCCACTGCCAAACACCCAACCCATGCCAAGCCCAAGGTGCAGGCCGCCGTCAGTGGACGTGGTTTCTTGGCGTTGCACCAGGGAGACTTGCACCCGCAACGGGGCACCGTCTTTTTGCGAAAGTCCCACCTTGAGCAGCGCCTCTTGCGCCAAGGCTTCCAGTTTGTCCTGGCTTGCCGGATGGGCAGCCTGCGACGGCAGGCGCTCAAACTGGTAACCGGTGCCCGCAGAAATGGTTTGAGGTGCAAAGCTGTTGACCTGCGCGTCAACCAGTCGGGTACTGGCGCAGCCTGACAAACCAATTGCTGCTAAAAAGATAGCTATTCGCGCAATATTTATGAGAGCTAGAGGCATATTTTCCTCATAGGGTTAAGTTTGCACCCATTGGATCTTTCCCATGCTGGGCAGGTGAAATTCCTCTTGGTCAAAGGCTTTGTCGCCCGCCTCATCAGCCAGGCCGGTGGTCTGGATGTCCTTGAAGTTGTAGCGCGAGGCATCCATCAAATGGGACGGCACCACGTTTTGCAGCGCGGTGAACATGGTCTCGGTGCGGCCGGGGTACTGGCGCTCCCACTGGTGCATCATGCGTTTGATTTCCTGGCGCTGCAGGTTTTCCTGGCTGCCACACAAAGAACACGGAATGATCGGAAACTGGCGGTGCTCGGCCCAGGCAATCAGATCCTTTTCGGCCACATTGGCCAGTGGCCTAATCACAATGTGGCCACCATCGTCACTCACCATTTTGGGTGGCATGCCTTTGAGCTTGCCGGCAAAAAACATGTTCAAAAAGAAGGTGTGCAACATGTCATCGCGGTGGTGGCCCAGCGCGATTTTGGTGATCTTCAGCTCGTCTGCTACCCGGTACAAAATGCCACGGCGCAGGCGGCTGCACAGGCTGCACATTGTCTTGCCCTCGGGCACCACTTTTTTGACGATGCTGTAGGTATCCTGGGTTTCGATGTGGAACTCAATGCCCAGTTTGGCCAAATACTCCGGCAGGATGTGCGCCGGAAAACCGGGCTGCTTTTGGTCCAAGTTGACGGCGACGATGTCAAAGTGAATGGGCGCGCGTTGCTGCAGTTTGATCAGAATGTCCAGTAGGCCAAAACTGTCTTTGCCGCCACTCACACACACCATCACGCGGTCGCCTTCTTCAATCATGTTGAAGTCGATGATGGCCTGACCCACCTGGCGGCACAAGCGCTTTTCCAGCTTGTGGGCCTCGCGCGTGGCCCGCACAGACAGCTCGTGCGCGGTTGCGGGCGGCTTGTGGCCAGGCACCGCGGGTGCGCTGGGTGATTGGGTGGATGCGTCCAGGGTCGGGTCAATCTCGACGGTGTTCATGCTCAATCTCGTTTCCAGTCGCCGGTTTCCATCCGGATCGCGACTTCGCAGTCGGCAAAAATTTCCAGCTTGGCAATCTTGACCCGCACGCCTTTGACATTGGGCAACTGCATCAGTCGGTTAGCCAGTTTGCCGATCAAAGTCTCCAGCAGGTTCACATGCTCGGCGGTGCATTCATCGATGATGATCTTGCGTACCTTGCGGTAGTCCAGCACGTGCGTGATGTCGTCGTCGCAGGGCAAGAGCGGCTGCTGGCCCAGGCTCAGTTCGGCATCCACCTGAATCGGTTGTGGGGCGTTTTTTTCAGCTTCCAGAATCCCTAAGTTGGCGTCGAAACGCAAGCCCGTCAGGGTCAGGGTTTGCAAGCCAAGGGTGTGGCTGAAGCTTTGGGATGTCATGGGAATTTCAGCCGCGCAGTGCGGTTCACAAAAGCGAGAAGTCGCGCTCAAACTTCATCAGGTGCTGGCCACCATCCACCAGCAGCGTGGTGCCGGTGATGGAGTTGTTGTTCAGGGCAAAGGCCACCGTAGCTGCCACATCGGCCGCAGTCGACGAATGGCCTAGCGGTGATAGCTTGTGCAGTGTCTCAAATTTTTCCGGGCTGAGCATGTGGCTGGTGAGCGTCAGCCCAGGAGCCACACCCACCACTCGAATGCGCGGCGCCAGCGCCAGAGCCAGCATGGTATTGGCGGCTTCCAGCGCAGCTTTGGAAAGGGTGTAGCTGACAAAGTCGGGGTTGGGGTTCCACAGTTTCTGGTCCAGCAAATTCACCACCACACCCTTGGCATTGGCGCGGGTCAGCAGATGGCTGTGCAAGGCTTGGCTGAGCAAAATGGCTGCGCCGGCGTTGGAGCGCATGTGTTTGTCCATCGCGGCGAAGCTGAAGGTCTCAGGCGTATCGTGCTCGAAGGTGGACGCGCTGTTGACCACCGCATCCACATGTCCGAATTCTTCGACCACGCTGGGCAACAGATTGCGCACGGCGGTCTCGTTTGATAGGTTTGCACGAAATGAGGCGCAAGCCCCCGCCAATCTTGTGCAATCAGCTACTGTTATGCGAGCATCTTCGACTGAATCCCGGTAGTGCACCGCAATCCGCCAACCGGCCTGCGCCAAATTCAGGGCAATCTCACGGCCCAGGCGTTTGGCCGCACCGGTGATCAGCACCGTGGGCTGCTTCGGCTTGGGTGCGTCGGTGGGGGAGTGAGTAGACGACATTCGGGGACAATTCCAGACTATGGCAACAACCAACAGTTTAACGAACGAGCTGCAAACGCACATCGCCGCCGCCATTGCGCGCGCAAGCGGCTGGATCGGCTTTGATACCTTCATGGACCTGGCCCTGTACACACCCGGCCTGGGCTACTACGCCCATGGCAGCGCCAAATTTGGCAGCTTGCCCTACACCGTGCAGGACGGCGCCCGGGTGGCAGGGAGCGACTTTGTGACTGCGCCCGAGATTTCGCCCTTGTTTGGCTGGACCCTGGCACAGCAGGTGATTGAGGCCTTGCAGGTCACCGGGACGGCGCAAGTGTGGGAGTTTGGCGCTGGTTCAGGCGCATTGGCGTTGCAGGTTCTGCACGCCTTGCAGGCTCAAGGCGTGACGCTTGAGCGCTACACGATTGTGGACATCTCAGGTAGTTTGCGAGAGCGCCAGCACGCCACGCTGGCGGCGTTTGCGGGGCAGGTGCACTGGGTGGATGCCTTACCCGAACGCATGCAGGGCGTGGTGCTGGGCAATGAGTTGCTGGATGCCATGCCGGTCAAATTGCTGGCTCGGGTCAAGGGCGCGTGGTTCGAGCGTGGGGTGGTGCTGGCTGAACCGAACGCTGATGGGCAAACCGGTTTGGCCTGGCAAGACCGGCCGACAGAATTGCGCCCGCCCATTGACATCCCTGGCGACCACGATTACCTGACCGAGGTCCATGCACAGGGCGAGTCCTTCATCCGCACACTGGGCGACAAGTTGGAACGCGGCGCTGCCTTTCTGTTGGACTATGGCTTTCCTGAGGCGGAGTACTACCATCCCCAGCGCCACATGGGCACGGTGATGTGCCACAAGGCGCATCAGGTAGATAGTGATCCCTTGAGCGAGGTGGGGCAAAAGGACATCACCGCGCACGTGAACTTCACCGGTGTCGCGCTGGCGGGCAATGAAGCCGGGCTGGATGTGCTGGGCTACTGCAACCAGGCACGTTTTTTGATCAATTGCGGCTTGCTCATTCAAATGGAAGCCGCCGACTTGCCGACCCGCGTGATGGCGCAAAAACTGGTCATGGAGCATGAAATGGGCGAACTCTTCAAGGTGATCGGCTTTTACAAGGGCGAGCCTTGGCAGGCCATGGGGTTCATGCATCGCGACAAAACGCATACGCTGTGATGCCATGACGAACCTCGAAATGACCTTTGTCGCGCGGCTTGGAGCCTATCCATGATCCGTTGGCTGATCGTGGTGCTGCTGGCGCTGATTTTGCTTAACGGTCTCACGCCTTGGCTGCAGAAGCTGGGCTTTGGACGCTTGCCTGGTGACTTGCGGTTCAAGATTTTTGGCCGGGAAATTTTTCTGCCGTTTGCCACCACCATCATTCTCAGTTTGATAGCAGCGGGTATCTCCAGAATTTTGTAGTGGGCGGCCTGGGCTTGATATTTCAGTGATCGGCAATATATGGCTGTCATCAACCAGGACTTGCCATGACCGACCCGCTACACATTGTTTGCCCCCACTGCCACACCACCAACCGCGTTGCCCAAGCCAGTTTAGGCAGCGCCCCGGATTGCGGCGCCTGCCACAAGCCATTGTTTGAAGCGCATTCCACAGCGCTGGACGAGGCCAGTTTTGACAAACACATCAGCCGCAACCAGATCCCTGTGTTGGTTGATTTTTGGGCACCCTGGTGCGGACCTTGTCGGCAAATGGCGCCTGGGTTTGAGCAGGCGGCCAAGCAGCTTGAGCCAATGGTACGCGTAGCCAAAGTGGACACCGAAGCCCATCAGAATTTGGGTGCACGCTTCAACATCCGCAGCATCCCCACTCTGGCCCTGTTTGTGAATGGCCGCGAGGTGGCGCGCCAGGCCGGTGCCATGGGCGCAGCCGATATCGTGCGCTGGACCCAGCAGCATTTGCCGGGGTAATACCGCGGCTAGCGAGTGTCTGGGTGCCAGGAACAACATGGGCACGTAACCGGGGAATGGGCTTGGGTTTAGCATCCGGGCCATTCAACTTCGGGACGCTACCATGCCGCAAAACCGCATACAAACCATCACGCTCATCGAGCGGCCCTGGGGTTGGTTTGAAACTGTTTCCGAGGCGTCGGGTCACAAGATCAAGCGCATTGGCGTGTTGCCCGGCGAGCAGATCAGCCTGCAAAAACACCAGCAACGCGCGGAGCATTGGGTGGTGGTGCGTGGTACCGCCCATGTCACATTGGATGGCCTGGGGTTCGATTTGAGCGCGGGCCAACACTGCGACATTGCCGTAGGACAGGTCCACCGCCTGGCCAACCGCACCGACGCACCACTGGAAATTGTCGAGGTGCAGTTTGGTGACTACCTGGGCGAAGACGACATCGTCCGTTTGAGCGATGATTACGGCCGCGCGTGAACCCTTGCGCCTAGCCAAAAAGACCCATCAAACGAGACAAAACCATGCTTGCAAATGTGTTGACTGACGGTTTCAGACTGCCCGAAGGAGCCCAACCGGTGGCTTGCGTGGACATTGGCGGCACCAAGGTGGCGGTCAATATCGTCGATGCACAGGGTGCGCGCGGTAAAGTCGTGGAGCCCACCGCCACCACTGGTGCCAATGACGCGTTGGCCAGCCAGATCATCCGTATGGTTGGCCAAAGCTGTGCCGCAGCAGGTGTGGCCGTGGATGCCGTCGCACGTGTTGGCGTCTCTTCGTGTGGTCCCTTTGTCCTGAATGATGGCTTGGTCGAACTGGCCGCACCCAATATCTGTGGTGGCATGGCCGGCAAAGCACGCGGCCTGCCCAATGAATGGCAAACCGCTTTGCTGGAAGGCCCTTTGCGCCATGCCTTCGCCCATGTGCGAGTTGAAAACGACGGCATTGGGGCGCTGGAGGCCGAACGCCGCTGGGGCGCCTTGCAGGTGGATGGCAATCCATTGACCCATTGTGCCTACGTCACCTGGAGCACAGGTATTGGCACCGGCTTGTGTGTGGATGGCCATGTGTTGCGCGGTAAAAATGGCAATGCCGGACATGCCGGGCATTTGTTTGTGAGCGACAACACCGACGCCCTGTGCGGCTGCGGCAATATTGGTGATGTGGAAGCCTTGATTGCAGGTAACGCCATTGCCCGCCGCTTTGCGCCGCTGGGTTATTCAGATGCTGCTGCGCTTTTTGCAGCGGCTTATGCAGGTGATACGAGGGCTGTAGCCTTAGTTGATGAGTTATGCCTGGTGATGGGCCGAATGCTGTTTGGCCTGATCGCCACGTTAGACCTTCGCCGCATCAGCATTGGTGGCAGTGTCTATTGGCATCACCGCGCGTACCTTTTACCCCGCCTGCAAGCCTATGTGCGGGGCAAGCTGCCCGCGCTCACNNGGGGCGCTGGCGCTGGTGGTTTGATCCGTGTCGCCTGGCTTAGGGTATGCCCTGATTGCAAATCGGGGTAAATTAATTAACAATTAATTAATTCGCACAACAGGGTGTCTGTGTGAATCAACCCATGCTGCATAGTCCACAGTGACTTTTTGGCAAATTTTCTGGAGATGACATGATCAAACTTTCCAAATTGGCAACCGCTGTGGCGATGGTGGTGGCTGGTTCTACTGTGTTGGCTGGCGAGGTGGAGGTGCTGCACTGGTGGACATCCGGTGGCGAAGCCAAATCCGTGGGCGAGTTGAAGAAGATCATGCAAGGTAAAGGCCACACCTGGAAAGACTTCGCGGTGGCCGGTGGTGGTGGTGACAACGCCATGACCGTGCTCAAGAGCCGTGTGGTGGCTGGCAACCCACCCGCTGCGGCACAAATCAAAGGCCCGGGCATTCAAGAGTGGGCCAGTGAAGGCGTGTTGGCCAACCTGGATGCCACAGCCAAAGCCGAAAAGTGGGACGAGTTGCTGCCCAAGGTGGTGGCTGATGTCATGAAATACAAGGGCAACTACGTCGCAGCCCCGGTGAATGTGCACCGTGTGAACTGGATGTGGGCCAACACGGCGGTGCTGAAAAAAGCCGGTGTGGCGGGCGCCCCCAAGACCTGGGACGAGTTTTTTGCAGCAGCCGAAAAGGTTAAGAAAGCCGGTTTGATTGCTGTGGCCCACGGTGGCCAGAACTGGCAAGACTTCACCACCTTTGAAGATGTGGTGCTGGGTGTCGGTGGTGCCAAGTTCTACCACGATGCGCTGGTGAGTCTGGATCAAAAGGCGCTGACCAGCCCGACCATGACCAAGTCGCTGGAAACCTACCGCAAGATCAAGAGCTACACCGACCCCGCTGCCCCCGGTCGTGACTGGAACCTGGCCACTGCGATGGTGATTCAGGAAAAGGCTGCCTTCCAGTTCATGGGTGACTGGGCCAAGGGTGAGTTCACGGCTGCTGGCAAGGTGCCAGGCAAAGATTACATCTGCGCTGCTGCTCCTGGCACTGCCAACGCCTACACGTTCAACGTGGATTCGTTTGCGATGTTCAAGCTGAAAGACACGGCTGCTCAAAAGGCGCAGGCTGATCTGGCGGCTGCCATCATGGGCACCGAGTTTCAGGAAGTGTTCAACCTGAACAAGGGCTCCATTCCCGTGCGCACCGGGCAGAACATGGACAAGTTTGACGACTGCGCCAAGCTCTCCAGCAAAGACTTCACGGAAACCGCAAAGAACGGCGGCCTGGTGCCCAGCGTGGCCCACGGCATGGCGATTGCGCCCGCCACGGAGGGGGCCATCAAGGATGTCGTCAGCCAGTTCTGGAACGACGACAAGATCAGCGTGGCCGACGGTGTGAAGAACATCGCCAAGGCTGCTGCGACGAAGTAAGCTGAGTTGACTGCTGTGTCCTGTCATTCCGGAGGTCGTCTGGGATGCAGGTTCAAGGCACTCTTTTAGGCAATTTGTTGAGAGAACCCGCAGCAGGGTCGGGGTGCATGCCGCCGCTCATGTCCCCCGCCCTGCGGGCTCCTCCTTGACTTCGCTTTGGCATACACCCCAACCCTTCTGCTGAGCGGTGTAGAAATTCGAGCATGAAGTTCTACATCGTGTCGAGACCTGATGGGTCGGGTGTTTCGCGAAGTGAGGTCAAGGAGGAGACCGGGGGCCGCAGGCTTTCGGTCGGGGGACACGAACGCAGTGGAATACCCGGCCCGTCAGTTCTAACCTCAACGCCGGCGTTCCAACAATCCTGCATCAGAGGCTAACCACAATGCAGTTGTTCCAACAAAGGGCACCCAGGGTTTAAAACCGAAGGCGAAAGGTCTATGAAATCATTTGAAAACACCTTACCTAAACTGGTGATTGCGCCGGGCTTTGTGCTCGGATTCGCTTTCATCTACGGGCTGATGATCTGGAATGGCCTGCTTTCGGTGACCAACTCGCGAATGCTGCCCAATTACGACGAGTTCGTTGGCTTGGAGCAGTATGTGCGCCTGTGGGATATGGACCGCTGGTACATCGCCCTGAAGAACCTGGGCATCTTCAGCATCTTGTATGTGGGCGGCTCCATGCTGCTGGGCATGGTGCTGGCGATTTTTCTGGACCAGAAAATCAGGGGCGAGGGTGTCTTGCGCACCATCTATCTGTACCCCATGGCCTTGTCGTTCATCGTAACCGGCACCGCCTGGAAATGGATTTTGAATCCTAGCTTAGGTTTGGAAAAACTGATGCATGACCTGGGTTGGACCAGCTTTGGTTTTGACTGGCTAGTGCAATCGGACACCGCCATTTACTGCGTGGTTATCGCTGGTATCTGGCAGTCAGCCGGGTTCGCCATGGCCTTGTTTTTGGCCGGCTTGCGCGGCATCGACGATAGCATCATCAAAGCCGCGCAAATTGACGGCGCATCCTTGCCGCGCATTTACTGGCGCATCGTTTTGCCGGTGCTACGGCCGGTGGTGTTCTCGACCATTCTGGTCTTGTCACACCTGTCCATCAAAGCGTTTGACCTGGTGATGGCGCTGACAGCCGGTGGGCCGGGTTATGCATCGGACGTGCCGGCCACCTTCATGTTCACCATGAGCTTCACCCGCGGCCAGATTGGTCTGGGTGCAGCGAGCGCCACCATGATGCTGGCGACTGTCGCAGCCATTGTGGTGCCGTATTTGTACAGTGAATTGCGGGCCAAGCCGCACGAAAGGTAGGCCCTATGAACGTCAAAAACCTTTCCCGACTGGCGGTGTACAGCGTCCTGCTGGTGGCTGCCTTCTTCTTCCTGGCACCGCTGTATGTGATGCTGGCCACCAGTTTCAAAGACGCTGAGCAAATCCGCTCGGGCAACCTGCTGAGCTTGCCGACCTCACTCAACTTCGAATCTTGGACGCTGGCCTGGTCCACCGCATGCACTGGTGTGGACTGCCGTGGCCTCAAGCCCTACTTTTGGAACTCGGTGATGATGGCGGTGCCAGCGGTGCTGATCTCGACCGCCTGGGGTGCCATCAACGGTTACGTACTGAGCATGTGGAAGTTCAAGGGCAGTGACCTGCTGTTTGGCTTCATTTTGTTTGGTGTGTTCATGCCGTTTCAGGTGGTGTTGCTGCCCATGAGCCAAGTGCTGGGTTTTCTGGGTTTGAGCAGTTCCATCGCTGGCTTGGTGCTGGTGCATTGCCTGGCTGGTATGGCCGGCACCACGCTGTTCTTTCGCAATTACTACACCGCCATTCCACGGGAGTTGGTCAATGCGGCGCGCATGGATGGCGCCGGTTTCTGGCGCATCTTCTACCGCATCGTGATTCCGATGAGCACGCCAATTTTGATGGTGACGCTGATTTGGCAATTCACAAACATCTGGAACGACTTTTTGTTTGGCGTGGCCTTCAGCGGCGCCGACAGCAAACCCATCACTGTGGGCCTCAACAACATGGCCAACACCACCAGCAGCGTCAAAAACTACAACGTGGACATGGCTGCGGCCATCATCGCCGGCCTGCCGACCATGCTGGTGTATGTGCTGGCCGGACAGTATTTCGTCAAAGGTCTGACTGCTGGTGCGGTCAAAGGTTAACAAGGACTTCACCATCATGGCAGCTTCACTTCACATTGCAGGCATTCGCAAGGTTTACGGCAAGGGCGACAAGGCGGTTGAGGTCTTGAAAAAGATCGAGATCGACGTCGCACCGGGCGAGTTTTTGATTTTGGTCGGTCCCTCGGGTTGCGGCAAGTCGACCCTGCTCAACATCATTGCCGGTCTGGAAGACCCGTCTGAGGGCGAACTGAAAATCGCAGGTAAAAACGTCATTGGGGTGGCCCCGGCCCAGCGTGATATTGCCATGGTGTTCCAGAGCTACGCGCTCTACCCCACCATGAGCGTGGCCGACAACATTGGCTTTGCTTTGGAGATGCGCAAGGTGCCGCTGGAGGTGCGAAACAAGCGCATCAAGGAAGTGGCCGCCATGCTGCAAATTGAACACCTGCTGGACCGTCGCCCGGCGCAGCTATCGGGTGGTCAGCGTCAGCGTGTCGCCATGGGCCGCGCCCTGGCGCGTGACCCGCAACTGTTTTTGTTTGACGAGCCGCTCTCCAACCTGGACGCCAAGCTGC
>DFWT01000013.1:15953-26043 GCA_002381045.1 Rhodoferax sp. UBA4127
TGGCAGGTTTCATTGGTTCGCCAACTATGAATTTCATAGCGGGTAGCGCAAGTGGTACGGGGGCTACCAGTCAATTTTTCTTTGAAGGTGGGTCACTGGCCTTGCCTTGCCCCGCCGCTGGAAAAGTCACCCTGGGGCAACGCCCGGAGCACATCCATTTCAGTGATGATGCCTCTTGGCGCGGGCAGGTGACCCTGGTCGAGCCCACTGGCGCTGACACTTATGTGGTGGTCAAAACCGCTGTCGGCCTGATCACGGTACGCACTGCGCCCAGCACACAAATCAGTGTGGGTGACAACGTCGGCATGACGGTGAGTGACCACCACAACAACTGGTTTGACATGCAAAGCGGATTGCGCCTCGGCTGAGGCGTTGCCATCAGCGTGGCTAGACCAACAGGTCGGGTACGCTAGGGTTTAAAAAGTGCTTGCTGGCCAGGGCTTCAAATTCTTCCGGGCTCACCGGCTTCGAGTACAGGTAACCCTGGGCAAAGTCGCAGCCGGCGTTCATCAGCAGATCGGCTTGCACTTGGGTTTCCACGCCTTCTGCCANNCCGGCAGCCGCGCCAGATAGGCGAGCGAGGAATAGCCGGTACCAAAGTCGTCCAGCGACACCTGAATGCCTTCATTGCGCAAAGCATGCAGTTGTTGCGCCACACTGGCGCCGGAGGACAGCAGCAAGCCTTCCGTGATTTCCACGGCCACGCTGCTGCCATCCAGGCCGTCATCATGCAGTTGGTCAATCCAGGGCCGGTGTTTGGGATTGGGATTTTCAAACTGCACTGGCGATTTGTTGACACTGATCTGAAAGTTGGGATCTAGCCGGGTGCGCCAGAGCTTGACCTGGTGCATGGCCTGAGCGAACACCCATTCACCGATGTCAACGATCAAGCCACTGCTCTCAGCTATAGGAATGAATTCAACTGGGCTGACCAAGCCACGGGTAGGGTGCTGCCAGCGCAGCAGGGCTTCGGCTTTGTGGATGAGGCCAGTGGCCAGGTCCACAATCGGCTGGTACACCACACGGAATTCCTCGGCTACCAGTGCGGCACGCAAATCATGGGTCAGTTGTGCCCGCAGCAAGGAGGCTTCTTGCAGTGCCGGTGTGAAATAACTGAAGCGGTTGCGGCCCGCACCCTTGGCCGCGTACAAGGCCTGGTCAGCGTTTTTCAGCAGGGTTTCAATTTCTGTGCCGTCATCCGGGTAAATGGTGACGCCGATACTGGCCGACACATACACCTGCTCGTGACCAAGCTGAAAAGCCGAACTGAGTGAGCCCAACAACTTGGGCAAGATGGCGTTGAGGTGCTTGGGATCGCGCAGCTCGGTGATCACCACGGTGAACTCGTCACCCCCCATGCGGGCCACCGTGTCAACTTCACGCAGGCTGTCCTGGATGCGTATGGCGGTTTGTGCCAACAACTGGTCGCCCCGGTCGTGGCCCAGCGTGTCGTTGACTTCTTTAAAGTGGTCCAGATCAAGAATCAACAGCGCCACTCTGAGGCCCGCGCGTCGGCACTTTTTGATTTCTTGCTGCAAGCGGTCGCGCAACATGCGCCGATTGGGCAGGCCGGTCAGCGNNTCGGTGATGTCGGTGTGAATGCCGATCATGCGCAGGGGCTGGCCATGCGCATCGCGGCTGATCACCACCCCGCGGCTGAGCACCCACTTCCAGGTGCCATCTTTGCATTGCACCCGGTGCTCGTTGCTGTAGGTGGGTGTCAGGCCATCCAGATGCGCCTGACGGACCTTTTGCATCTGCACCAGGTCTTCCGGATGGATGCGTGCATCGGGTGAAGCCACAGTCAAACTGGTGTCATTCGGATCAAAGCCATGCATGCGCAGCAAGCTAGGTGACAGGTATTCTTCGCCAGTTTGCACCTGCAAGTCCCAAAGACCATCGCCCACACTTTCCAGTACCAACTTCCAACGGGTCTCGCTTTCACGCAGGGCGGCCTGGGCGTTTTTGCGCGCGGTGATGTCTTGCAGAATGGCCACGCGTTTGACAGCTTGTCCGTTTTCCCAAACCGTGGTGCCACGCGAATGGACCCAGATGGGGCGGCCATTGACGGTCAGCATTTCTAGTTCGAAGTCATGCTCGATCAAGCCGTCGTAGTTCCCCTCGTAAGACGCAGCCACGATGCGTCGGGCACTGGGGGTGAACAATCTGGCGGTTGAATGAACAGTCGGTGTGAAGTCGGCGGGTGTCGTTTCAAAAATGCGGTAAATCTGCTCTGACCAGGACAGCTCCTGGGTTTGCAGGTCGATCTCCCAGCCACCAATCATGGCAATGGCCTGGGTTTGTTCCAGCAATTGGTTGGCCTTGATGCGGGCCGCTTCGGCTTGAACAAAACTGCTGACGTCAGTGAACGTACGTACCAAACAGCCATCAGCCAGCAGCGTGGTGACCACTTCCAGGCTCATGCCGTCCCGGGTATGGCGCAACACATGGGGTGGGGTAGGGGTGTGGTTGCCAGCCGCGTAGTACTCGGCGGCGGTGGTATCCCGACCGCCTTCACCTTTTGGGAAATCACCGCGTTGTGCCAGCAGGTCGTTGAGCTCGTGAAGGCTTGGGAATGAGTCGAAAAACGCCCTGGGCACATCCAGCAACTCGCACAGGCGGTTGTTGTAGAGCATGATGCGCCCCTTGGCATCCAGCAGGTAGACACCTTGGCTGATGCTCTCCAGAATAACATCCAGCGGATCGGCGTAGTTCAGGTCCGATTCAAAGGGAGCGGGTTCGGTTCTCACAGGACGGGTTGTACCATCAAACTCGTTGGCATTTCACTGGCCTTGCGGTTCCGTCTCTGTATTGAGGGCTGGAAGCCACATTTGCACCCTTAACCCCCGGGGTTGCGCGGGCAGGCTGGCGGCATGGCCCCGATGCCGCTGGGCGATTTCGGAGACGATGGACAAGCCCAGGCCACAGCCCCCTGGCTGGTCACTGGCACGCCAAAAGCGCTCAAACACCCGGGGCACCTCCTCCGCAGACAAGCCGGGCCCGTTGTCAGCCACCTCTAACACCACCTGTTGTGCCTGTACTCTCACCGACAAGGTCACTTCACTGCCCGTGCCAGCGTAGGTCAGGGCGTTGTCGATCAGATTGTTCAGGGCCTCGCGCAGCAGCAGGGCTTCGCCCGCCACTTCGGCATGGGCCACGCCATCAAAGCCCAGGTCGACGCCGGCCTTGAGGGCACGCGGTGTCCACTCCCGGGCCACCTCACGCGCCAATGCTGCAACGTCCAGCGGCTGCAGCTTGATCTCAACCTCATTGCGCGCCAATGACAAGAGTTGATGCACCAGATGCGCGCTGCGCTGGGCGCCAGAGAGTACCTTGCTCAAGCGCGCACGCAGCGCCTGTGGGTCGCTCTCCGCCAGGGCCATCTCGGTTTGGCTGATCAAGCCCGCCAGGGGGGTGCGCAACTGGTGAGCCGCATCGTTCAGAAAGCGTTTTTCCTGACCCAGACCACGGCGCACGGCGCTCAGCAGCTGGTTGAGCGCGTTGGCCAGTGCATGTACTTCTTGTGGGGCTTGCGTGAGCTCGATGGGTGACAAATCGGACAGCGCCTGCTTGCGTCGGTCGCCCAACTGCGCCTGCAGCCGCGTCAGTGGTTGCAGCCCGCGCGAGATCCCGCCATAGACCAGCATGCTCAGCACCACGCCCAGCACCAGCAAAGGCAGCAACATGTCGGCGATCAGCTCGTTGGTCAGGCGTTGCTGCACTGTCAGGCTTTTGGCCACTTGTACCCGCAGGCGCTGCGGAGACGCGTTGTCGCCATAGTCCACCTCCAGCAGCGCGACCCGCATCGGTTTTCCATCTACCTCGGCGTTGTACAGCAGGGTTTCCTGGGTGTTGACAACTTGGCGCGCGCTTGGTCCGGGCAGCTTGCCGTTGCCCAGCAAAAAACTGCCGGGCGGGCTCGACACCATGTAGCTCACCCGGTCGGTCGGGTCTTGTTCAATGATGTCTTGGGCGGCTCTTGGAAAATCCACCAGCAATCCGGAACCAATCGGCTTGACTTGGCGCGCCAGTGACTTCACGGATTGCGTGAGTGACTGGTCAATGGCTTTTTCTGCGTAATTAAGCGCCACCCGGTAGGCCAGTGCACCCCCCACCAAAAACAGCACCAACTGCGGCAGCAGCAACCACAGCAGCAACTGGCGCTTGAGTGACAGGCCTTGCCCACCCGCAAGGGCGTTGGAGGCCCCGGAGTTCATGTGCTGGCGGTTTCCAGCATGTAGCCCAGCCCCCGCACGTTGCGGATGTTGAGCCCGGAGTCTGTGAGTTTGCGGCGCAGGCGATGGATGTAGACCTCCAGCGCGTTGGAGGCCACGCCGCCGGCTTCGACCGGGTCACTTTGCCATGTTTCCAGCACATCTTCGCGGCTCACCACGCGCCCAGCGTGGGTGACAAGCAGGGACAGCAGCGCCCACTCTCGCTGGGTTAACTCCAGTTCTTCTTCACCCAGCCAGGCTTGTGGCAACTGCGCATCCACCCGCAGGCTTTTCGCTGTCAGCTGGCTGGCCACTTCCAATGAACCACCAAAAGCCGGCAGGCGCGAGCGCCGCAGCAGCGACCCCAAGCGGGCCTGCAACTCGGCCATCACAAACGGCTTGGTCAGGTAATCGTCGGCACCAGCGTTGAGCCCTTGCACCCGGTCGTCCACGCCATCACGGGCGGTCAGGATAAGCACAGGCAGGGCAGGCAAGCGTTTGCGCACCCAGTGCAACAAGTCCATGCCACTGATTTTGGGCAGGCCCAGGTCAAGCACCACGCCATCAAAACGCTGTGTTTCAAGCAGCCGCTGCGCCACTTCGCCATCGGCCGCGGCGGTGACGGTGTGGCCAATTTGGGCCAACTGCGCACACAGGCCATCGCGCAGCAATTCGTCGTCTTCAATGATCAGCAAATTGGACATGGGCAGAGCATAACGCAGGGGGTGGGCTGGCTGTCCCTAGCGCTTGGGATCGCTCAGCAACCCAGCCCAGCCTGAACCGCAGCCACGCGTGCAGTGTGAATGTGCTCACCTATTTTTGATCCGCTAGCCCCCGTCTTTGCTGCCTCAGAAGCTATTGAATTTGTATCAACCGTATGAACCAATGCCAACGCGTCCAGCAGCCGCTGGCGCTGGGGGTAGGGGGCTTCGGAATAGCCGAGGCGCCCACGCAGGTCACACTCGCAGGCCAGCAGTAGGTGCACAAAGCGCTCCGGGCGGCGCAGGGCGTCGCAGCGTTCCAGCAGGCGCACCAGGGCCGCTGCGCTGATGTCCAAACATCGGTGGATGTTGCTGTGTTCGCGGGCCATCACATCGGCCAGTTCGCGGCAATCGGCGGGCACGCGCAGGCGCTCACTTACCTCCTTGAGCAACTTGGCACCACGGGCTTCGTGGCCGATGTGACGCGGCAGCACATCCGCGGGCGTGTTGCCTTTGCCCAGGTCGTGGCACAGGCAGGCAAAGCGCACGCACAAGGGTGTGCCCAAACGTGCACTCATGGTCATGACCATCATCAAGTGCACCCCGGTGTCGACTTCAGGGTGGTAGTCGGCACGCTGCGGCACGCCCCACAGGCAGTCGACCTCTGGCAGCAAGCGGGCCAGCGCACCACAGGCGCGCAGCACCTCGAACATGCGCGCGGGTGCGGCCTCCATCAAGCCTTTGGCCAGTTCCTGCCAGACCCGCTNNGTTGCCCAGCAGCGCCTGCGTCTCGGGCGCCACGCTGAAATCAGCAAAGCGCGCCGCCAGTCGCGCCACCCGCAGGATACGCACCGGGTCTTCTCTGAACGCCGGGCTGACATGGCGAAACACCCGGGCTTTGAGGTCGGCCACACCACTGTGGGGGTCGATCAGATCTTGTGCATCAAATTGGCTTCCAGCCCTTATATTTTCTGTGTGAATCGCTATGGCATTAATAGTGATATCACGCCGCATCAGATCGTCTTCCAGCGTGACATCGGGTGCGGCGTGGACCACAAAGCCGCGGTAGCCGGGCGCTGTTTTGCGCTCGGTGCGGGCCANNTGATGGTCAGGTCGCGGCGCGCCAGGTCCTGTTCCAGCGTCACGTCCGGGTGGGTGTGGAAGGTGAAGCCGTGGTAGCCGCGGCCCGACTTGCGCTCGGTGCGGGCCAGGGCATATTCCTCATGGGTTTTGGGATGCAGAAACACCGGGAAGTCACGCCCGACTGGCTCAAAGCCCTGGGCGATCATTTGCTCTGGGCTTGCACCCACCACCACCCAGTCGCGGTCTTTAACGGCCAGGCCCAGCAGGGCGTCACGCACCGCACCACCGACCAGGTAGGTTTGCATGTCAGCGCTGCAGTCGGTAAGGCTCTTCAAAGTTCAGAAAGTCCTGCTCGGCGCGGGCCTCATTGACCCAGGCCGACACCCCCGGCAAGGCCATCACCCGCTGCACGTAGGCGGCAATGTCATCGGGCATGGGCAGGGCGTAGGTGACCAGGCGGGTGCAGACGGGTGCGAAGTAGGCGTCGGCAATGCTGAAATTGCCAAACAGCATGGGTCCACCGTGCGTGGTCAGGCATTCTCTCCACATGGTGACCAGGCGCGCCACATCCGTGCGCACCGCGGCGTTGTCGCGCCAGATCAGTGCGCCAGTCTGCGCCAATTCAGCCTCAATGTTCATTGGGCAGGCGCTGCGCAAGCCGGTGAAACCGCTGTGCATTTCGGCGCACAAACTGCGGGCGCGGGCGCGGGCCGCCATGTCCTGGGGCCAAAGGTGTTTGTCTGAAAACTTCTCGGCCAGGTACTCAGCAATCGCCAGCGTGTCCCATACCACCAAATCACCATCCACCAGCACCGGCACCTTGCCCGTAGGTGACACCGGTTTGAGCGCAGCCTTGAATTGCGAGTCAGGCGTGAACGCATCAAAGCGCACCATCACTTCTTCAAACGCGATGCCCAATTGCGTCAGCAGCACCCAAGGGCGCATCGACCAGGACGAGTAGTTTTTGTTACCGATATAAAGTTTCATGAGGTACCTCGGTGCATCGATTCAGGGCAGGTCGCTATTCACTGGGCTGGCTGCATCCCGTGGTCCCACTTTGCCCAATTTGGCTTTGAGCGACTGGGTTTTGCCGCTCAGCATGGCGGCATAAATGGTGGTGTTGGCCAACACTTTTTTCACGTAGTCACGCGTCTCGGTGAAGGGGATGGATTCGGCCCAAATGGCGGCCTCCAAGTTCGGTGCACCGCTTTGACCCCGCCAGGCGCGGGGCCGACTGGGGCCGGCGTTGTAGGCGGCAGCAGCCAGGGGCATGGAGCCCGCAAAGTCATCAAGCACCAGCTTCAGGTAACCCGTTCCAATGGCAATGTTGGTGTCGCGCTCGGTCAACTGCTGCGGCTTGTAGCCGGTCAGGCCGATTTTTTTCGCTGTCCAGCGGGCGGTGGCGGGCATCACCTGCATCAAGCCGGAGGCACCGACGCCCGAGCGTGCCTCGACGATGAAGCGGCTCTCTTGCCGAATCAGTCCGTACACATAGGCCGGGTCCAGGCCAATGGCCTTGCTGCGTTCCACCACCGCCTGCTTGTGCGGCATGGGGAAGCGTTGGGTCAGGTCGATTTGTGTTTTGGTGCGTTCGCTGGTGTTGNNTGATGCAGCGGTCCCACACTTCCCACCGACAGGCCAGGTCGGCGGCGGCCAACAACTCGCGCTCGTTCATGCCACCTGGCGTGTGCATGTTGGTGCTGTAGTTCCATTCGCGCACGCCTTCACTGCGCAGGCCCAAATTGATGGCAGCCAGAGCGCGCTGCAAACCGGGGTTGGCTTGGGCTGTGGCCTTTTCAAGATCGGTCAAAGGCTCAGGTGTGGGTGGCGGCACGATGGGCAGGCCAAGTTCTTCCAGCGCCAACATTTCATAAAACCCCCGCAGGCCGGCGATGCCCTCCAACAAGGTGTGCGCATGCTGTTGCGCGGCCTCGCCCAGGTTGCCAGCCAACAGGCCACGGGCGCGCCAATACTGCCAGACGGGTTGCGCGGCGGTCTCGGGGCTCATCGCGGCAATGGCGGCCAGCACCCGGGTCCAGTCGCCCAGGCGCAGGGCGGCACGGGCGTACCACACCAGNNGTCAGACAGCTTTTGCGCGGCTTGTGCGCCGATGCTGGCCCAGGCCCAATCGCGTTGAGGCGGACTGAGGTAAGCGCTCCAGCGCTGGTCAAGCAGTTCTGCCGCTGCCGTGATGTCGGTTTGCGCCAGTTTGATCAGCGCCAACACCACCAGCTCTTGGGTCTCCACTTGTTCGGAGGGCGTGGTGTGTGTCAAAAAAAACTCGGGCTTGATGGACAGTGTGTTGAGTCTGGAGGCCGACTGGGGTGACACCATGTCCAGCGCCTGCTGCACGCCACGGGGGCGTTGATTTGCCATTGCCAAACGGGCTTTCTGCCAGATTAGCTCGTCACTCAACAACTGCTTGTCGCGGTGCACGCGCGCGGCATAGGCGCAGGCGTCATCGCTGTCCTTTTGGGCCAGCCACAGGGCACCCACTTCGCGTGCCATGTCCACCTGCGCCACCACCTGCTCCATGGCCAGGGTGTAGCAGCGCACCTGCGGGTCATCCTTCATGCGGTAATTGGGTGCCTCCACCACAAAGCGGTTCCACTGCCGGTTTTGCCCCAGCAGCAAGAGCCAGTCGTTACGCAGGCGGTCTTCCTGGTAGGTGCCTTGGTAGCGCTGCAAAAAACCGGTGATCTCGGACTCGCGGGCAGTTTCCAGGCGGGTGCGCAGTTCCCAGTAGGCGGCCCAGGGTTCCAGGATGTGGCCTCGCACGCGGGGCAACATCTCGCTCAGGCGCTGCGACTTACCCGCTTTGAAGGCCTGGGCCATGTCCAGAATCGTGTCGTCAGCCACACTGTTGGATGCACTGGCTGGGCCATTGGACGCCCACACGGGGCGCGTCAAACCACCCAACGCACTGGCGAGGGCAATCAATGTCAAAATTGTTCTCAACTGCATAGAGGGATTATGGACAACTCCGAGGACATGCGAGCACAGGAAAAGAAGGCTTTACGTCAGCAATTGATTGCGCAGCGCCTGCGGTTGCCCGACCGCCAGCAACGCGCCGCCAACCTGCAACAGGTCATGCGGATCTGGCTGGTGGGCCGACCCGAAACCGTCATTGGTGCCTATTGGCCGATCAAGGGTGAATTTGATCCTTTGCCTGCTTTGCACCGCTGGAAGGAAGATGGCGAACTGATCGAACAACCGCAATTGCGCAAGATTGGACTGCCGGTAGTGGACAAAGTTCACAAGACAATGACCTTTCATGCCTGGTACCCGGGTTGCCCCATGGAAGACGATGCCTACGGCATTCCCAAGCCCAAAGACACCGAAATCATTGTGCCCACCCTCTTGTTTGTGGCCTGCGTCGGTTATGCGGCAGGGGGCTTTCGGCTGGGTTACGGCGGTGGTTTTTACGACCGCATGCTGGCTACCTTGCAGCCCAAACCTTTCACGGTGGGCTTGGGGTTTGGTACCGACTTTCTGCCGGACTTTGAACCCGAAGCGCATGACATGCCGCTGGATGCGATTCTGAATGACCACGGGGTGGTCTGGCCGGTTTAACCGGCTGCCTCAAGGTTTGGCAGCGTTTGACACAACCACTGGCAGCAGGGCCATGGCTTGTGCATCCGCGGCATAGGCTTTTAGGCTGGCGGTTAGCTTTTGTCGCTGCGCGGTCGTGGCGCTGTTGTGCAAATCAGCAAACAGTTTGCATTGCATTTGTTGGCGCTGTGCACTGCGCTGCGGGTCCGAGGGCCGCGAAAGCCGCTCTAGCAAAGCGCGCATCTCCGCAGGCGCATCACTTGCAGCAACCTCGCCGCGCGACATTCTGCGCACCGTTTGCTCAATGTCCAGGTGCCGGTCCCGGATGTCGTTTGCCCATTGCTGCTCGTCCATCGGGTCGGCGGCCAAGCTGGTTTGCAGCGGCGCCTTTTGGGCAGCGCTCAGTCGCCCGTAAAACTGCTCGGTGCGATCAATCAGCCGGTCCGCACGCCGTTTGGTGGCATCTGCACCACCCCATTCTTCCTGCCAATCCTGCCGCCGTTTGGCCAATTGGCGTTGCAGGTGGTCAAGCTGTGCGGC
>DFWT01000200.1:0-4088 GCA_002381045.1 Rhodoferax sp. UBA4127
ACTTTGCCCGCCTGATGGAAGGCGCAACCCAAGTCAGTTGCTCGGGCTTTGGGCAGGTGATGATCGACAATATGTAAAGAGCCTTGTTGACGGGTAACCAACAAAAGCAAAAGCCCCGATGGCGGCAGCCAATCGGGACTTTTTAATTGGAGCGGGTGAAGGGAATNNTACCATTGAACTACACCCGCGACGCCGCGTAGTGTACATGCTGACACCATGGCGTTGGTCGCCCTTGCCGAAGCCGACAAAGGCGTCAAAACCGGCTGGTTTATTTCAGGATGTCGCCCAAACAAACGTACTTGACTTCGACATATTCGTCGATCCCCAGGTGGGAGCCCTCGCGACCCAGGCCGGACTGTTTGACGCCGCCAAAGGGCACGTGCTCGGTGGCCAGAATCCCCACATTCACGCCGACCATGCCGTACTCCAAGGCTTCGCTCACCCGCCAGATGCGACCGACGTCACGGCTGTAGAAATAGCTGGCCAAGCCAAACTCGGTGTTGTTGGCCGCATCAATGGCTTCCTGCTCGGTGTTGAACTTGAACACAGGTGCAAACGGGCCAAAGGTTTCCTCTTTGGCGCACAGCATGTCGGCGCTGGCATCGGCAATCACCGTGGGCTCAAAAAACTGCCCGGTAAGGCGCTTGCCACCCACCAATAAGCGACCGCCTTTGGCCACGGCATCCTGCACGTGGCGCTCTACCTTTTGCAGCGCCGCTTCTTCGATCAGCGGGCCCTGGTTGACACCTTCGTCAAAGCCGTTGCCAACCTTGGCAGTTTTGACCTTGGCGGAAAATTTGGCGACAAATTCTTCATAGACACCGGCTTGCACATAGAGACGATTCGAGCAAACACAGGTCTGGCCGGCGTTGCGGTATTTGCTGGCAAAGGCACCTTCGACGGCGCTGTCGATGTCTGCATCGTCAAACACGATGAAGGGCGCATTGCCACCCAATTCGAGGGCGAGTTTTTTGATGGTTGGTGCGCTTTGCGCCATCAAAATGCGACCGACTTCGGTGGAGCCCGTGAAGCTGATGTGGCGAACCACATCGCTGGCACAGAGCACTTTGCCGATGGCTATCGAGTTGTCGGCATCGGCTGTCAGCACATTCAAGACGCCTGCGGGGATGCCGGCGCGCAGCGCCAGTTCTGCGGCGGCTAACGCACTCAGTGGTGTCAGTTCAGCCGGTTTGATGACCACCGGGCAACCAGCGGCCAGGGCAGGGGCCACCTTGCGGGTGATCATGGCCAGCGGGAAGTNNCAGGCGGCGGTTGTTGTCAAACTGGGGCAGGGTTTCGCCGTTGATGCGTTTGGCCTCTTCGGCATACCACTCGACAAAGCTGGCACCGTAAGCCACTTCGCCTTTCGCCTCGGCCAGCGGCTTGCCTTGCTCGGCGGTCATGATGCGCCCAAGGTCTTCCTGGTTGGCCATCAGCAGGTCGTACCACTTGCGCAGGATGATGCTGCGCTCTTTGGCCGTCTTGGTTTTCCACGGCCCCCAAGCGGCATTGGCGGCGGCGATGGCGGCTTCAGCATCGGCTGGGCCGAGGTTGGCCACATCCGCCAGGTGCGCGCCGGTGGCCGGATCTGTGACGGAAAAACGGCTGGCGCCTGCCACCCATTGGCCATTGACAAAGGCATCGGTTTTCAGAAGCGTGGGGTCTTTGAGCAGGGAAAGCGGGGAAACAGACATGAAAAACTCCATCAATAAAATCGGGCTGTAGCCCTTATGAAATAAGTGTGAGAAGCTATATAAAAACTATCGTCTCGGAACACCTGGCAACACGCACAACATCTCATACAAGAGGTTCGCAGCCAGCAGCGCGGTGTTGCCACTGAGATCGTAAGGGGGGGACACCTCGACCAGATCGCAACCCACCAGATTGAGTCCGAAACAGCCGCGAATGATCTCCAGCGCCTGCGGCACGCTCAAGCCGCCAATCTCGGGCGTGCCGGTACCGCCAGCGTAGGCGGGGTCGATGCCGTCAATGTCAAAACTTAGGTAACACGGTGTGTTGCCAATCGTCTCCCGCACGCGGGCCATCAGGGGTGCGAGGGACTGGTACCAGATCTCGTGGGCCAGCACTAGGTTGAAGCCTTGTTGGCGCGGCCAGTCGAAGTCGTCGCGAGCGTAACCGCTGCCACGCAAACCAATCTGGAACACTTTGGAGCCCACCAGCAGGTCTTCTTCAACCGCCCGGCGAAACGGTGTGCCGTGTGCAATGCGCTCGCCAAACATGTCTGCGTTCACATCGGCATGGGCATCCACATGCACCAGCGCCACCGAGCCATATTTTTTGGCCACGGCGCGCAGGATGGGCAGGGCGATGGTGTGGTCGCCGCCCAGGGTTAAGGGCACGCAGTCATGCGCCAATAGTTCGTCATAAAAGTCGGTGATGATGTCGACCGACTTCTCCAGCGAGTAGGTATTGATGGGCACGTCGCCCAGGTCGGCCACTTGCAAGGCATCAAATGGCGCGGCACCTGTCGCCATGTTGTAGGGCCGAATCAAGGCAGACTCTGAACGAATCTCACGTGGACCAAAGCGTGCACCCGGTCGGTGGCTGGTGCCAATGTCCAGTGGCACTCCGATGAAAGCGGCATCCAGACCTGCAGCCGAGGTAACGACGGGCAGGCGCATCATGCTGGCGATGCCGCCAAAGCGCGGCATGGCGTTGCCGGAGAGGGGTTGGTTTTTTATGCTCAAGAAATTATTCCGAGATCAGCGGCGCTTGCCACGCAGCCACTCCAAGCCCAGCATCAAGGTGGTGGTGAAGATGATCAGCAGCGTGGCCACGGCGGCAATGGTGGGGTTGATGTTTTCGCGGATGCCAGTGAACATCTGACGCGGCAAGGTCACCTGGCTGGGGCCGGCAATGAACAGCGTGACCACCACCTCGTCAAACGAGGTGGCAAAGGCAAATAACGCGCCCGAGATCACGCCTGGCGCAATGATTGGCAGGGTGATTTTGAAGAAAGTAGTGAGGTGGCCTGCACCCAAACTCAAGGATGCACGAATCAGGTTTTCGTTGAAGCTTTGCAGGGTGGCCAGCACCGTGGTTAGCACAAACGGTGCGCCCAGCGCAGCATGCACCAGTACCAGGCCAAGGTAAGTGTCATTGATGCCAATCTTGGCAAAAAACAAGTAGGTGCTGACGCCCACCACCACGATAGGGACCACCATCGGGGCGATCAGCAGGCTCATCAAGGCACCTTTGCCCCAAAAGTTAACCCGCGCCAGCCCGACCGCGGCCATGGTGCCCAACACCGTGGCCAATATGGTGGCTAAGGGGGCGACGATGAAGCTGTTGCGGGTGGCACGCGCCCATTCCTCGGATGAAAACAGGTTGTCGTACCACTGCAGCGACCAACCCGGCATGGGGTAAGACAAAAAGGAACTGGCCGAGAAAGACAGCGGCATGATGACCAGAATCGGCAGCAGTAAGAACAGCAGTACCAGCACGCCGGCACCACGCAGGGCGTACCAGCCGAGTTTGTCGGTCCAGGAGGCATAGGCCGGGAACACCGGGCGTTTGGGCAGAGACATGTGTGTTTACCCCAGACTCAGTTCAGACTTGACCACACGGCGGTACACCGCGTACAGCACCAGCGTGGCAGACAACAGCACCGCACCCAACGCGCAAGCCATGCCCCAGTTCACATTCACATTGGTGTATTGGGCAATGTAATAACTCAGCATCTGGTCATCAGCGCCGCCCAAGAGCGCGGGGGTCACGTAGTAACCAATGCTCAAAATAAACACCAGCAAGCCACCGGCGCCTATGCCCGGGAAGGTTTGTGGCACATAGACCCGAAAGAAGGCTGCCAGCGGAGAAGAACCCAGTGACACCGCCGCTCGAAGGTAGGTGGCAGGCACCGACTTCATCACGCTGTACAGGGGCAAAATCATGAAGGGCAGCAGGATGTGCACCATGGCAATCACCACACCCAGTCGGTTGAAAAGTAATGGCAAGGGTTCGCTGATGAAACCCAACTCCAGCAAGGAGCGGTTCACCAGGCCATTGGATTGAAGCAGCACGATCCAGGCCGCCGAGCGCACCAGAATCGAGGTCCAGAACGGCACCAG
>DFWT01000200.1:4135-12467 GCA_002381045.1 Rhodoferax sp. UBA4127
CGAGGTCAGCAGATAGTCCGGGGTCCATCGCGAGCCGTTTTTGGCAATCGCTTGCCAGTAACCTAACTCGCCCCAGCGCGGGTCAAGCTCCAGCAGGCGGGCGCGGGTCTCGGCGGGGTTTAAATTCTTGTCAAAAGGCAGTGCCCGGTAGGTATTCATGATCAGCGAACGGGCGCCGCTGATGTCGCTGTTCAGGCGCCGCGCCAGCCCACCGGCATCGGCCTGCTCCGAGATCGCAGACAGGTCGGTGATGATGGCTGCATAGGCTTGGTCAGAAGGCGCACTGTTGCGGTCCCATTGCTCAAGCGCTGCGACGGTGTTTTTCAGGCTGCCAGCCACTTCAGGGTTTTCCACGGCGCGAACTAACAGCGCGCCTATCGGAACTATGAAAGTGGCCAGCAGGAAGATCAACAGAGGCAAGGTCAGAGAGATGGCAAACGCCTTTTTACGCCGCTGGGAGCGGCGCAACTGGCTGGCCAGGTTGGTGGGAAGCACAGTGGCAGTCATGACCATCTCTCTGGCTTGGGTTTACTGAGCAGCCCAGGCAGCGAAGCGCTTTTCCAGAGCTTCACCTTGGTCAGCCCAGAAGCTCACGTTGAACTGCAACGCAGTTTTGGCGTTAGCTGGTGCGGTGGGCAACATTCCCAGCACCTTGGCGTCCAGCTTGGCCAGCGCTTTGGTGTTGGTCGGGCCATAGGAAATGTTCTTTGCGTACTCGGCTTGTGCGTCGGCACTGCTAGCCAGTGCAATGAACTTCAATGCGGCGTCCTTGTTAGGCGTGCCCTTGGGCATGACCCAGTAGTCCAGGTCATAAATGCCACCGGTCCAGGTGATCTTCAGGTTCTTGCCTTCGCGCTGGGCGGCATCAATGCGGCCGTTATAGGCGGTAGTCATTACCACGTCACCGGCCACCAGGAATTGCGGTGGCTGAGCACCGGCTTCCCACCATTGGATGTTGGGCTTGAGTTCGGTCAGCTTCTTGAAGGCGCGGTCAGCGCCTTCTTTGGTCTTGAGCACCTTGTACACGTCAGCGACCGGTACGCCATCGGCCATCAGCGCAAATTCGACGTTGTAGCGGGCGCCCTTGCGCATGGCGCGCTTGCCGGGGAATTTCTTCACGTCCCAGAAGTCGGCCCAAGTGGTGGGTGCTGTCTTGAGTTTGTCGCCGTTGTAGGCCATGACGGTGGACCACACGAAGGTGCCAATGCCGCACTCATGCACCGCTGCGGGCTGGAAGTCAGCCTTGTTGCCAATCTTGCTGTAGTCGAGCTTTTCGAACAGGCCTTCGTCGCAACCGCGGGTGACGTCGGGGGATTCAACTTCAACCACGTCCCAGGTCACTTTTTTGGCTTCAACCATGGCTTTGATCTTGGCTTGTTCACCGTTGTATTCCACGCCCACCACCTTGTTGCCAGTGGCCTTCTCATAGGGGCCAAAGTAGGCCACCTTTTGGGCGTTGCCATTGGCACCACCAAAGTTCACGACGGTCAGTTGGGTTTCTGCCTGGCTAGCCAGCGCGACAAAAGCGGCACAGGCGGCCACCAGCGGTTTAAGGTTCATCAACGATCTCCTAAGGTTAAATAAAAGCGAACTGAAAACGCATGCAGATCAAAGATAGATCCGCAAATGCTCGGGGGGCAGGTTCAGCCAGACCGTGTCACCCGGTTGGGGCACAGTTTGGCTGGATAGCGCAATTTTGACCGTGGCTGCCGCTTGGTTGGCCACGGTGCAGCGCAGACGCAGGTGGTCGCCGAAATAAATCACATCGTTCACTGTGGCTGGCAGGCTGTTGGCGGCACGCGGCTCAGTGCCAAGTTGCACCTTGATGCGCTCCGGCCGGATGCAGGCCTGCACCGCTTGACCCTGGCTTGCCGCATTGACATCGACGCCGCTCAAGCAGCTGCCACAGGGCAGGGTGATGCTGCACTGCCCAGGCTGGGTGTTCTCAACCCGGGCAGAGAACACCGTGTTGTCGCCTACAAAGCCGGCCACAAACCGGTTGGCCGGGGTTTCATAAAGCTGGGTGACCACGTCAATCTGCTGAATCAGGCCGTCATTGAAAACCGCCACGCGGTCCGACATGGTCAGCGCCTCCGACTGGTCGTGGGTCACATAGACAAAGGTCAGACCGAGCTGGCGGTGCAATTCCTTCAACTCGATTTGCATGTGCTCGCGCAGCTGCTTGTCGAGCGCACCCAGAGGCTCGTCCATCAACACTAACTGAGGGTTGAATACCAAAGCGCGCGCCAAGGCCACGCGCTGCTGTTGCCCACCCGACAGCTGCCCTGGAAAGCGATCGCCTTTGCCACTCAGGTGGACCATATCCAACGCCTTTTTGACACGTGTCTCGCGTTCGGATTTCTCCACTTTGCGTACCGTTAGGGGGTAGGCCACGTTGTCGGCAATGCTCATGTGCGGAAACAGGGCGTAGTTCTGGAACACCATGCCAAAGTTGCGCTTGTGGGGTGGCGTCTTGGTGATGGGTTTGCCCGCCAGAATGATCTCGCCCGAAGTGGGTGACTCAAACCCAGCCAGCATCATCAGTGTGGTGGTTTTGCCAGAGCCCGACGGCCCCAGCAATGAGAGGAACTCACCACTTTGGATGTCGAGGTTCAGGTCACGCACCACCAGGGTGACGCCGTCATAGGTTTTTTGCACGCCGGTGAAGCGCACCAGAGGTTCGGGCAGGGCCATTATTTGCTATTCTTTCAAAAGCGCCTTAGGCAGGCTGAATGCGGGCTAGAGGCAGATTTATAATGCAAATAGTGTGCCAGTTATGCGATTGCCGCTAGGCAAGCCTCGATGATGTCCAGGCCTTCGTCCACGATGGTGTTGCTGGCGGTCAGGGGCACCAAAATACGCACCACATTACCGTAAGTGCCGCAGGTCAACAATATCAGACCGCGCTTGGTCGCCTCTGAGGCCAGGCGCTTGGCCATGTCTGCGTCAGGTTGGTGCGCATCTCCGCCTTTGCATAATTCAATGGCCACCATGGCACCCAAACCGCGCACATCAGAGATGCAGGCGTACTTGGTGGCCAACGCCTTCAGGCGCGTGGTCAGGCGCTTGCCCATGTCGCGGCTGCGCTCAAGCAGCTTGTCTTTTTCAAACACGTCCAGCACAGCCAGTGCGGCGGCGCAGGCAATCGGGCTGCCCGCGTAGGTGCCACCCAAGCCACCGGCGGCCGGCGCGTCCATGATCTCAGCGCGGCCGACCACGCCAGAGATCGGGTAACCACCGGCCATGGATTTGGCCATGGTGATCAGGTCGGGGGCGACACCACTTTGCTCAACCGCAAACCAAGTACCGGTGCGGCCTGCGCCGGTCTGGATTTCATCGGCAATCATGACGATGCCGTGCAGGTCACACAAGGCCCGCAGGCGCTGCAAAAAGTCAGCGGGGGCCACATTGAACCCGCCTTCACCTTGCACTGGCTCGACGATGATCGCAGCCACTCGGCTGGCTTCGATATCGTTCTTGAAGATCAACTCAATGGAGGCAATCGAATCGTCCACGCTCACACCATGCGCTGCATTGGGGAATGTGGCGTGGAAAATTTCGTTGGGAAATGGGCCAAAGCCGAGTTTGTAGGGCGCCACTTTGCCAGTCATGCCCAGTGTCAACAGCGTGCGACCGTGGTAACCGCTGGTAAATGCGATGATGCCGCTGCGCTTGGTGTGAGAGCGGGCAATCTTGATGGCGTTCTCTACCGCTTCAGCGCCCGTGGTCAAGAACAAGGTCTTCTTGGCAAAGTTGCCCGGTGCCAGTGCGTTGATCCGCTCGGCCAGTTCCACATAAGGCTCATAGGCCAGCACCTGAAAGCAGGTGTGGGTATAGCGGTCGATTTGGTCCTTGACGGCTTGCATGATTTCCGGGCGGCAGTGGCCGGTGTTCAACACCGCGATCCCACCCGCAAAGTCAATGTAGCGTTTGCCTTCCACGTCCCAAACTTCAGCATTTTCGCCACGGGCAATGAATACTTCATGGCTTTGGCCGACTCCGCGTGGAATGGCAGCGCGCCGGCGTTCCATCAGGGCGGCGTTGGTTTGTTGGGTTTTTGTCAGCATATCGGTCCTTAGCGGTGTGGGGTTGACGAAGTGAACGCACTGTAGGGTTGATTACTGCCCCAGACCATATACAGTTCACTCCTTTTTGAGGATGTACTGTGTCGCCTTTGCGACCAGTACAGATTTCGACTAGACCACCATGTTCACCCTTGATCCCCACAACTCAACGCCATTGGTGCTGCAAATCGTGGCCGGCTTTCGCGCTGCGATTGACCGTGGTGAGCTGCGGCCAGGTTCCAAGGCACCATCGATCCGGCAGTTTGCCCACGCGCAGAATGTGAGCGTTTTCACGGTGGTGGATGCTTACGACCGGTTGGTGGCGCTGGGCTACTTTGCGTCACGCCCGCACTCGGGGTTTTTTGTCAAAACACGGCCCTCGGTGGCCACCGAGTCGCCAGGTCACGGACCCAATTTCAGCTTTGATTCCATGTGGTACTTACGCCGCATTTTTGAGAATCGTGCACTGCGCATGAAGCCGGGCTGCGGCTGGCTACCGGGCGATTGGTTGTTTCAGGATGGCGTGCGCCGGGGGCTGCGCAGTCTGGCCGCAGAAGATGCTGATTTGAGCGGGTATGGTGAACCCAAGGGCTACCCGCCGCTGCGGCGGCTGGTGAGGGAGCTGCTGGCTGAGCAGGAAATTGCTGTCACTGCCGAGCAGGTGCTGCTCACCCAGGGGTCGAGTCAGGCCATGGACTTGGTGGCGCGTCGGCTGGTGCGCCCGGGTGACCCGGTGCTGGTGGATGACCCCGGCTACCCGAATCTGCTGTTTTCCCTGCGGTTTTTGGGTGCGCGCCTGATTGGTGTGCCGCGTACGCCAGCAGGCTATGACTTGGTGGCACTTGAAAAGTTGGTCATTGAAGAGCGTCCCAAGGTCTTCTTCACTCAGCCGCGCCTGCAAAGTCCCACCGGCTCGATTGCCCAGTTGGCCCATTTGCACCGGGTCATGCAACTGGCTGACAAACATGACTTCCTGGTGGTTGAAAACGACATTTATGCCGATCTGGACCCGGAGCCGCGGCCGTCCCTGGCCAGCCTGGACCAGCTGCACCGGGTGATTTACATCAGCAGCTTTTCCAAAACTATTTCGCCCAACATCCGGGTCGGTTACCTGGCCGCCAACCCGGATCTGCTGGAAGACCTGGCGCAACTCAAGATGATCTCGGGCCTGACCTCCTCAGAATTCAGCGAGCGCTTGGCCTACGGCGCGTTGACCGACGGGCGTTGCCGCAAACATGTCAAGGGCCTGCGAGAGCGCCTGGCTAAAGCCCATGCGTCAGCTGCCTCCAGTCTGATCAAAGCAGGTTTTGAGATTTTTTGTGAACCCAAGGCAGGTATTTTTCTGTGGGCCAAGCACCCGGCGCTGGCGGATTCGGCCGAGTTGGCCTACAAGGCAGCAGATCAAGACATCTTGCTTGGGCCAGGTCACTTGTTCAGCCCAGAATTGCGCACCAGCCCGTGGTTGCGCTTCAACGTGATTTTTTGCGATGAGCCGGCGTTGTTCGGCTTTTTGATCGAACAGTGCCGCCCGGCTTGATCCTTTAAAATCAAGGGCTTGGCACACACCAGCCTCTCGCTTTCGCGTCAGGTCGTCTGCCGTACTCCGTACTCTCTCGCACCTTGATACCAGATCGCTCAAACATGAACCCAACCGCTGCCCCGGTCACCGTTGCTGATATTCGCAAGTCGTTCCTGGATTTTTTTGCCTCCAAGGGCCACGCCGTGGTGGCTTCAAGCCCCTTGGTCCCCGGAAACGACCCCACTTTGATGTTCACCAACTCAGGCATGGTGCAGTTCAAAGATGTGTTTTTGGGCACCGACAAGCGTTCGTACGTGCGCGCCGCCTCGGTGCAGGCCTGCCTGCGCGCAGGTGGCAAGCACAATGATCTGGAAAACGTGGGCTACACCGCGCGGCACCACACGTTTTTTGAGATGCTGGGCAACTGGAGCTTTGGTGACTACTTCAAGCGCGAATCCCTGAAGTGGGCCTGGGAGTTGTTAACTGATGTGTACAAGCTGCCCAAAGAGCGCTTGCTGGCCACCGTTTACGAAGAAGACGATGAAGCCTTTGACATCTGGACCAAAGAAATTGGCCTGCCACCCGAACGCGTGATTCGCATTGGCGACAACAAGGGTGGGCGCTACAAGTCCGACAACTTCTGGATGATGGCCGACACCGGCCCTTGCGGTCCGTGCAGCGAAATCTTCTATGACCACGGCGATCACATTCCCGGCGGGCCTCCGGGCAGCCCCGGCGAAGACGGCGACCGCTTCATTGAGATCTGGAACAACGTGTTCATGCAATTCAACATGGCAGAAGACGGCTCGGTCACACCCTTGCCCGCACCCTGTGTGGACACCGGCATGGGTCTGGAGCGCCTGGCGGCCATCCTTCAGCATGTGCACAGCAATTACGAAATTGACCTGTTCGACGCCTTGATCAAAGCAGCTGCCCGCGAGACCCATACCACTGATCTGGCCAACAACTCGCTTAAGGTGATTGCTGACCACATCCGCGCCACTGCGTTCCTGGTGAGTGACGGCGTTTTGCCCAGCAACGAGGGGCGGGGTTATGTGCAGCGCCGCATCATCCNNCGCTGATGGGCGCCGCCTACCCCAGCTTGGCCGCCCAATCGGCCCGCATCATGGACGTGCTGCGTGTTGAAGAAGAGCGCTTTTATGAGACGTTGGAAGTTGGCATGCAGATCCTCGACGAGGCCCTGGCAGGTGGCGTGAAGGTGCTGCCGGGTGATGTGGCCTTCAAGCTGCATGACACCTTTGGTTTTCCGCTGGATTTGTCGGCCGATGTGTGCCGCGAACGCGGCTTGACAGTGGACTCGGCTGGTTTTGATGCCGCCATGGCGCACCAGAAAGCCCAGGGCCGTGCAGCGGGCAAGTTCAAGATGGACAAGGCGCTGGAGTACACCGGCACTGGCAACGCGTTTGTTGGCTACGAGCATTTGACAGCGACTACAGAAATCGTAGCTATCTACCTTGACAGCGTAAGGGCTGACGTCTTAAAAGAAGGGGAGACTGGTGTGCTGGTGCTGGCCGCCACGCCGTTTTATGGCGAGAGCGGTGGGCAGGTGGGTGATGCCGGTGCCATCTTCTGTGACCACGCCTTGTTTGACGTGGCCGACACCCAGAAGATCAAGGCCGATGTGTTTGCCCACCATGGCGCGCTCAAGACCGGCACGCTGAAGGTCGGTGAATCGGTGGTGGCTCATGTGAACGCCAGCCTGCGCGGTGCCACCATGCGCAACCACTCAGTGACACACCTGATGCACAAGGCCTTGCGCGAGGTGCTCGGTGAGCATGTGCAGCAAAAGGGAAGTCTGGTGAATCCGGAGCGCACGCGTTTTGACTTTGCGCACAACGCCCCGGTCACAGATGCTGAAATCCGCGAAATTGAAGCCCGAGTGAATGCCGAGATTCTGGCCAATGCTGCCACGCAAGCGCAAGTGATGGATATCGAATCGGCCCAAAAAACCGGCGCCATGATGCTGTTTGGCGAGAAGTACGGCGAGTCGGTTCGGGTGCTTGACATCGGCAGCAGCCGTGAGCTGTGTGGCGGCACCCATGTGCAGCGCACTGGTGACATTGGCTTGTTCAAGGTGGTGGCTGAGAGTGGTGTCGCTTCAGGTGTGCGCCGGATCGAGGCGGTGACCGGTGTGAATGCGTTGGCTTACCTCCAGCACCTGGAAGACACGGTTGGTCAGACCGCGGGCATGCTGAAAGCCCCGCTGGCCGAGGTGAACGAACGCCTTGCCTCGGTGCTGGAACATGTCAAAACCCTGGACAAGGAATTGGCTGCCCTCAAAGGCAAGTTGGCCAGCGCCCAAGGTGACGAATTGGTCAATCAGGCAGAGGACATCAAGGGCGTCAAGCTGCTGGTGGCCAGGCTCGAAGGCGCCGATGTGAAAACGCTGCGCGACACCATGGACANNTGGACAAGCTCAAAGACAAGCTGAAAACCGCCGTCATTGTGCTGGGGGTGGTGGATGGCGCCAAGGTGCAAGTTGCTGTCGGTGTGACGGCAGACACCACGGCCCGGGTCAAGGCTGGCGATCTCGTTAACTTTGTTGCTGGGCAAGTCGGTGGCAAAGGCGGCGGCAAACCCGACATGGCCATGGCAGGTGGCACAGAACCGGCCAAACTGCAAGCGGCGCTGGACAGTGTGCAAGCCTGGGTGCTTTCCAAGCTTTGATTTTTATCACGGCTGGCCAATTCGGGTCATTTAGACTCGACCACTTTTTAACGATCTCACC